>NZ_CP030929.1:321895-643791 GCF_003325955.1 Aurantimicrobium sp. MWH-Uga1 | reverse complement strand
TTCTGTGACGACAACACCTCTGCCCGGAGCAGATTCAACCAATCCATCTGCCATGAGCCTGGAGAGTGCTTCGCGAAGTGGGGTGCGCGAAACTCCGAGGCGGGTGGATTGTTCAACCTCCGCCAAGACGGTCCCCGGGGCTAAATCCCCGTCAACAATTTCATGGAGAAGCCTGCGATATGCCTTGTCGCTAGCCCTCATGTTGTCTCCCTTGACCTGTTCCAACAGCTTCATTGTATACAGACTTACTCCCTCTATGTATACACACAGGGCCTGCAACACGCAATAGTTGCGAAAATATTGCACAATTAGTCATTTTGTGTATACAGTCATCCCTAGCGTTTATTTCTGAGATGTTTTCGTGTCAAAGAAATAGCAGCACAACTCACGGAGTTCTCAACGAGGAGAACCCCAGACTCAAAGGGGAGGCGAGAGATGACTGCAGGACAGAACTACCTATCGGTGTACGAATCAAGCGCCGAAAACCCTGAGCAGTTCTGGTTAGATGCTGCAAGCGCCATCGACTGGATTACTCCCCCCACCGAAGCTCTTGATGACTCAGGTGCTCCTGTCTACCGCTGGTTTCCTGGAGCTGAGCTCAACACCTGTTACAACGCCATAGATCGACACGTTCTTGCCGGTCGTGGTGATCAAACCGCCGTCATCTATGACTCAGCCATGACTGGGGTCAAAGATCGCTTTACTTACTCCGAACTTCTTGAGGAAATCAAAGCATTTGCTGGAGTATTGATTGACCAGGGAGTCACCAAGGGTGATCGGGTCATTATTTATTTACCCATGATTCCTCAAGCCATTATTGCGATGCTGGCCTGCGCTCGAATTGGCGCTGTCCACTCAGTCGTGTTTGGTGGATTTGCTGCAAATGAGTTAGCTGTTCGCATCGACGATGCGAAGCCTAAAGTACTGGTTACTGCATCAGGTGGTCTTGAGCCTGGGCGAACTGTCGAATACCTGCCCATGGCTGCTGAGGCTCTCAAGCTTTCACAAGGCTCCATTCACACCGTAATTGTGAAAGAACGACGCAACGTTCCAGGCACTATCAAAACATACAACGGCGTCAACGGCGTGACATGGTTGGACTGGGACGACGCCGCGGCGAAGGCAACACCCGCTGACTGCGTCCCTGTTCTCGCAACCGACCCGCTGTACGTTCTCTACACGTCTGGTACTACTGGTAACCCCAAAGGAATTATGCGTGACAACGGTGGTCACGCTGTTGCACTGACATGGTCCATGGCCAACATTTACAACATCAAGCCCGGTGAAGTGATGTGGGCAGCATCCGATGTGGGCTGGGTGGTCGGCCACTCGTATATTGTCTACGCTCCTCTTCTCGCTGGCGCAACCACTGTCATTTATGAAGGCAAACCAGTTGGAACACCTGATGCGGGAGCATTCTGGCGCATCGTGGATGAGTACAAGGTTCGTGCTCTGTTCACTGCACCAACCGCGCTTCGCGCCATCCGCCGCGTAGATCCTGAGCTTAAGGAACTGGCACGTTATGACGTGAGCTCCATGCACACCCTCTTCATGGCGGGCGAACGCCTCGACACAGAAACATTGGAATGGGCAAGTGAAGGTTTGGGCATTCCTGTAGTTGATCATTGGTGGCAGACCGAAACAGGCTGGGCAATTACAGCAAACCCTCGCGGTATTGAAACATTACCCATCAAGCCTGGGTCCTCGACTGTTCCAGTTCCTGGCTACAAAGTTGAAGTTGTCGACGGCAAAGGCAACCACGTTGCTCCCGGCGAAGAAGGAAACATCGTCATCAAGCTCCCTATGCCTCCAGGAACTCTTGCCGGATTATGGGGTAGACCTGACGGCTACCAGAAGGCATACCTTGATGCGTTTGATGGATATTACGCAACCGGAGACTCCGGCTACATTGATGAAGATGGCTACGTCTTCGTCATGGGTCGCACCGATGACGTTATCAATGTTGCCGGACATCGCCTCTCAACCGGTCAGTTAGAAGAAGCATTGGCCCACCACCCCGACGTGGCTGAATGTGCTGTTATCGGCGTGAAAGATGAACTTAAGGGCCAGCGTGCTAGTGGTTTTGTCACCCTCAAAGCCGGGGTTGACCGTAACCATGACGAGATTTGTTCCGAACTGGTGAAATTGGTCCGCGAGAAGGTAGGCCCCGTTGCTGCCTTCCGTGACGTGCTCGTGCTCGAGCGCCTCCCCAAAACCCGTTCAGGAAAGATTCTGCGCAAAACAATGCGTCAGATAGTGGATGGCGAAGATTTCGTCGTCCCACCAACGATAGAGGACATCAGTGTCCTTGAAGATCTCACGGTTGCCCTCGTGGGCAACCCTGAACCGATGAAGCCGGCCTAAATCCGGCAGATTCACTGCACTACCCCAACACATGAGGCAAGGAGGCCGCGTGAGTAACGAAGAGACAGAGAAGGGTCATCACAGGATTGATTATCCTGCCTTCGAAGAAACACCCAAGTACAAGGAGCTACGCAAACGTCAGCGTGGATTCGTAATCCCTGTACTTATCGCAGCAATGGCGTGGTACTTCCTATACGTTGTACTCGCCGTTTTTGCATCTAACTGGATGGCAACACCTGTATTTGGTGTTATCAACATTGGTCTAATTTTTGGACTCCTTCAGTTCGTCACGACATTCGGAATTACGATGTGGTACGTCAACTTTGCTAACAAGCGACTTGACCCACTTGCATCTGAACTTCGTCAAGAGCTCGAAGCTAAGCAGAAGGCAGGTGTCGCATGAGCAACGTTCTGATTCACGCTGCAGAGGCTGTCACCACAACCTCGGCAGATAACAATCCAATCCTCAACATGAGCATCTTTGGTGCTTTTGTTATCGTGACGATGATCATCGTTATTCGCGCAGGACGGAACAACAAGTCTGCAAACGAGTTCTACGCAGGTGGTCGCTCCTTCAGTGGTACCCAAAACGGTATGGCTATCGCAGGTGACTACCTTTCAGCCGCATCCTTCCTCGGAATTACTGGTGCAATCGCACTTGCTGGATACGACGGATTCTTGTACTCCATCGGCTTCCTTGTTGCATGGCTCGTAGCCCTGCTCCTGGTTGCAGAACTTATGCGTAACACAGGTAAGTTCACCATGGCGGACGTACTTTCATTCCGCCTCCACCAGCGTCCAGTGCGTCTGGCAGCAGCAATCTCCACTTTGGTTGTTTGCTTCTTCTACCTTCTCGCACAGATGGCTGGTGCCGGTGGTCTGGTTTCACTGCTTCTCGGAGTCAACGACCAGCTCGGTCAGGCCCTCGTGGTCGCAGTCGTGGGTATCCTCATGGTTATCTACGTACTCGTTGGTGGCATGAAGGGTACGACTTGGGTTCAGATCATCAAGGCAGCTTTGCTTATTGCTGGGGCAGGAATCATGACCATCTGGGTTCTTGCACTCAATGGTTTCAATCTGTCAACCTTGCTGGAAAAGGGTGTTGAGGTTTCTCAGGCACTTGAGGCTCCCTTCGACCCACTTCAGCCTGGTCTGAAGTACGGCAAGAACCCTATTGACTTCATCTCATTGTCAATGGCTCTCGTACTCGGTACCGCAGGTCTGCCACACGTACTCATGCGTTTCTACACGGTTCCTACCGCGAAAGAAGCTCGTAAGTCCGTTGTGTGGGCTATTTGGCTCATCGGTGCGTTCTACCTCTTCACTCTGGTTCTCGGCTTCGGCGCTATGGTCCTTGTTGGACCCGCAACGATTGCTGCAGCACCAGGTGCTGCTAACTCGGCTGCTCCGCTGCTTGCTGCAGCACTCGGTGGCCCAGTTCTGCTTGGTATCGTTTCAGCTATCGCATTCGCGACGATTTTGGCCGTGGTTGCTGGTTTGACCATCACCGCTGCTACCTCGTTCGCACACGACATCTACGCCAACGTCATCAAGCGTGGTGAGGTTCGCCCTAACGCAGAGGTCAAGATTGCTCGCATTACCATCGTGGTAATTGGTGCTCTCGCAATCCTTGGTGGTATCGGTGTACAAGGTCAGAACATTGCGTTCTTGGTTGCTCTGGCATTCGCAGTTGCAGCTTCCGCAAACCTGCCCACCATCATCTACTCGCTTTACTGGCGCCGCTTCAACACTCGTGGTGCACTGTGGTCGATGTACGGTGGTCTGATTTCCTCCGTAGTTCTGATTGCTTTCTCCCCTGTGGTTTCCGGAAAGCTTGACCCCAAGACTGGAGAGCTCACCGCTTCCATGATCAAGGGTGTTGACTTCCACTGGTTCCCACTGGACAACCCAGGTATCGTTTCGATTCCTCTGGCATTCCTGCTCGGTATCCTCGGAACCTATGCAGGTGGTCGTAAGGAAAACTCCTGGCTTGCAGCAGAGATGGAAGTTCGTTCACTCACCGGTCACGGTGCAGAGAAGGAAGTTCACCACTAAGCACTCCACAATAAACGAACGCCCCTGGTTATCCAGGGGCGTTCGTTTATTGATTAGCAATACAACTCTTCGGGAACAGAAAACCCAAAAATTGCAAGTCCGCTATCCCAGATCACTTGGCACGCAGCTCGAAGAAGATCCAACTTGTCCTCTCCTCTGCTCACGATCACCAAATCCATGCCCTCTTTACGCACCGTGGCTCCACGAACCGTAACTGACCCGTCTTTGTTTGTTACTGGGGTGGGATAAGGCAACTGAAGCTCGCGGAGGTCCCCAAGGATATAGGTCGGCCGTGACCCTGCAGGAGCTGCAAGTAATTGCTTGGGTTGATCAATCCCAGTGAGCACAAGAACTGTTTCCATCCCCGCACGATTACCACCCATGACATCGGTGTCGAGACGATCACCGATAAACAACGCAGTCTCTGGAGCTTCGGCAGTGCCGAAGCGACGGGCTGCCTCCTCGAAGATGGGAAGTTCAGGCTTACCTGCAACCTGTGGTAGGCGGCCAACTGCTGTGTGCACTGCAGAAACCAGAGTCCCATTTCCTGGTGCAAAACCGCGGGCGACGGGGATAGTCCAGTCCATGTTTGTGGCAACCCATGGAATACCCTCTCCCTGAGCATTCGACACAGTTCCACCAAAGGCGTCAGCACTGGGTCGAGTATTCAATGCAAAAGCTGCTTCTGCAAGATGCTTCCAACCAAGCTCGGGAGAGAAACCCTGGATGACAGCAGCTGGGTTATCTTCAGCGGAGAAAGTGACGGTATAACCATTTTTTTCGAGCTCGTAAGTCAAGCCTTCACCGCCGACAACTAAAATGGTCGCCCCTGGCTCCACGACCTCAGCCAGCAGGTGCATTGCTGCTTGAGGCGAAGTGACGACGTCCTCTTCAGCACATTCCAAACCGAGTTCACGAAGATGAAAGGCGACACTTGCTGCTGTGCGTGAGGCATTGTTTGTAATGTAACCAACCCGAGTGTGTTCTGAGACAGAATTCAGCGACTCAACCGCATAGTCGATAGCACCTGGACCTGCATATACGACGCCATCGAGATCTGCCAGCACGACAGATTTACCTTCTACAGGGCTAGGCCCCAAAATGGGCTGCTTCTTTGAAAACAGACTCACGTCTATTTCCCCTCTTCATCCAGATGGGCTGTCTCCATCAAGATTTGGCGAACATCATCCTCAAGAAGATCATCTGGACCAATACCTTCAGCAATGAGAGCATCCTGCTCTGCAATATTCAATTCAGTGTCGAATAATTCAACTTCAGCGCTTTCTGACTCCTCAAAGGCACCAGAACTGATGACATCAGCCAATGCGAGAGTCTCCACATCAAGAGGCCCTTCGCTAACAAGATCAAATTGGTCTTCTACTATTTCCTCTTCAAATACGACGATATCTTGTTCGTCTTCATCTGTGGATGCAATCAACTGGGCATCGATGAGTGCTTTTTCAGCAACTTCAGCGCACGTAATCCACTCGGCAGCTTCTTGGTGTCGGCCCAACTCTTCTAATACCTCGGCATATGCATGGAACAATGCTGGGCTGTATGTGAACGCTTTAGAAGGGTCTAGTTGAGGAATTTCTAATTCCGCTAAGGCCAGATCAACCTGATCTAAATCAAGTCGTGCTCCAGACATTGCAATAGCCAGGGCAACCTGTGTTGGTTCCGACAGGGTTGATTTATCTACCGAACGCCCTAACTCTAAAGCCTTATCTGGGCGTCCAACACCACGCTCGGAATCCACCATCAGTGCAATCTGTTCATTCGATCCCGAAATACGCCGGTAGGTTCTCAATTCACGCAGCGCCAGTGCAAAATCCCCAATCGCATACGCGGTAATTCCCAGTGTTTCTCGAACAATCGCAATACGTCCAGCACGACGAGCGGCAGAAAGAACATGCTGGTGCGCCAGCTCAGGATTCTCATCCATCAGTCTCACTGCCATCACCAAATGCTTGGCAACGCGCTCTGCATTCTCTTTGGTGAGAGTTTTCAGCTCATTGCGTGCTGCCTTGTCGAGCATGTCATCAGTGACATCATCATCAATCCAAGGATCGTCGTGGTGGGGGCGAACCATACGAAGCTCGCGCGCCATCCTCTGTTCTTCAGTGAGCTCAGGCTCCTCAAAACGTGGACGACGCTCGTCACGATCACCAAAATGACGCCCTCCAGTGCGTGGAGCACCTGCACGATCTGGGCGACCACCGCGGTCTCCATAGCGAGGACGCTCTGGACGGTCTCCATATGAGCGGTCTTGAGACCGCTGAGGGCGATCACCGTAGGGGCGTTCACTGCGTTGTGGCCTGTCCCCATAGCTGCGCTCATTCGACCGTTGTGGTTTATCTCCATAAGAACGCTCTTTGCGGTCGGGCCGGTAGCCACGATCACTGTAAGAGGGGCGGCCACCACGATCATTACCTGTGCGTTCGCCACGGGGTGCACCTTGTGAACCACCGCGGCTATAACCGCCGCGTTCAGGACGGTCATTACGGTCAGGGCGTCCACTATAGGAAGAACGCTCCCCCGAAGGACGTTGTGGTCGGTCACCACGTTGAGCACCATCACGATCGCCATACCGGGGACGATCACCTCGATCAGGGCGTGCTCCATAAGCATGACGCTCAGTGCGTTGAGGACGGTCATCAAAACGTGGACGGTCGCCTCTTTGGGGACGATCTCCATAGCGGGGACGATCTTCACGATCTGGACGCGAGGCACGTTCGCCAAATGTGGGTCGTTCCCCTCGAGGCTGACCTGTGCGACGGTCACGCTGTGGACGTGAACCATCGCGTGGAACACCGTAGCGGTTAGGTCGCTGCTCACGAGAACTCTCTGGGCGGTTGTTTCGGGGACCGTGGCCATCTCGGCGGGGTCGATCAGCACGTTCAGGCGTGCCGAATTCTTTATCTTCGTCGCTCATCAAAGAGTCCTCTGTGTAATTTGAAGGCAGTTCGCAAGAAACGTTGAGAACTACGAATTCCAGCTTAACGCAAAAGAGCCACCCGTAAAAACGGGTGGCTCTTTTACAAAGAAGTCCGGCGGTGTCCTACTCTCCCACAGGGTCCCCCCTGCAGTACCATCGGCGCTGAGAGTCTTAGCTTCCGGGTTCGGAATGTAACCGGGCGTTTCCCTCTCGCTATGGCCGCCGAAACACTATTGATGTATATCAAAGTGAAACGTGCACATACGATGTATGCGCAGTTCTCGACCGTACATCGAGAACCACTCAGTGGACGCGAACATCAGGCCACACAATCCAGCCTTACAACGGATTATGTGTAGTGATTATCAAATTATTGGCTTATTAGTACCGGTCAGCTCCATGGGTCTTTAGTCCCCACTTCCACATCCGGCCTATCAACGCAGTAGTCTAGCTGCGAGCCTCTCCCCCGAAGGGATGGAAATCTCATCTTGAGGCCGGCTTCCCGCTTAGATGCTTTCAGCGGTTATCCATTCCCAACGTAGCTAATCAGCGGTGCTCCTGGCGGAACAACTGACACACCAGAGGTTGGTCCGTCCCGGTCCTCTCGTACTAAGGACAGATCCTCTCAAATTTCCTGCGCGCGCAGAGGATAGGGACCGAACTGTCTCACGACGTTCTAAACCCAGCTCGCGTACCGCTTTAATGGGCGAACAGCCCAACCCTTGGGACCTACTCCAGCCCCAGGATGCGACGAGCCGACATCGAGGTGCCAAACCATGCCGTCGATATGGACTCTTGGGCAAGATCAGCCTGTTATCCCCGAGGTACCTTTTATCCGTTGAGCGACAGCGCTTCCACAAGCCACTGCCGGATCACTAGTCCCGACTTTCGTCCCTGCTCGACCTGTCAGTCTCACAGTCAAGCTCCCTTGTGCACTTACACTCGCCACCTGATTGCCAACCAGGTTGAGGGAACCTTTGGGCGCCTCCGTTACTTTTTGGGAGGCAACCGCCCCAGTTAAACTACCCACCAGGCACTGTCCCAGAACCGGATTACGGTTCATGGTTAGATGTCCAGAGTGACCAGAGTGGTATTTCAACAATGACTCCACCGACACTAGCGTGCCAGCTTCAAAGTCTCCCACCTATCCTACACAAGTCACACCGAACACCAATACCAAGCTGTAGTAAAGGTCACGGGGTCTTTCCGTCCTTCTGCGCGTAACGAGCATCTTTACTCGTAGTGCAATTTCGCCGAGTTCGCGGTTGAGACAGCTGGGAAGTCGTTACGCCATTCGTGCAGGTCGGAACTTACCCGACAAGGAATTTCGCTACCTTAGGATGGTTATAGTTACCACCGCCGTTTACTGGGGCTTAAATTCGCAGCTTCGCTTACGCTAACCGCTCCTCTTAACCTTCCAGCACCGGGCAGGCGTCAGTCCGTATACATCGTCTTGCGACTTGGCACGGACCTGTGTTTTTAGTAAACAGTCGCTTCCCACTGGTCTCTGCGGCCTTCAAACGCTTCAGGAGTAAATCCCTACACGCCTCAGGCCCCCCTTCTCCCGAAGTTACGGGGGCATTTTGCCGAGTTCCTTAACCACGATTCTCTCGATCTCCTTAGTATTCTCTACCTGACCACCTGAGTCGGTTTGGGGTACGGGTGACTAAAACCTCGCGTCGATGCTTTTCTTGGCAGCATAGGATCATCAATTTCGCTCGTGAGAGCTACCCATCGGTTCTCAGGCTTAATGAGAGACGGATTTGCCTATCTCTCGCCCTACGGCCTTAGACCGGGACAACCATCGCCCGGCTTGACTACCTTCCTGCGTCACACCTGTTAATACGCTAACCGCACCAGCATAGGGTCGTGTGCTAGGCCAGCCCGTCGTCGACCGAAGTCTCAGATCAGGTGGATTCAGACACTTAGCATTACTGGATTAGTTTGGGCGGTTTTTCGTCAGTACGGGAATATCAACCCGTTGTCCATCGACTACGCCTGTCGGCCTCGCCTTAGGTCCCGACTTACCCAGGGAAGATTAGCTTGACCCTGGAACCCTTGGTCTTCCGGAGGGGGAGTTTCTCACTCCCCTTTCGCTACTCATGCCTGCATTCTCACTCGTGTAGCCTCCACGGCTGGTTTCCACCGCCGCTTCGCTGGCCACACGACGCTCTCCTACCCATCAATACGGCTGGACCACGAAGGCCTACCAATATATATCAATGCCACAACTTCGGTGGCGTGCTTGAGCCCCGTTACATTGTCGGCGCGGAATCACTTGACCAGTGAGCTATTACGCACTCTTTCAAGGGTGGCTGCTTCTAAGCCAACCTCCTGGTTGTCACTGCAACTCCACATCCTTTTCCACTTAGCACGCGCTTTGGGACCTTAGTTGGTGGTCTGGGTTGTTTCCCTCTCGACAATGAAGCTTATCCCCCACTGTCTCACTGCTGCGCTCTCACTTACCGGCATTCGGAGTTTGGCTGACGTCAGTAACCCGGTGGGGCCCATCGGCCATCCAGTAGCTCTACCTCCGGCAAGAAACACGCAACGCTGCACCTAAATGCATTTCGGAGAGAACCAGCTATCACGAAGTTTGATTGGCCTTTCACCCCTATCCACAGCTCATCCCCTCAGTTTTCAACCTAAGTGGGTTCGGTCCTCCACGGCGTCTTACCGCCGCTTCAACCTGGCCATGGATAGATCACTTCGCTTCGGGTCTAGAACATGCGACTGAAACGCCCTATTAAGACTCGCTTTCGCTACGGCTTCCCCTCGCGGGTTAACCTCGCCACATATCACTAACTCGCAGGCTCATTCTTCAAAAGGCACGCTGTCACACCTACAAGGGTGCTCCAACGGTTTGTAAGCAAACGGTTTCAGGTACTATTTCACTCCCCTCCCGGGGTACTTTTCACCTTTCCCTCACGGTACTTGTCCGCTATCGGTCATCTGGGAGTATTTAGGCTTATCAGGTGGTCCTGACAGATTCACACGGGATTTCTCGGGCCCCGTGCTACTTGGGATACTTCTCGCGCCATTGCTGCATTTCGACTACGGGGTTGGCACCCTCTATGACTGGCCTTTCAAGACCATTCGTCTATACAACGTTGTAACGCTTACTGCTCGGTAGAACAGAATGAAAAGTCCCGCAACCCCGACCATGCAACTCCTACCGGATATCACACATGATCGGTTTAGCCTCTTCCGCGTTCGCTCGCCACTACTTACGGAATCACTTTTGTTTTCTCTTCCTGTGGGTACTGAGATGTTTCACTTCCCCACGTTCCCTCTACCCGCCCTATATATTCAGGCGGGAGTCACTGGGTCACCTTGCGGGCCCAGCGGGGTTTCCCCATTCGGAAATCCTCGGATCAAAGCTCGTTTATCAGCTCCCCGAGGCTTATCGCAGATTACTACGTCCTTCTTCGGCTCCAGATGCCAAGGCATCCACCGTTTGCTCTTAGAAATTTGAAATCACATGAGTTTGAATCGATTTTTCGTTATAGAAAAATTGACCAATGATCTATCGGAACGTAAATAAATTTACGCTCAATATGATCTTTGTGATTCAGAGATAAATCTCTGAATCTAAGATGCTCGCGTCCACTGTGTAGTTCTCAAAGTACGGGCGGTACCCCTCTTGTTTACGAGTGATGTAAACGAAGAAAGGTCCAGAGGTTCGTTTCACCAAGTAAAACCTGGTGTCCCGGTCCCTCAGGACCCAACAGCGTGCGCATTCAGACCCTCCTGGAGCACTGCGTTCCAAGTCCGAAGACCGTACTAACTGTGAACCATGTGGTTCTGAATCAATGTCAATGTTCCACCCATGAGCTAACCTCCTCAGAACATTCGTCTGAGTAGAGGCTCTGGAAGACATATAGTCTCCAAATGCTCCTTAGAAAGGAGGTGATCCAGCCGCACCTTCCGGTACGGCTACCTTGTTACGACTTAGTCCTAATCACCGATCCCACCTTCGACAGCTCCTTCCTTGCGGTTAGGCCACTGGCTTCGGGTGTTACCGACTTTCATGACTTGACGGGCGGTGTGTACAAGGCCCGGGAACGTATTCACCGCAGCGTTGCTGATCTGCGATTACTAGCGACTCCGACTTCATGAGGTCGAGTTGCAGACCTCAATCCGAACTGAGACCGACTTTTTGGGATTCGCTCCACCTTGCGGTATTGCAGCCCTCTGTATCGGCCATTGTAGCATGCGTGAAGCCCAAGACATAAGGGGCATGATGATTTGACGTCATCCCCACCTTCCTCCGAGTTGACCCCGGCAGTCTCCCATGAGTTCCCACCATTACGTGCTGGCAACATAGGACGAGGGTTGCGCTCGTTGCGGGACTTAACCCAACATCTCACGACACGAGCTGACGACAACCATGCACCACCTGTATACCGACCTTACGGGGAGCGTATTTCTACGCTTTTCCGGTATATGTCAAGCCTTGGTAAGGTTCTTCGCGTTGCATCGAATTAATCCGCATGCTCCGCCGCTTGTGCGGGCCCCCGTCAATTCCTTTGAGTTTTAGCCTTGCGGCCGTACTCCCCAGGCGGGGAACTTAATGCGTTAGCTGCGACACAGAATCCGTGGAATGGACCCTACATCTAGTTCCCAACGTTTACGGCGTGGACTACCAGGGTATCTAATCCTGTTCGCTCCCCACGCTTTCGCTCCTCAGCGTCAGTAATGGCCCAGAGATCTGCCTTCGCCATCGGTGTTCTTCCTGATATCTGCGCATTCCACCGCTACACCAGGAGTTCCAATCTCCCCTACCACACTCTAGTTTGCCCGTACCCACTGCAGGCCCGAGGTTGAGCCTCGGGATTTCACAGCAGACGCGACAAACCGCCTACGAGCTCTTTACGCCCAATAATTCCGGACAACGCTTGCACCCTACGTATTACCGCGGCTGCTGGCACGTAGTTAGCCGGTGCTTTTTCTGCAGGTACCGTCACTTTCGCTTCTTCCCTACTAAAAGAGGTTTACAACCCGAAGGCCGTCATCCCTCACGCGGCGTTGCTGCATCAGGCTTGCGCCCATTGTGCAATATTCCCCACTGCTGCCTCCCGTAGGAGTCTGGGCCGTGTCTCAGTCCCAGTGTGGCCGGTCACCCTCTCAGGCCGGCTACCCGTCGTCGCCTTGGTGAGCCGTTACCTCACCAACTAGCTGATAGGCCGCGAGTCCATCCTTGACCGAAATTCTTTCCACCCCCTGGTGATGCCACCGAGGGTCGTATCCGGTATTAGCTACAGTTTCCCGCAGTTATCCCAGAGTCAAGGGCAGGTTACTCACGTGTTACTCACCCGTTCGCCACTAATCCACCGGAGCAAGCTCCGGGTTCATCGTTCGACTTGCATGTGTTAAGCACGCCGCCAGCGTTCGTCCTGAGCCAGGATCAAACTCTCCGTAAAAGATTGATAGCCACCGGCTAATAGCTGGTGGCAAATCTATTTATGTGACATTCCCCGGAATAAGGGCGAATGTCACGAGTTTGAAACTGACAAAACAGAACAGTCATTGCTGACATGTTTTGTTGTCTAATTTTTTTCCAAAGGAATCCGTACATCAACAAAAAGTTGATGCCGGGTTTTGGCATTTGACATTGTGCACGCTGTTGAGTTCTCAAGGATCGGGCGCTCCTAGTCCAATACTTTTCAGAATCGGTTTAGGGCAACTGTCCTAACTTACCATCAAAAACAATCTTGTCAAACTCATCACCGGAGAGTCATGGACTCTTGGGCTGCCGTTCGCAACATCGCGATACATGATGGATTTTCATCCAGATAGTTACCAAGTGTTCGCCGTAGCGTTTTCTCAAAGTAACTGAGATGGTCCCGCTTGAGGGTGGAAGCTCTGAGGCATTCCGCACCTTTGGGGTGACAAGTGACAACATTACGGGTTTATTACGATCCCAGCAAATCTCTGTGGCATCCCGGGCGTGTCGCAACGCAAGTGAGCTACAGAGCAGGTTTCAGACGCTTTCCTGCCGCAACGACTGTGGCACGAGCAAGAGAAACAAGAGCGTCCAAAGTGGCAAAGTCATGCTGAATCTGCCGTTCAGGAACGGAAAGCTCTGTGCAGGCCAAAATAAGGGCATCTGCACCTGAGGCCATTCCCTCAGCAAGCATGTCTGTGTACAGTGAGCGCTCAGTGGGAATACCTGCTTTGACGCGGTCAAAGATGACGGTATCCACGAGCTTCTGGCCTTCCTCGCTTACATCAACCAGTTTCAGTCCCGCCTTGTCGACAGCGGGGGCATAAACACCAGTTTGAGCGGTTCCTCGTGTTCCCAGAACACAGACAGTTCGCGCCTCAGGATAGCGTTCGCGCAGGCTATCAACGGCCAACTCCAGCATGTTGAGCACCGGAACAGGTGAGGCAGCCTGTAATTCCTCAAAAAAGTAGTGTGCTGTGTTGCAAGGAATAGCGATTGCTGTGACGCCACGCTCCCCCAGAGTCTGGATGTCTTCAATAAGGTCAGGTAAAGGCGAGGGCTGGGAGCGGTCCAGGATGTAGGCGGTGCGGTCAGGAATCGAACAATGCATTACGCAATCAAGATCAACGTGTTCTTGATCAGTTGAGGCCTGTGTGTTTTCGACCACCATTGATAAATATGTAATTGTGGCATCTGGTCCCATGCCGCCAAGGACACCGATGAGGTTGGCCATTACAAAACCCCTTCGGAATTAGCTGAGCGCGCCGAGAAGTAACGACGGTAACTTTGAAAATACCGCATGTCCATCCGCAACAGGATTAGCCAGCGCATGAGATTCATATCCTGGGCATAGCGCAGAGTAGTTCCCCACTTGCCTGCGCGGATTAACGCTTTCGCACGTTCTTTCTCTTTAGCAGATTGCACGTACCTCAAAAACACACGCTTAGGGATTTGCATCCACAAACTCTCATGATCCCCGTAGACAGTCTTTGTTTGACGGCCAAAGACTCGATCCTCGACAAGGAAGCGAGCAAGGTTATAGCCAGCCAGGGTGACAAAAAAGCTGCTGCGCCCTTGGCGAGGATTCAACTCAAAAAGCTTGTAGCTTCCATCACGCGCGTCTAACTTCATGTCAAAGTTCGCAAAACCGACATACCCGATACCCTGCAAAAACTTCTGAATCTGAGCGTAAACCTCCTGATTGGAACTACTGCGGATAACGGTGTAGTTGCCCACCATGTCTGGGGCGTGATCTTCCAGCAGAGGATTTCCCAAACACATCATGCGCACTGTGGAGGTTGCATCCACATATGCGTTGAGAACGCGCATCTGAGAATCATCGCCGGGAATGTATTCCTGGAGAACTAATGTGTCTGTGTATCCGTGCGCATAGATCTCTCCCACAATATGACGTACTTCATCTGCGCTATCGAGAATGTACGCCTTCTTTCGCCCCTCAAACTTCACATCAAGGTACGACACCGAATCTGACGGCTTGAGTGCTACAGGGAAACTAAACGGAATCTCAAGGGCATCAACATCTCGCGCGTCCTGGGCAGTAATGATGCGCGTGGCTGGGTGGGCAATGCCGTGTGCGGCGCACAGCTCATAAAAGCGAGCTTTATTCACCAGTGTCTCAAGGAGATCATGTGGTGGCGAAGCAACAATAAAGAATTCGCTGAGTTCTCTCTGGAAGCGGGACACCAATTCGGCATAACTATCCCCGCAGGGAACAAGAACGAGCTTGTCGTATCGTGCCGAGAGTTCTCTTCCTTGCTCTAACACGATGGCTAAAAAGGCTTCTGGATCTACTAGTGATTCATGTACCTGCACGGTGACAATCTTGCTGTAGCGCGTCGGCGCCAATGGGAAGGAGGCCAAGGCAAGAGAAGTCACGCCATACTCCTCATGGAAAGAGCGAGCCATGCCGTATGCATTGATATCGCTGCCGAGGAGAACAGGCAGAAAGGCGTGCTTTTCCATGAGTTAGGCAGCCTTCTGAGCTGCTTGTGCACCTTCAGTGAAGTACAGGTCAAACCAGAGCACGAAGCAGTAGATGGACCAAATCTTTTGCATGTTGGAAACCTTGCCGGAGACGTGGTCGGCAAGCATCTTCTGCACATAATCATTGTTGAAGAAATAACGAGCCGTCTCTGAGTCAAAGACAGCGGAAATCTTCGCCGCATATTCTGGTTGCCGCATCCATTCGAACAGTGGCGAGGGGAAACCTATCTTGGGACGGTTTGAAACCTGTGGTGGCAAAACAGAGGCTGCTGCTTTGCGCAAAGCAATTTTGCCCTGGTGAGGAACAACTCGAGTGTTCTCCGGCAACGTCATGGCCAGATCCAGCATCTTTTTGTCCAAGAAGGGAACACGCAATTCAAGCGAGTTGGCCATCGACATGCGGTCTGCCTTGAGCAGAATGTCGTAAATCAACCAGGTGTACATATCCACGTATTGCATCTGGGTCACTTCGTCGAGATCACTGACGTGATCAAAAAGCGACTTTGACAGCGTTGCGGTATCAAAGTTTAAGCTGGGATCGCGTAGTAACTGCGAGCGCTCAACTTCATTGAAGACATAGTCAATGCGGAAGTAGCGTTGATAAAGTGGCTGCCCACCGCGAACGAGGAAACGGCGTCCTTTGACCTTGGGGAACTTTGCTGCGAACTTTGACAGGCCTGAGCGAACAAAGAATGGCAACTTGAGATAAGCGCGCATTGAGCCAGGTTCGTTGTAGTGGTTGTAGCCACCAAAGAGTTCATCCGCTCCTTCGCCAGAGAGAACAACCTTGACATCCTTACTGGCTTCTTTAGCGACGAAATACAGGGGCACCGCACTCGGGTTCGACAGAGGCTCATCCATAAACCACTGGATATCTGCAGCCGCACCGAAGAAGTCCTCAGGACCCATCGTGGAGGCTTTGTTTTGGATTCCTGTTTGCTCAGCGAAGGATGTGGAATAGGGCAATTCACTCCACTGGGAGTTGTCATACCCCACCGAATAGGTGCGCAAGGGCGTCAACAGGTTGGCCTGATATGCCACGTAGCTGGAGTCAACACCTGAGGAAAGAAAGCTTCCTACCTCGACGTCAGCAATCATGTGCGCCTGAACTGATTCAACGAACTGTTCACGAATACGCGTCGTTGCCTGTTCGAGGGTGATGCTGGGATCAATGTTGAAATCGATCTCGTGATACCTGCGTATGGTGAGGTCTCCGTCTGCATAACGGAATGAGTGCCCCGGCAACAGTTTGTACACGTTGTCAAAGAATGTGCGGTGATCAGGGATATATTCAAAGCTCAAATAGGCCGGAAGAAGCTCAGAGTTGAAACGTTTGGTGAACTCTGGGTGTTTGAGGAAGGACTTAATCTCACTACCAAAGAGGAAGGTTGCCCCCTCTTTGTAGTAGTAGAAGGGTTTGATTCCGAAGATATCCCGTGCCCCAAAAAGCTCACCCGTGAGGTGGTCAAAAATAACAAAGGCAAACATTCCACGCAGGTGTGTGGGAAGTTCATTACCCCATTCAACGTATCCGTGCAGTAACGTCTCGGTATCGGAGTTAGTGGCAAAGACGTAGCCTTTAGCCTCAAGCTCAGAACGTAATTCTTGGTAGTTGTAAATCTCTCCATTGAAGACAACGGTGTAGTCTCCTTGTGCCCTGGTCATGGGCTGGTGACCGCCTTCAAGGTCGATAATCGACAGTCGGCGGAAGCCAAGTGCAATGCGGTCGTTGACAAAGTAGCCGTCATCATCGGGGCCGCGGTGCACAATCTGATCAGACATGTCACGGATTACAGCCGCGTTGTCGCGTGTGGTGTTTGTCACCACAAAGCCGTTAAATCCACACATGCTTCAACCCTACCCAGCTACCGCCGGCAGATACCGTTAGGCAAACCGAGAATGAAATTACTCGGCAAAGACTCCAGCTAGGGTCTTCTTTCCTCGTCGCAATACCGCCATTCCGTTGGGAAGAACGTGTCCTTGCAGAAGTTCATCCTCTGCCTCGATTTTGTTGTTGTTGAGGTAAACACCACCTTCAGCGATGGAGCGCCGAGCAGCACCCAAGCTCTGCGACAAACCTGTGTCCACTAATAACTGCGCAACGGGAGTGTTCTTTGGTGTGGTGGTGTGTGGAAGCTCCCGCAGGGCTGCTTCCAAGGTTTGCGCATCAAGTTCAGCTAAATCGCCTTGGCCAAACAAAGCTGCAGCAGCAGCAATCGCTGCCTGAGTAGCTTGTTCGCCATGAACGAGGCTGGTTACTTCTAACGCAAGTCGACGTTGAGCCGCGCGCTTGAAAGGCTCTTGCTCAACTTGCTGGGCAAGCTCCTCAATTTCTGCTCGGGTGAGAAAAGTAAAGACTTTGATGCGGTCAATTACATCCGCATCATCTGTGTTTAGCCAGAACTGGTAGAACGCGTAGGGCGATGTCATCGACGCGTCGAGCCAGACTGCGTTGCCCTCGCTCTTGCCAAACTTAGTTCCATCACTGTTGGTAATCAGTGGCGTGCCAATTGCGTGGACACTTTTTCCTTCCGCACGGTGAATCAGGTCAGTACCACTGGTGAGGTTTCCCCACTGGTCACTTCCACCGGTCTGCAGAACACAGTCATAGTTTCGGTAAAGCTCAAGGAAGTCCATTCCTTGCAAAATTTGGTAACTGAATTCGGTGTAGCTGATACCCGCTTCAGAATTGAGGCGAGCAGATACAGCATCCTTCTTGAGCATGGTTCCCACGCGGTAGTACTTACCGATATCACGCAGGAAATCAATGGCAGAAAGTGGTGCCGTCCAGTCCAGGTTGTTCACCATGCGAGCAGCATTAGCTCCCTCAAAACTCAGGAACTTAGAAATCTGCGAGGTGAGATAACCAACCCATTCATTGACTGTTTCTTTGGTGTTGAGTGTGCGCTCTGCGGTGGGGCGGGGATCTCCCACTAATCCCGTTGAACCGCCAACAAGGCCCAGAGGCTTATGCCCGGCCAGCTGAATGCGACGAAGCAGCAACAGTTGCACCAGGTTACCTAAGTGCAGTGAGGGCGCAGTGGGATCAAAACCGCAATAGTAGGTAATGGGAGGGCCTTGGAAAAGTTTCTTCAGTTCGTCTGCATCGGTAGAGACGTGAATCAGTCCACGCCACACAAGCTCATCCCAGAGGGTATCGAAGCTGGAATCGTTTTTTTGAGTTTCGAGCGACAATTACAGGCCTAACGCTTTGTTGAGATCTTTCACACGCTCGGTGAGCGCACCCAGCTGAATTTCTACTTGAGCTGGAGCAGTACCGCCGACACCGTTCCGACTGTTCACAGAACCTTCGATGGTCAGCACTGTACGAACTTCAGGATTCAGATGTGGGCTCACACTCTGGTAGTCAGCATCAGTGGCTTCGTGAAGCTCGAGGCCTCGACTTTCACAAAATTGGACCAGCTCGCCGGAGATTTCATGGGCGTCACGAAAGGCGACACCCTGTTTCACGAGCCACTCTGCAACATCTGTCGCCAGCGAGAAACCTTGCGGTGCAAGTTCTGCCATCCGCTCAGTATTGAAAGTGAGGGTTGCAACCATACCTGTGAAGGCAGGAAGCAAGACTTCGAGTGTTTCGACCGAATCAAAAACTGGTTCTTTGTCTTCTTGCAAGTCGCGGTTGTATGCCAAGGGCAAGCCTTTGAGCGTGGCAAGCAAACCGGTGAGGTTCCCGATTAGTCGGCCTGATTTGCCTCGAGCCAATTCGGCAATGTCCGGGTTCTTCTTCTGAGGCATGATGGACGACCCGGTTGAGTAGGCATCGTGCAGCTTCACAAAATCAAACTCTCGAGTGTTCCAGATGATGATCTCTTCGGACAGTCGTGAAAGGTTAATCCCAATCAACGAGGTGATGAAGGCAAACTCAGCAACAACATCACGGCTTGCCGTAGCATCAATGGAGTTCTCAGTTGGACCAGATAACCCCAGTTCGGCGGCGACTAATTGAGGGTCCAACCCAAGCGAGCCCCCAGCAAGCGCACCGGACCCGTAAGGCGACTTCGAAGCACGAGCACTCCAGTCGACTAAACGCTCAAGATCACGCACAAGAGGCCATGCGTGTGCCAGGAGTTGGTGAGCTAATAAAACTGGCTGCGCATGCTGGAGGTGAGTTCGACCCGGCATGATGGCCGCAGGATGCGCGGCGGCCTGCCCCGCAATGGCATCAATGAGCTGTGTCAGCTCGTGGGCAATAATGCGTGAGTGGTCGAGCAAATACAAACGAACCAGGGTTGCGATTTGGTCGTTGCGGCTTCGGCCCGCACGAAGCTTGCCGCCGACCTCATTTCCAGCGATGTCAATGAGACCACGCTCAAGCGCCGAGTGAACATCCTCATCGCTTTCCAGCGCTACAAAATCCCCAGCTGCAACCTCTACACGAAGTTGTTCCAGGGAGTCAATCATGATGCGAAGCTCATCAGAAGTGAGGTAACCCGCAGCATTAAGCGCTTTCGCGTGGGCCACAGAACCGCTGATGTCGTAATCAGCCAAGGCCCAGTCAAAGTGGGTAGATTTGCTCAACTTTTGAAGTTCAGGTGAGGGGCCAGAGGCGAAGCGACCACCCCAAAGCGCTCCGGCTTCACCAGCTCGGTTTGCGGCGTTGTGTGAGGCAGTCATGTTCTCAATTCTATGGGAGCGAAACTAGTGCATTGCAGAGACAAGAGTGTGGGTAAGCGCTTCAATTAGTAGCGCAATTGAAATAACCACGACAAAAGCTAAACCAATAAGCACTCGCCACCACCACACGCGGCCACGAGACCAAGCAACGAGATAACCAAGCACTCCAGCAAGAATCTGAATTGCACGCGATGTCCACTCCACCGCTTGGGTATACGTGATGACCTCGAAGCTGTAAATCAGGGAAGGGATCAGTGCAGGAACAACCCACATCGCCATCCACATCATCGCTTTGAGCTCTGAGCGAAGCACATACCTAAAGGAATGATCTTTCGCACTGAGCACATGTTGTCCCAAAAACAGTTCAGCCAGAAAGTGAACAATCAAAATAGTTATCGTTGTCGCAAGGACACTTATGAACATTCCTTCTGGCTCAACCGATTCAGGAAAGACAAGAACCAAGGCGCCAATAAGTACCCAAGCAACAGCCACTCCCGGGACAACCGGAAGTTTAAATCTTTGAGGTGTGGTTGTTGTTTCGGACATCAGCTCTGTCGAAGCAACCACGTCAGCAACGCTTTTTGAGCATGCAGGCGGTTTTCTGCCTCATCCCAAATAACACTCTGAGATCCATCAATTACTTCTGGGGCAACCTCGTATCCTCGATAGGCAGGCAAGCAGTGCAGGAAGATAGCGGACGCATCAGCCTGCGCCATCAAAGCAGTGTCAACTTGGTAGGCGCCGAAATCATTTATGCGCTGTGCTTTTTGATCCTCTTGCCCCATAGACACCCACGTATCGGTCACAACAACATCTGCTCCTGAAACGGCAACCTGTGCATCTTCAGTGACCAGGACAGTCCCACCGGTTTTCGCAGCAATAGCTTCAGCATCTGCAACAACCTGAGCATCAGGCATGTAACCTGCTGGGGCGCCAATGCGAACATGCATTCCTGCAGTTGCACATGCCAACAAATAGGAGTGGGCCATATTGCTACTGCCATCACCGACGAAAGCAACGGTCAGACCATGTAAAGCCCCTTTGTGCTCACGAATAGTGAGCAGATCTGCCAATAGCTGGCAGGGGTGAAATTCATCGCTGAGCGCGTTGACAACTGGAACTAGAGTTCCTGCAGACATTTCCTCTAAACCTTGTTGAGAGAAGGTGCGCCACACAATTGCAGAAACCATGCGCTCGAGAACACGAGCAGTATCAGAAATAGATTCTTTGGCACCAAGCTGGCTCGAACCTGAGTCCATGATGAGAGGGACACCACCCAAGTCGGCAATACCCACAGCGAAAGAAACCCTGGTGCGCGTCGAGGTCTTATCAAATATCACCGCCACGGTCTGCGGTCCCTCAAGAGGGCGCTCACTATAGGGACTGCGCTTGAGGGCTGCAGCTAAATCAAGAATCTCTGCCTGCTGTGTCGGTGTCACATCATCATCACGAAGGAAATGTTTGGTCATGAGGCAACTACTTCCGTTCCAGAACCAGTCTGGGTAAAGATTTCAAGCAAGATCGAGTGCGGGTTTCGACCGTCAATTATTGCCGCTTTGGGGACTCCCCCATCAACGGCTTCTAAACAAGCTGCCATCTTAGGAATCATGCCTGATTCAAGCGTTGGCAGAAGTGCTCGAAGTTCATCTGCAGTGATCTCTGACACCAAGGAATCAGTGTTGGGCCAGTCGCTATATAGTCCAGCCACATCGGTCAGAATGACCAGTTTGGCAGCACCGAGGGCGACTGCCAGTGATGCAGCAGCCGCGTCCGCATTCACATTGAGAGACTGACCAGGAGTGTCCTTATCAGGAGCAATGGAAGAAACAACGGGGATACGGCCAGCATCGATGAGCGCATGTACAGCCTTAGGATCTACATCAACAACGTCTCCCACAAGACCGAGGTCAACCATTTCTCCGTCGATTTCAACACCACGACGTTCGCCCACAAACAGACCCGCATCTTCACCCGAGATTGATGCAGCAAGCGGACCATGTTCGTTCATGTGGCCAACCAAGTCACGTGACACTTGGCCGGTGAGTACCATTCGCACAACATCCATAGCTTCAGGACTGGTTACACGATATCCGCCACGAAATTCACTTTCGATGCCCAAACGCTCAAGCATCTTGGTGATCTGGGGGCCGCCGCCGTGCACAACAACAGGCTTAATTCCGACGGTCCGCAGATACACCATGTCTTCGGCAAAAGCACGGGTGAGCTCTTCACTCACCATGGCGTTGCCACCAAACTTCACGACAATAATCTGATCATTGAACTTCTTGAGCCACGGCAGAGACTCAATCAGCGTGGCAGCTTTGATGGTTGCTGCGGCATCCTCTTCACGCATTTGGGTCATAACAAAATCCTTGAATTCTTTAGCTCGCGTAGGCGCTGTTTTCGTGCACGTAATCGTGGGTGAGATCATTCGTCCAAATTGTGGCAGTGGCTGAGCCACTGTGGAGTTCAATACGAATTTCTACTTCACGGGGTGTGAGATCAACTAGCTCTCGTGACTGATCAGGCTCTCCAGCGGTGCACACCTGCACCCCATTGAAGCTGACATCGATGTTGTAAGGGTCAAAGACCGCCGAGGTAGTTCCCACGGCAGCAAGAACTCGGCCCCAATTGGGGTCGTTACCGAAAATGGCTGCTTTGAACAGGTTGGAACGACTGACTGCACGTGCGACATTCACAGCATCCTCTTCCGAAGCGGCACCAGAAACCGTGATGTGAATGTTGTGACTGGCGCCTTCAGCATCGCGTTGAAGTTGCAGGGCCAAATCACGACAAAGTTCGGTTAGTCGTGCCGTAAATTCCGAGAGGTCTGGTTCCACACCCGAGGCTCCCGAAGCAAGCACAGTTACTTGGTCATTGGTGGACATGCAACCGTCTGAATCCAGGCGGTCAAAGGTGACACGTGTTGACGCACGCAGCGCCGTATCGAGTTGTTCGCTCGTCAATACCGCGTCTGTCGTGATAACGACCAGCATGGTGGCCAGTCCTGGGGCCAACATGCCAGCACCCTTGGCCATACCGCCTATGGTGTAGCCCGCTCCGGTTGAAACAGAAAGCTTTGGAACCGAATCAGTGGTCATGATTGCTTCGGCAGCATCGATTCCTGCCTGCTCGGAAGTTCCAGCATCGGAGAGCACGGCAAGCCCAGCATCCCAGACCCCGGTCTTGAGCTTGTCCAGATCAAGCTGCTCTCCGATGAGTCCGGTGGAGCATACGAGGACATCCCCTGCCGAAATCTCTAAACGTTCTGCGACAGCTTCTGCGGTCTCGTGGGTGGTTTGGAATCCGCGCGCACCGGTGTAACAGTTTGCCCCGCCAGAGTTCAAGACAATCGCTTCCACTACAGGGTCAGCCATGACCTGCTGGCTCCACAAAATAGGGTTGGCTTTGCACCGATTAGAGGTAAACACGGCAGCTGCAGATTTGAGAGGTCCAAGATTGCGCACCATGGCGAAATCTTTCTTTCCGGTGGACTTCAATCCACACACCACACCTGCGGCGCTAAAGCCTGCTGCAGCGGTTACGCTCACGGGGCTACTCCATTCGTGGTCAAACCAGTGGTTTCTTCAATACCTAAAGCAATATTCGCTGACTGGATGGCAGCTCCGGCAGTTCCTTTTGTGAGATTATCCAAAGCACTGATGACGACGACACGGCCTGCATGTTCATCCAGGGCAATACCCATCAAACAGGTGTTGGCGCCCAGGGTGTCTGCGGTACGAGGAAATTCGCCCAATGGGAGAACCTGAACAAATGGTTCATTGGCATACGCTGCACTCCATGCTGCATACAACTTTTCCAACGTGACACCTGGTTTCACGCGCGCGGTTGTTGTGGCCAAGATGCCGCGAGCCATTGGCACGAGCACTGGTGTCATGGACACGGATACTTCAGCGGCACCTGCTTTGCGCAGATTCTGTTCTATTTCCGGAGTGTGACGGTGTGTGCCACCCACAGAATATGCCGACGCAGATCCCATGATTTCGCTTGCAAGTAAGTTAACTTTCAAAGATTTACCGGCCCCCGAAGGCCCGACAGACAAAACGGAGACGATGTCCACCGCGTCAATCAGATCTTCCTTCACACCAGGGGCAATAGCCAAAGAAATGGCCGACGCGTTACACCCTGGCGCAGCAATGCGCTTGGTTCCCACCAAAAGGTCACGCTGCGAACCTGTTGACAGAGGAAGCTCGGGAATGCCGTAGGTCCAGGCAGAGTTGAACTCTCCCCCATAAAACGCATCCCAATCTTCTTTTTCTTCAAGACGGTGATCAGCACCGCAGTCAATGACCAGAGTCTCAGCACTGAGTTGTGCGGCCAGGGCACCGGAAGAGCCGTGAGGTAGTGCAAGAAAAACAACATCGTGGCCGGAAAGAATTTCCGCGGTGGTGTCCTGCAAGACGAGATTGCCATAGCTGCGTAGATGAGGCTGCACATCAACTAACCGTTGCCCTGCATTGGAGTGAGCTGTGACAGTGCGCACTTCAAACTCGGGGTGGTCTGCGAGCAGACGTAGTACCTCGCCACCGGCATAACCGCTGGCTCCAGCAATAGCAACCGAGTATGTCATTAGATAACTCTATCTAAAACCTTCAACCAGTTATTGAACTTTACCCGGTTGGTGCAACATCTCCATATCTAATGACTCAATTCGGATGAAATGATGGGAATGCCGCCGTTCCAAGCCCAGTCGAGAGCTGACTGAAGTTTTTCAAGATTGAGTGACTTAAAACTCCCAAGGTACAAACACCATTTACCGGTTTTGTAAGGGCCAATTTCTGCTATCCGAGCTTCAAAGCCTGGATAGTAAACGCCATAAACCGACATCGCAGCTTTTCGGGGCGAAAAAGAGATGACAGGCATATCCCCTTCGTGCCCAGAGGCATACCGGTAGTGAAAGGATCCGAAACCTACGATATTTGGGCCCCACATCGCTGGCTCGACACCAGAAGAGTTCTTCATCATCTCAAGAAGGATTAGAGCATCTGCTTTCCTGCACGGATGATCAATTGAATTCATGAAATCAGCTACTGAGGCTGTGGTTGGGACTGTCTTGTTCTCTGCCATCCCACAAATCACCTCCGACGTAATGGTGGATTCAGCACTCTGAAATAAAACAAACCTGTTTTCACTAGAAGCACCGTAATGAGAGTAACTGTTAAAACATTTGAGGTGGAAAGCAGCATGATAGCCAGTGGGTAAATGGTGAGATGGAACGCTACAAATACCCATTGACGCGCATGGCTCTGTGCTCTCCATGCCTCATTGGTGGACGTGGAAGCGTTACTGACTAATCCAGCTCCAATATCTACTGCAAGGATTGAAGTAAATATTGAGTTCCACTGCAGAGAGTTTTGTAGCAATAAGGCAAACAAACCCAAAGTTATTCCAGAGATCAGAGCCAGAAGAAGCGTTATTCTTCGTGGCGAAGCTCCAAATAACAATTTCATTTGTTGTGAAGTTGCTTACTCGCGAAGTGTCGCGCCAAAGCGAGATGCTGCGAGCGCGACACCGGCTTCTTTGGACTCTGTTGCCTCAGCAGCAGTGAGCGTGCGGTCAACAGCTCTAAATCGAAGAGCAAAAGTCAAGGAACGCTGTCCTTCAGGAATCCCTGTGCCTTGGTAGACATCGACAAGGGTGGCGCTTTCTAGAAGTTCCCCTGCACCCTCAATGACCGCAGCGCGAACATCTGCTGCAGGAACGCTTTCGTCAACAACGAGCGAGAGATCTTGAGTAGCAGCAGGCATTGTCTTCACGTCAACAGCGGTGTGCGGCACGCCTGCTGCCGCAGAGACTGCATCTAGGTTGAGTTCAAATGCCGCCACTGTCCGAGGAAGATGTGCTTCTTCGGCGATGGAGGGTAAGAGTTCACCGGCATATCCGACTACTTTGCCATCGAGCAGGAGTTCAGCTGTGCGGCCAGGGTGGAAAGCCTTGTGACTTCCCTGGCGGACGGTGATCTGAACACCTGCACCGAGAGCAATTTGTTGAACTGCGGTGAGAGCATCCTGCCAACTGTAAGAAACAGCTTTCTGCCCCACCTGCTTGGTCAGCGCATCTCCAACATAGAGGCCAGAAATGTAGCGAGGCTGGGGCGGAATTCCCGCATAAAGGGCTGCTTCAACTTCGGGCGCAGGTCGCACTCCCCCGGCGACAATGTCTTGGCCATAGATCTTACCTGCTTCGGGAAGGAACACGAGTCCCGTTTCAAACAGGGCGAGGTCCGTCAAACCACGTGAACGGTTACGCGCTGCGGTTCCAATGAGACCTGGAAGCAAGGAAGTGCGCATCCACCCCTGGGTAGCATCCAAAGCATTAGCTAGGCGAACCTGAGGAACACTGTTCTGCGTTGCAGATCCAAAAAGGTTATTTGTTTCTTCATCGAAGAAGGGATAACTCAAAACTTCTGTATGACCAGTTGCAGCCAAGGTGTTCGAGACGCGGCGACGAACCTCCTGGGCAACGGTGTAACCACGTCCTGGAGGAGCAACTGGAAGTTGCGCAGGAATTAAGTGATATCCGACAATACGGGCTACTTCTTCTGCCAAAGTCCACTTATCTGTGAGGTCTGGACGCCAGGTTGGCGGGGTAACGGTGAAACCGCTACCTGCCATGACAACCTCACACCCAATTTCTGTCAACGAGGACTCAATCTGCGCATCGGTGTATTCCAAGCCAATGAGGTTGGAGACGAAACCTGCAGGAAGTTCAATAGCAACTGGCGCAGCAAAGTTGTTGAAATAAGAACCTTCATCCACAATCTGACCACCGGCAAACTCCACGAGAAGTTGAGCAACTCGTCCAGCTGCCACAGCAGCAATCTCCGGGTCAACACCGCGCTCAAAACGCTTAGATGCCTCTGAGGAAAGCTTGTGTCGACGTGCAGACCGCGCGATGGAAACGGGGTCAAAGTTTGCCGCCTCAATGAGGACGTTGGTGGTTTCATCCGAGATTTCGGTGTTTGCACCACCCATCACGCCAGCAAGACCAACAGGTTTACCACCTGAGGTAATCAGGAGGTCTTCCACATCGAGAGTGCGCTCTGCTTCATCGAGGGTAATGATTTTCTCTCCCGGAGCAGCACGGCGAACAACGATGTCACCCGAAAGCTTGTCGAGATCGTAGGCATGGTTGGGCTGACCAGTCTCGATCATGACGTAGTTCGAAATATCGACTGGAAGGGAGATGGAACGAATACCGGCAAGTTTCAGACGAGAAACCATCCACGATGGCGTGGGCGCTGTGGCGTCGATTCCGCGCACAATACGGGTAGCGAAGACATTGCAGCCCACGCGACCGCGAATAGGTGCAGTGTCATCGACGGAAACGGGGAATTCTTTCCCAAATTTCTTGACTTCGGTCACACCACGTGAAGTAATCACCGCTGTTGCTGGGTCACGGAAAGCAGCACCGGTTGAGTGTGAGTATTCACGAGCAACACCACGAATGGAGAATGCATATCCGCGATCTGGGGTGACGTTGATCTCTACAGCAGCTTCAGAAAGACCCAAGAGCTCAAGAGCGTCCGTTCCAACCTCAGGATCGAGTCCCATCTCTGATAAACGGATAATGCCATCGTGACCTTCGCCGAGGCCCAATTCCTTTGCCGAGGCCATCATGCCGTCAGAGACATGACCATACGTCTTGCGTGCGGCAATGGGGAAGGGCCCGGGCAGAACAGCGCCTGGCAGGGTCACAACAACCTTGTCTCCAACAAAGAAATTACTTGCTCCACACACAATGCCATGGATGGCGTCGCCGCCATCGGCTGCAAGCTGCCCGTCTGGTGCAACACGAACCTGGCACCAGCGAATCGTCTTGCCGTTGTTTTGTTCTTCCGGAGTGAATTCGAGGACTTCGCCCACAACGATGGGACCAGAAATGTCTCCACCGTGGATGTCTTCTTCTTCGAAACCAACCTTAACCAGATCTGCTTGAACCTGCTCAGGAGTGATGTCAGAGGCAAGGTCAACATATTCAGCTAACCAACTCAGTGGGACGCGCATCAGACCACCATTCCAAACTGCTGACTGAAGCGAACATCGCCTTCGACCATGTCATGCATGTCACTGACGTCGTTGCGGAACATGAGCGTGCGCTCAACACCAACACCAAAAGCAAAACCGGAATACACCTCAGGATCAATTCCTGCCGAGCGGAGAACATTAGGGTTCACCATGCCGCAACCACCCCATTCGATCCAGCGAGCACCGCCAGCGAAGGTGGGATGCCAAACATCGAGCTCTGCTGAGGGCTCCGTAAACGGAAAATAGTTGGGGCGTAGGCGAATCTTGGCACCCTCACCGAACATAATCCGAGCTGCGTGCTCGAGAGTTCCGCGCAGGTGAGCCATGGTCAGGCCTTTATCCACGGCCAGTCCTTCTACCTGAGTGAACACAGGAGTGTGGGTGGCATCGAGTTCATCGGTGCGATAAACGCGACCCGGAGCAAGCACATAGATGGGAACTTCGCGTTCGAGCATCGAACGCACCTGAACTGGAGAGGTGTGAGTGCGCAGAACAAGGTGAGAATCTACCGGCTCAACAAAGAAAGTGTCTTGCATTGCCCGCGCAGGGTGATCTGCATCGAAGTTGAGGGCATCAAAGTTGAACCATTCGCCTTCAAGCTCAGGGCCTTCGGCAATTTCCCAGCCCATGCCCACGAACGCATCACAGATGCTCTCCTGAAGCAACATGAGTGGGTGGCGACCACCAGCACTCCAGCGAGAAGCCGCAGCAGTGACATCGACCTTCTCGGCAGCTAGCTGGGCAGTTTGCTCTTCACTAACAATGGCTTCTTCACGAGAAGTAAATGCTTGGTTCACTTGAGCACGTGCCTGCCCAACCAGCTTTCCTGCTGCAGCTTTCTGATCAGCTGGAACATCCTTCATCAGGGCATTGAGCTGAGCAAGAGTGGAAGTCTCCCCCAGATGTGCAGTGCGGACAGCTTTGAGTGCGGCGGAATCAACGGCATCAGCAATAGCTGTCAGGGCGTCGTTGACCGCTGCCGCGACAGCGGCTTCAGTAATTTCAGTAGGTGCAGACACAGTTCTCAATTTTATGTTGGGAGAGAGCTCTCACTCACTCGACAGGCCTAGGCCTTGTTGTGGGCAAAAGCGCTTTCGTAGATCAGCACAGCAGCTGCTGTAGCTAAATTCATGGATTCAGCATCACCGTAGATAGGAACGGTGATGGCTTTTTCTGCCAGGGCAAAGTGTTCGTCACTCAAACCACGGGCCTCATTGCCAAACAACCACGCAGTGGGGGCGTCTAGTACCCCGTGTGCACGAGCAAGCACAAGGTCCTCGCCCTTGATGTCTGCAGCAAGCAATTGCAAACCGGCTTCGCGGACATAAGGAAGGACGTTCTCCAGCTCCACATCCACCGTGATGGGCAAGTGAAACAAGGAACCAGTGGTGGATCGCACAACCTTGGGGTTGTAGAGATCAACCGAACGACCTGTGAGAATAACTGCGTCAGCGCCAGCAGCATCAGCCACGCGAATGATGGTGCCCAGGTTGCCTGGATCACGCACCTCTTCGAGGATGACGACCAGCTTGGGGTCTTCAGTGAAAATATCCTTCAGTGCTGTGGGGAACTGGTGCACAACCGCAATGAATCCTTGGGGTGTGACCGTATCCGCCATTGCGGCGAGGACATCTTCCGAAACGAACTCAACGTCAACCCCCGCATCCACAGCAGTTGCTGCGATGTCTTGGTAACGCTCTAACGCGGTGGGCGTAGCATAGAGCTCCACAATCAACTGTGGGCGATATGCCAGCGCCTCTGCGACGGCTTGCGGGCCTTCCAAGAGGAAGAGCCCGGTCTCGGACCGGGCTCCCCTCGTGGCTAGCTTCGCAACCGCCTTCACGCGAGGAGCGCGGGGGTTGTCAAGCATGATGTTTCCTTAGGCCTTTGCCTTTGGTGCAGAAGTATCTGCAGGAAGTGCCTTGCGTGCTGCTTCAACCAACTTGGTGAAAGTTGCAGGATCAGATACTGCGATCTCTGCAAGCATGCGACGGTCAACCTGGATGTCAGCCAGAGCGAGGCCCTGAATGAAACGGTTGTAGGTCAGACCGTTTGCACGGCTTGCTGCGTTGATGCGCTGAATCCAGAGGCGACGGAAGTCACCCTTGCGGGCACGACGGTCACGGTAGCTGTAGACGAGCGAGTGGATGACCTGCTCTTTAGCCTTGCGGTAAAGGCGTGAACGCTGTCCACGGTAACCGGAGGCGCGCTCGAGGATGACGCGACGCTTCTTGTGAGCGTTGACGGCTCTTTTTACTCTTGCCATGTTCTTATCCTTTTAGTTTTAAATCAGCCGATTACAGACCGAGAAGCTTCTTGATTACCTTGGAGTCAGCTGGAGACAGAACCTCGTCGTGGTTGAGGCTGCGCTTACGCTTTCCGGACTTAACTTCGAGGTTGTGACGCATGCCGGCCTGCTGCTTCTTGAGCTTGCCGGTACCGGTTACCTTGAAGCGCTTCTTGGACCCGGAGTGGGTCTTCATCTTTGGCATTGGATCTCCTTGGGGGTTTCACTTTTCCCAGTTGTGGGAAAGCGGGTCTATTAGTCGTCGAGCTCGTCTGAGACCGACTTGGTGGACTTCTTTGGTGCTGCCTTTGCAGCGGGGGCCTTCTTGACTGGGGCTAGAACCTCAGCCTCAACGACCTTGACGGCATTTGCCTTGTCATCTTCAACAGCGAGAACCGATTCACCAGATTTGGCATCTGAACGCTTGTCAGCCCGCTTGTTGGCGTCACGCTTAGCGTTCTGCTCTGCCTTGGCTTCTGACTTGCTACGTAGTGGACCAATCACCATAACCATGTTGCGACCATCGATGGTGGGGCTGGATTCAACTGTTCCGTATTCGGCAACTTCTTCTGCCAACTTCTGAAGCAAGCGAACACCCTGCTCAGGGCGTGACTGTTCGCGACCACGGAAGAGAATCATTGCCTTGACCTTGTCACCATCGTTGAGGAAGCCAATCGCGCGCTTCTTCTTGGTTTCATAGTCGTGAACATCAATCTTCAAGCGAAAACGTACCTCTTTGAGGATGGTGTTGGCCTGGTTACGACGTGCTTCCTTGAGCTTCTGCGCAGCTTCGTACTTGAACTTTCCGTAGTCCATGATTTTGGCCACTGGCGGCTTAGCTTCGGGAGCAACCTCAACGAGATCGAGGTCAGCCTCCTGTGCAAGTCGAAGGGCAACATCGATCGCCACGACACCTACCTGCTCGCCGTTGGGACCAACGAGGCGAACTTCTGGGACGCGGATACGGTCGTTTGTGCGTGGATCGCTAATGCGGTGCTCCTTGTTATTTCTCTAACCCTTGTTCGGGGAGAAAGAGGAGTCTTACGCGCAACGCAGATTGATATCCACATAAACACGACGCAAGGAATGTTCCTTGCGGCACCCTAACCTACTTGCTCAGCGAGCTGAGCGAAGCGGAGTGCAAGAACCCAGTAACCTGATGTTGCGGGATACGGGTGGGAGATATCTCCTCTTTCAATTTCTTGGCTTTCGCTAAGAAACCTGCATAAGCCTAGCAGAGGAATACATTGTGAGCGAAAGCGACCAGAACGACGCCTTACACAAGGCCGTTCTTGACATTGCCGAAGTCCCCGCTATCGAGGTCATTGTGGAGGTTGCCGTCAACCTGATGAGTGCAGCTGCCATCAAGTGCGGCCTTGCCGAGGGGCCCGACGCTGATTCCCTCAAGGATTTAGACGAGGCTCGCAAACTCATCAATGCACTCGCTGGTCTGATCACGGCAGCAGCTCCAGACATTAGTGATTCTCACGCTCGTCCCCTGCGTGATGGGTTGCGTTCGTTGCAGCTGGCCTTCCGAGAGGCGTCACCCATACCTGATGACATTGGCAAGGGCCCTGGTGAAAAGTGGACTGGCCCCGTCAACTAGCTAGTTGGCTAATCAGCCCAAGCATGCGCTGCATAAATAGCTCATGCGCACGTTCTTGAACCCTGGTACCACCAGCCATGATGGCCTCTTGAAGTGACGCCTCATAGATATTCATCAGCACGACGGCAAGTTCTTCAGAATCGATGGCTGGAGTGATGCCAACCGCGGTGAATGCTGCGGCGATGATATTTCCAAATTCTTGATCGGCTGCATGCTTTTGCTCGAGAAATAGTTTTCCCACCTCTAGATCTCGCATTGCGAGCAATCTCAATTCCGACTGGAAGAGGAACCATAACCGGTTATCTCCCTGTTGTTCCAGGAAGCTCGCCACGATGGGTCCAAGCTCAGTTGCTGTGAGTGTTCCGGGATTTTGTTCAAGCAGCGTAGGCATGATGACGTCGATGTTTGCCACGCTAGCTCGAAGTAGTTCAAGCCGTTCGTTGTAGCCACGTTCGGCCAGCGCGAGGAAGAGTTCTTCCTTCGTGTCGAAATTGGAGTAAAAAGCTCCGCGGGTGAAATCTGCTCTCTCGGTAATCATTTCGACCGTGGCGGCGTGAATGCCCACTTCAGAGAAGACTTCAAAAGCAGCATCCATCAGGCGTTCGCGCGTTTTTAGACGTCGCGCGGACTCTGCAGGTTTGTGCTCTGCTTCTGTTGTGGTTCCCATGAACTTAAGGATACACTGATGTATCGGATACACCGGTGTATCGAAGTGTATTTCTTCCGCGCGGCACCGGCTGATCACCGGCAGTCGCCTGACAACAAGGGCAGTCATGTCATCTTTGCTGTATTCGCTGGGCCGCTGGGCTTATCGTTCACGCCGCCTCGTTCTCGTTTCCTGGCTGGTCATCCTTGTTGCAATTGGTGGTGCCGCCGCGTTCTTCAACAAAGGACTTGATAACAGCATCAGTATTCCTGGAACTGAGTCACAGGCTGCTTTGGATTCCTTGAGCACCACATTTCCCCAAGTCAGTGGTGCCTCAGCACAAATCATCGTGGTGGCTGCTGACGGACAATTCATCACTGACCCAACCTATGAAGACGCACTCAATGCCGCTGCCGACAAGATGGCAACCCTCCCCCAGATTGATAACGCAACCTCTCCCTTCAACGAACGCATCAACGGAGCAATTAGCGATAATGACAAAGCAGGCCTGCTGAGCATCCAGTTCTCTGGACCTACGGCAGAAATTACCGACGCGTCACTTGCCGAATTGGAAAAGGCGACAGAGAAGCTCCAAGCCGATCTACCCGAGGGCAGCACCGTTTCTCTCGGTGGTCAGATATACAGCCAAAGTATGCCCACCGTGACAGCCACCGAACTAATTGGTGTGGGTGTGGCCCTAGTTGTATTGGTGTTCACCTTTGGCTCATTCCTTGCTGCTGGAATGCCCCTGATTACTGCCCTTCTGGGTGTGGGGATCTCTATTGCCCTGATTTTCTTAGCAACTGCCTTCGCAAAGGTCACCTCCACAACCCCCATGCTTGCGCTTATGTTGGGTCTTGCTGTGGGTATCGACTACGCGTTGTTCATTATTTCCCGACATCAAGACGAACTTCGTAAGGGAGACACCCCCGAAGAAGCAGCTGCCCGAGCCACCGGAACTGCTGGCTCTGCCGTGATTTTTGCCGGTTTGACTGTGATGATCGCCCTGGTTGGTCTGGGCATTGCAGGCATTCCATTCCTCACCACGATGGGTGTGGCCGCTGCGGTCGGGGTCGGTGTGGCCGTCGTGATTTCCATCACACTCATTCCTGCACTATTGGGCTTTGCCGGAGAGCGCTTGCGCCCTAAGCCAATGAAATCCCAAAAGGCAGAAGCCAAAGTTCATACGCCGAACCGCTTCTTCCTCGGCTGGGTTACCGCCGTCACACGTTTCCCGATAGTGACCATCCTGGCCGTTGTCGCAGTGATAACGGTGGTTGCACTACCTGCCTTAAACCTGCGCCTTGCCTTGCCAGATGCAGGCTCAAATGCCTCCAGTGACCGCTCTCGTATTACCTACGACCTCGTTGCCGAAAACTTTGGGGAAGGATATAACGGGCCACTCCTTGTCACCGGAACCATCGTTACCAGCACCGATCCATTGGGTTTGATGGATGACCTCAAAGCAGAACTGGAGAAGATTCCGGGCGTTGCCGCCGTTCCTTTAGCAACTCCGAACATGACCGCTGACACAGGCATTATTCAAGTCATCCCCACGGGTGCCCCTGCTTCGGAAGAGACGAAAGCGCTCGTTCAGGCCATTCGTGACAAACACGATTACTTCCTGGACAAATATGGTGTAGACCTTGCTGTGACAGGCTTCACCGCAAGTGGTATCGATGTGTCAGAACGCCTCGGTAACGCCCTGCTTCCGTTTGGAATAGTGGTGGTGGGCCTGTCGCTGATTTTGCTCACCATGGTCTTCCGCTCCATCTGGGTGCCCATCAAAGCAGCGGTTGGCTACTTATTCAGCGTCGCTGCGGCGTTCGGTGTTGTCACTCTTGTTATGCAGGAGGGATTTGGATCCGAGCTGATTCACGTCGACCGTCCAGGTCCAATTTTGAGCTTTATGCCGATTATTGTGATGGGTATTTTGTTCGGCTTGGCCATGGACTACGAAGTGTTCTTGGTTGCTCGCATGCGCGAGGACTACGTCCACTCGGGTAAAGCTCGTCAATCGATCGTGACTGGTTTTGTTGGCTCAGCGAAAGTAGTTACTGCTGCTGCCGTGATTATGTTTGCTGTCTTTGCCGCCTTCGTTCCCGAAGGTGACGTCAATATGAAGAGCATTTCGCTCGCGCTGGCAGTGGGTATCTTCGTTGATGCCTTTATTGTGCGCATGACGTTTGTTCCTGCCGTGATGCAGCTACTGGGCAATAAAGCCTGGTACATGCCCAAGTGGCTTGATCGCGCGCTGCCCCACTTTGATGTCGAGGGTGAAGGAGTTCAGCACGAACTAGAGCTGGCTGACTGGCCAGGCGATAACAATCTCGCTATTGCTGCAGAAGATATTGGCCTGACCAACGCAGAAGGAACACGGTCCTACTTCCGTAAACTTTCATTCACTCTCCCTACAGGAACAACCCTGTTTGTGACCGGAAGCGACAAGATTGCCACCTCGGCACTTCTCCTGGCACTTAGCGGTCGTTTGGATATCGAAACTGGAAAGCTCAAAGTTGCCAACATGGTCTTGCCGGTTCGATCAGGAGCAGTTCGCTCGCGCGTGGCACTGATTGATGTTTCCACTCACGCCAACCGCAACACCGTTGAAGCGATCGAAGATGTTTCGTCGGAAAAACCGCAGATCATCATCTTGGACAACATCGACTTCCTCACTTCTGAAAGTGAACGTTACGCGGTGGCAGATGTTCTCGCTGCCGCTCGCGAAATGGCATCACGAACGGGTCACCCCCTCACAGTCCTCGTTGGCACCACCGATGACATGCCGGTCGAAACATGGGGAAGCTTCCTCAGTGCTCGAGTTGATGCTCAGGTACTTGATCTCGACAATGCGTCGTCCTCACGCAAGAAAGTGCAGGCATAATCATGGCTTCGTTATTCACCAGACTCAGCGGTCAAACCGAAACCAAGCCCAAACTTCTTGTCGTCCTCGGGTTGATCTTTGTTCCTCTCATTGTCGTTGGTGGGTTGATGTGGGGACTGTGGAACCCCACTGAACGACTCGACCGGGTCAAAGCAGCCATCGTCAATAATGATGAGCCTGTAACCGTCAATGGCCAGATCACGCCCTTGGGACGGCTGTTGACTGCGGGGTTAGTTAAAGGCGATGGCTCCGACACAAATTATGTCTGGGTCATCACTAACGAATCAGGCGCTAAGAAAGGCCTTGAGAACGGAACCTATGTTGCTGCAGTAACCATCCCCGAGAACTTTTCCAAGGTTGCTACCTCGGCGATGGGCAATGCTACAGATGCCACTCAGGCGTTGATTGAGGTAACAACCAGCGAGAAGAGCCGACTCGTCGATGATGCGATCACCACAGCGATTACCTCCACGGCTGTGAACTTGATGAACCAACAACTCACCTCGCTCTATTTGGAGCGTGTATTGCTTGGCTTTAGTGACCTCAGCGAAGGCTTATCCGAAGCTGCGCAAGGTTCAGACGAACTAACCAAGGGAATATATGCCCTTGCCGATGGTGCAAACCAGTTAGCAACTGGCGCTTCTACTTTCTCCTCAGGAATGTGGGCACTGAACGCTCAGACCTCCCAACTTCCTTCACAAACGCAACAGCTCGCGACCGGAGCAGCGACAACGGATGGCTACGCACAGCAGTTGTCTGGAGCACTCGGTCAAACAGCTGGTGGCCTGGCCGCACTGTCTGGAAACACCTGTCTTGCTGTGACGAGCAACAATCAGCAGTACTGTGGCGGACTGGACACTATTAGTGGAACACTCTCCCAACAACTAGTCCCTCTAGCCGCGGGTGTCGCCCAGGGAACAACTGGAGTTTCCAGTGGGACCTCAGCCCTCGCGGGCGGGATGCCTGCACTCTCGTCAGGAATTAGTGAACTTGCTGCCGGCAGCGCCGGTATCGCTACCGGAATAAGCGGAATCGCTTCTGGTGCGAGTGCGCTGGGCGATGGTTCACAGAAGCTTGCAGACGGGCTGGACGAAGCTGTAGCCAACATCCCGACCTACACCGAAGATCAAGTCAGCACTCTTGCTGATCTTGTTACTGCGCCCGTCGGAATCAAGAACGGTGGCGGGCTCACCTTCGGTGCTAACAGCACTCCCCTGTATGTGGTCTTGTCACTCTGGTTAGGTGCACTTGCCATCTTTATCGTGCTCAGAGCTATTCCGCTTCGAGTACTTGAATCAACACGATCCTCACTCTCGCTGGCAACACGTGCTTATGGAATCCCTGCCGTGGCGGCGATCTTGCAAGCAGTGGCAGTTGCTACCGTGATTGCTTTTGCGCAAGGCTATGACGTTGCGGAATGGGCTTCGATCACAGTGGTTTCAGCGCTCATCAGCCTGGCGTTCACAGCAACAAACCAAGCTCTAGTCGCTGTTTTGGAAGGTTTTGGCCGCTTGGTCTCACTTGCGATTGGAATTCTTATCCTCGTCACCGGCGTTATCTCAACGGTGCCACAGATTCTGGATAGCATCTTGAGCTACACCCCAGCTACCGAAGCAGTGACTGCGTTACAGGCCATCATCAGTGAGGGGCAGGTTTCAGGTTTCGCTGCTGCCATCACTGCAATGGTGCTGTGGACACTGGGAGCCATTGCGGTAACTGCAATTACGATCTCTCGTAAGCGGCACGTTTCCATCACCGCACTAACCAGAGAAACTCAGCCCGTATAGGGCAGAGTTTCTCTGGAAAGTACTTAGTGCACAGTGGTCAACTGAAGCTTCATTGAATCAACACGCAATGCAATAGTTTCATCCTGAGCCCAGCGCGTGGACAACAGCGAAACGACGTCCTGAATCTGCTCAGCACTCATCTGAGGTGGCAATCCAATCTGAACGATGAGGTCTTCACTCATTCCGCGAGCGTCGGGGTCACCCGCCAACAGAGTGATGGATTTCACGATGTCCTGTCCCTCTAAAGATCTGTTGAATGCCTGCTGAACCTCAACATCCGCATGAGCAGGTTGCCAGCTCAGATCCTGTGCAATAGCAGCGATAACCGGTCTGCGCAGAATAAGTTCTGTTGGCGATTGTGGGTCTATGACGATCCACTGCGCACCATCAGCGGCGGCAGCCAATGCGGCACGTCTGGCTTCAACCGGCACAGGTCTAGCTTGGGGATTCCACCGCTGTAAAGCGGCAACGCTCGTAAATACGGGCAATACTCGTTGCCCCTGAGGCCCTTCAACAGTGACGATAGCAAGCTCTTGAGTCTTATCGACAACAAGACCGGCAGCGTTGACGCCAACTTCTCCAGCCTCGGCAAGCAAAGGGATGAGGAATCGTGTGGAACGAATTGTGTCAATGACACTAATCAGAGCCTCTGCGCGAAGAAGGTCATCAACGCCAAGAGAACGAAAGGTATTCAGCGCTGCAGCTAATTCCTCAGAGATTTCACCATTGTCATCGGCAAAGGGATTTGCTTCAAATTGACGCCCTTCCCAGGGCTGACCGGCAGAGTCTGCATGATCGGTTGAACCGAACATATGACCGTCGTGGGAGTGAGACATCAGGTTATCTGAGAGGCTTATTTGTACGCGACAGCAATTGCTTGTTCAAGCGTGAACTTGTGCGCGTAGAGTGCTTTACCCACAATGGCACCTTCAACGCCCAATGGAACCAGTGAACGCAAGGCAACAAGATCATCAAGGCTAGCAATTCCACCAGAGGCCACAACGGGTTTACCGGTCTTCTGCGTAATAGCACTGAGTAACTCAATGTTGGGGCCGTTGAGCATGCCATCGCGTGTGACATCGGTAACAACGTAACGTGCACATCCAGCTTCTTCCAAGCGGGCAAGAACATCCCAGAGGTTTCCCCCTTCTTCTGTCCAGCCACGGGCTGCCAGCGTCTCGCCGCGAACATCCAAACCCACAGCAATCTGGTCACCATACCGAGCTATTGCTAAAGCCGCCCAATCTGGGTTCTCCAGCGCTGCAGTTCCGAGGTTAACGCGGGTTGCTCCGCTTTCAAGTGCAGATTCTAAGGATGCATCATCGCGAATACCGCCAGAGAGTTCGATCTTCACACCAGGAACTTCCACGATCACACGACGCAGCAAGGCGCGGTTTTCACCCCGTCCAAACGCTGCGTCGAGATCGACGAGGTGAATCCATTCAGCTCCTTGCTCAGCCCAGTCAGAGGCGGCATCAACGGGGTCGCCAAAGTCTGTTTCGGTTCCTAGAGCACCCTGAGTAAGTCTGACAGCTTTACCTTCGGCAACATCAACAGCGGGCAGAAGTTCAAGAATAGGCGCAGTCATGGGATGTTCCTTATATCGGGGTCAGAGAGTTTCGAGCCAGTTGCGCAGGAGCTGAATACCTGCTTGACCGGACTTTTCGGGATGGAATTGGGTTGCGACCAGTGGTCCATTTTCAACAGCAGCAATGAATCGCTGTCCATGTTCAGCCCATGTGACAGTTGGTTGTGGGAAGGGCGGAATGACGTCTAGATTCCATTCTGTGACACCGTATGAGTGCACGAAGTAGAAGCGCTCATCTTCGATGCCCTTAAAGAGTTGCGAGTTCTCCCCTACGTCAACTGTGTTCCATCCCATGTGGGGAAGAATCGGAGCCTCTAGCTTGTGGACTGTCTCATCCCACTCGCCCAAACCTGGAGTGTCCACGCCACCTTCAAGACCATTGGCAAACATGATCTGCATTCCTACGCAGATGCCCATCACTGGGCGGCCACCAGCAAGACGACGCTCAATGATTTCTCCGCCGTCGACTGCGTTAAGCGCTTCCATTACGGCCGCAAAAGCTCCAACACCGGGAACGAGAAGTCCATCTGCCTCAGCACATGTGGATTTATCCCGCGTGAGTTCAACCTTCGCCCCTGCGAGCTCTACCGCTTTGATTGCGGAGTGAATGTTTCCCGTGCCGTAGTCGAAAACAACGACGGATTTTTGGGTCACAGAGCACCCTTCGTGCTGGGGATTCCCTGTACGAGCGGGTCAAGTGCTTTGGCCTGACGGAATGCACGAGCAAACGCCTTGAACTCTGCCTCAGCAATGTGGTGAGGGTCACGACCGTTCAATACTGTGATGTGGGTAGTAAGACCCGCATTGAAGGTGATGGCTTCAAATACGTGGCGAACCATGGAACCGGTGAAGTGGCCGCCAATAAGGTGGAATTCAAAACCTGCTGGCTCACCAGAGTGCACCAAGAATGGGCGTCCAGAAATGTCGACAACAGCCTGAACCAGGGCTTCATCAAGTGGAACAAGTGCGTCACCAAATCGAGAAATACCGGCTTTGTCTCCCAGTGCTTCGCGAATAGCGAGACCGAGAGAAATACCAATGTCTTCAACAGTGTGGTGAACATCAATGTGGATATCACCAGAAGCCTTGACGGTGAGGTCAGAAAGAGAGTGCTTAGCAAACGCTGTGAGCATGTGATCGAAGAAAGGGACAGTCGTCTCGATGTTGCTCACACCCGTGCCGTCAAGATTGATGGTGAGTTCAATGCTCGACTCGCTCGTGGTGCGAGAAATGCTCGCAATGCGCGGTGCCTGTGTCATAGCTCCAGTTTAGTGGAGCTTAAAGAGCGCCATTAATCGAGCCATCAATGGCTGCCAGTGCGTTCAAGAATTCGGTTGTTTCTGCTTCTGTACCTGCCGTCACTCGTAAGTGGTGGGGCATACCGATGTCACGGATGATGATTCCTTGAGCAAGGAGTTTCTCAAAAACATCTTGGGGGTCACGAACCCCGCCAAAGAGAACGAAGTTCGCACTCGAGGGATAAGGCGTGTATCCGAGGGCAGCAAGCTCAGTGACGAGGCGGTCTCGTTGAGAACGAATGTCATCGACCATCGCCAGCATTGCTGGAGTGTGCGCCAGTGCTCCTTCCGCAGCTGCCTGCGTCAGTGCAGAGAGGTGGTAGGGCAAACGCACCAAGCGAAGAGCATCAGTTACAGCAGGATCAGCAGCTAGATACCCCAAGCGGGCACCAGCAAAGGCAAAAGCTTTACTCATGGTGCGGGAGATGACCAGGCGTGGACGACCAGCCAACAATGTCAGTGCAGTGGGCTCACCTTCAGGCGCAAACTCGGCATAAGCCTCGTCAACGAAAACAATGCCGTCCGTCGCATCGTAGGCAGCGGCGATGGTCTCCAAGGAAACAGGAGTGCCCGTGGGGTTGTTGGGGGTACAGAAGAACACGATGTCAGGCTTGTATTCCTTGATGGCTGCAACCGCCGTTGCGGGGGAAATCTCAAAGTCAGCATCACGCTGGGCGGGAATCCACTGCGTACCTGTCCCGGAGGCAATGATGGAGTGCATGGAGTAAGTGGGCGGAAATGCCAACAACGAACGGTCAGGACCACCAAAAGCCTGGAGTAGCTGCTGTATGACCTCATTGGATCCGTTTGCCGCCCAGATGTTCTCTGCAGTCAGCCCGTGACCTAAATAAGTTGCAAGCGCCCTGCGCAGTTCGGTGAATTCACGATCCGGGTATCGGTTGATGCGCCCCAGGGCTGTGTGAATTCGCCCCATGATGTCTTCAACAACCTGCGGTGGTACAGGGTGAGTGTTTTCGTTGACGTTAAGCTCCACGCGCACGTGCTCTTGAGGAGCGCCATAAGGCTTGAGGCCCCGAAGATCGTCGCGAATGGGGAGGTCGTCAAGAGAAGTCACCTCTTCAGTTTAAGCCGTGAAAGAAAGGAAAAACGCCGACTCCCGTCTGGGAGCCGGCGTTCGGAAAGAAGAATACAGAAATAAGTGACTTAGTAACCTGCGGGTAGAGCAATCTTCTGTCCTGCCTGTACAGGACCTTCTAGGTTGTTCAGCGAGACAATCTCTGCCACAACGTCACGGGGGTCAGCGTTGGGTGCGATTTCAGCAGCTAAGTGCCACAGGGTCTCGCCCGAAGACAAGGTCACGTATGTGAAGTCTTGTGATGCACCTTCAGCAGTGGCCACAGCACCACCACTGTTGAGTGCCGCGACAAGGGCACCAATCACGAGAGGAAGCGCGACAAAGGCAGTGAGAATTCGACGACCACGCTTGGTGATACGAAGACGAGTGGTGGGGGTAGCTGCGGGAAGAAAGTTTACGTACGTCACATTGTTAGTGTGACCAGAGCCACGGACAATGCCGGCTTCGCTGCATGGCTCATCAATGTAGTCAGGTTCGACGGGGCGGTGAATTGGTGCGGTGAATGCGAGTACTGCGCTCATGAGATTCTCCTTTTCCTGTTTTTCTCGAATCGGGCCCTCGGCCGGGAGAACCCGATTCGAAGATATATTTCGAAGATATATTCGTATTTCTTCAATGTCAAGTAGATATTGAAGGTTTTTTGGACATTACTTGCGGAATTTTCGAATATGTGTTTGTTTTCTCTACATATTTCGAATACTCTTTCGGTAATGGAGATAGTTCATCACCAACCACGGACATTCCGGTTTGTGGATTGGAACACTCCCAGACAGATCGGAATAAGCCATGACTGAGACAGCAGCTGGCACAAGCAAACGTCGCAAAGGACTGAGCGCAAAGCAGCAACTTATCCTCGACGTCATCACCGCGTATATTGACCAAAACAGCTACCCCCCTTCTATGCAAGAAATCGGGGATGCAGTTGGTCTGTCCTCATTGGCGAGCGTGACCTACCAACTTCAACAGCTAGAACTCGGTGGCTATATTCGCCGTGACCCCAAACTTCCTCGCGCCCTCGAGGTTCTCGGCCAAGGATCAGCTCCTCGCCAGGTCGCCCCTGTGGCAGACAACATCATTCCCCTTGGCGAAGCGGTTCAGGTTCCATTAGTGGGCCAAATTGCCGCAGGTGGACCCATCACTGCCGAGCAGAACACCGAAGATACGATGGCACTGCCTCGCCAGCTTGTTGGTGACGGAGAACTCTTCATGCTCAAGGTCAAAGGCGAGTCGATGATTGACGCAGCAATCTGCGATGGTGACTTTGTCGTCGTCCGTCGTCAACAGACAGCAGAAAACGGTGACATTGTTGCTGCTCTTCTTGATGATGAGGCAACTGTCAAAGTCTTCCGTCAACGTGATGGCCACACCTGGTTGCTTCCTCGCAACAGCAACTACGAACCCATCCTGGGAGACCACGCCACCATCATGGGCAAGGTCGTCACGGTTCTTCGTTCGGTCTAAACACCCACAAACTAATGGCCCGCATGCTGAATACAGCGTGCGGGCCATTGATGTATCTCAATCTTTAGGCTTCGAGCCTACGCAGAACATCCAATACCGGTCCGCTTTGGTTGAAGGCATACAAGTGAATACCGGGCGCTCCCCCGGCCATCAGCTCACGAGCTAAGTTCGCTGCGTGCTCAACACCAATCTCCCGCTGACCTTCAACTGTGGGCTCAATTTCAAGAGCAATCTCCAAATCACTGGGCATATCTTCCCCAGAGATCTCAATCATGCGACGCAAACGTCCAGGGCTAATCACCGGCATGATGCCGGGAATAATGGGCATTCTCAGGCCTGCCTCCTTCGCCTTCTGAGCGAAGGATAGATAGTCATCTGCATGGAAGAACAACTGACTGATGGCCAGGTTTGCTCCCGCAGCTTCTTTGGCCAGCAAAACATCAATGTCTTGGGTCTTAGAACGTGACTGAGGGTGCCCATTAGGGAATGCGGCAACACCGATACGGACAAACTCACGTTTTTGGCTCAGACGTGTTGCGCCGGCGTGCCACCTGGGTTCTTCCACAAACACGAATGGTTCACGTTCAGCTTGAACACGGTGAATGAGCTGTGTGAGTTCCGCTGCACTACCGAGGTCTCCCAGGAAGTCCTCGCCTTCCTGTGTGCCTTGTGGCGGGTCGCCACGCAGGGCGAGGAATGATCGTACACCTGCGTCGAGAAATGTCCGTACGAGCTCATTGGCGCCCTGATAGGACTCGGCAACACAGGTGAGGTGCGCCATCGGCTCAACATCGGTGTTATCCAGAATATATTTCACGCACTCCAAGGTGGCATCTCGAGAAGAGCCTCCTGCACCATAGGTAACGGAGATGAAATCTGGACCTGATGCGGCAAGTTCCAGAATGGTTGCGTGCAGTGCATCTCGGAGTTCGGGGTTGCGTGGTGGGTACACCTCAAAAGAAAAAGGCACGCCAATACTCAGTTCACGAGAACTAGACGGTGATGCGTTGCTCATATTTTCCTCGGGACACTCATCGCGAAAAAGACAACATATAGTTATCCGCGAAGCGTGGGCCGGGCTCGGCAGCCGCTTACACCTGAATAAATCAGGTAGAAGAATGTTATCAGGCTGTGCGTTCCTCTGGCTCAATCACTGCTGAGCTCAAGCGAGGGACAACGGTAGGAGTTGCGTTTTCCGTGACGCACTCTGCCGTGATGATGACTTTATGAATCTGGTCGGTTGAAGGAACCTCAAACATGATGGGCCCAAGGACGTTCTCCAGAATGGCACGCAAGCCACGGGCACCTGTCTGGCGCAGGACAGCCAAGTCAGCGATGGCATCCAGCGCTGCAGGTTCAAATTCCAACTCAACATCATCGAGAGCAAACATGCGCTGGTATTGCTTGACCAGTGCGTTCTTGGGTTCGGTGAGAATGTCAATCAGTGCACTGCGATCTAGTGGCGACACTGTCGCAATAACCGGCAGACGGCCAATGAACTCAGGGATCAAACCAAACTTGTGCAGGTCTTCCGGGAGTACCTCAGCAAAGAAGTCGCGTGCTTCATCCTTGCTCTGCAGTGGAGCACCAAAGCCGATACCGGTCTTTCCTGCACGGGACTGAATGATGTCTTCGAGCCCTGCGAATGCACCGGCAACAATGAAGAGCACATTGGTGGTGTCGAGTTGAATAAATTCCTGGTTAGGGTGCTTACGACCGCCCTGTGGCGGGACGGAAGCAACGGTGCCTTCAAGAATCTTCAACAGTGCCTGCTGAACACCTTCACCAGAAACGTCACGCGTAATCGAGGGGTTCTCTGCTTTGCGTGAGATCTTGTCGATTTCATCGATGTAAATGATGCCCTGCTCTGCACGCTTGACATCAAAGTCAGCGGCCTGCAGGAGCTTGAGAAGAATGTTCTCCACGTCTTCACCGACATACCCTGCTTCCGTCAGCGATGTTGCATCAGCGACAGCGAACGGAACATTCAGACGGCGAGCAAGAGTCTGCGCAAGATAGGTCTTTCCACATCCAGTGGGCCCAATAAGGAGGATGTTGCTCTTAGCAATCTCAACTTCGTTGGCTTTCTCTTCTGCCGTCTTAACACCCTCGCCAGCACGTACGCGTTTGTAGTGGTTGTAAACCGCAACGGAGAGGGCTTTCTTGGCTGGTTCTTGACCAATGACATATTCCTCAAGGAAAGCAAAAATTTCTCGAGGCTTGGGCAAATCGAAATCTGCAATAACGCCCTCTTCGTTGGCTTCTGCCAGACGTTCTTCAATGATCTCGTTACACAGTTCAACGCACTCATCGCAGATATAAACGCCAGGGCCTGCAATGAGCTGGGCTACCTGCTTCTGGCTTTTGCCACAGAAGGAACACTTGAGCAAGTCAGCGCTTTCGCCGATACGTGCCATGGTCAACTCCTTCTCATCTGGAAATACGAGACATTCGAGCCTAACCCGAACCACAGACGTTGCTGTTCACCTGTGAATGCGTGGCGTCGGCGTGCCGAAAAGCGAAAACCCCGACCGAAGTCAGGGTTTTCGTGAAATGTACAGGACTTAGACGCCGATAGCAGCGTTCTTACGCGAGGTAAGAACCTGGTCAATCAGACCATACTCGAGTGCTTCAGCGGCCGAGAGAATCTTGTCACGGTCGATATCCTTGTTGACTTGTTCAACAGAACGGTTCGAGTGCTTGGACAGAGTCTCCTCCAGCCATTCACGCATACGCATGATTTCCTTGGCTTGGATTTCGATATCTGATGCTTGACCACGACCTGCGTCACCTGTTGCAGGCTGGTGAATGAGAACACGTGCGTTTGGCAGAGCTAAACGCTTACCCGGAGCACCTGCTGCCAACAGCACAGCCGCAGCTGATGCTGCCTGGCCGAGGCACACTGTCTGGACCTGCGGGCGGATGTACTGCATTGTGTCGTATATTGCCGTCATCGCGGTGAAAGATCCACCCGGAGAGTTGATATACATCACGATGTCGCGGTCAGGGTCCTGGCTTTCTAGTACAAGAAGCTGAGCCATCACGTCATCTGCTGAAGCGTCATCAACTTGGACGCCTAGGAAGATAATGCGGTCTTCGAAAAGTTTGGCGTATGGGTCTTGACGCTTGTACCCGTAAGCGGTGCGCTCTTCAAAAGTAGGAAGAACGTAGCGGCTGGAAGGAGCTTCCTGACCGTTGAACGCAGTTCCGCCAAAGTTTGGGATAGTCATCTGTAGTCCTCGAATCTGTCTCTGGCGCTTACGCAGTCTTGGTTCCGCCACCACCGGTGACATCGCTTGCTGAGGCACGAACATGGTCAACAAAGCCATACTCGAGAGCTTCTTGAGCAGTGAACCAGCGGTCACGGTCACCATCAGCGTTAATCTGCTCAACAGTCTTACCCGTCTGAGCAGCGGTGATCTCAGCCAAGCTCTGCTTCATCGAGTTGATCAGCTGTGCTTGGGTCTGGATGTCAGAAGCAGTACCACCGAAGCCACCGTGTGGCTGGTGCAGCAAAACACGAGCGTTGGGGGTGATGTAGCGCTTACCCTTGGTGCCCGAGGTCAGCAGCAGCTGCCCCATGGACGCAGCCATACCGATCCCCACGGTCACGATGTCGTTAGGAACAAACTGCATGGTGTCGTAGATGGCCATACCCGCGGTGATCGATCCACCGGGAGAGTTGATGTAGAGGTAGATGTCTTTCTCTGCATCTTCAGCAGCAAGAAGCAACATCTTCGCGCAAATCTCGTTGGCGTTGTCGTCACGCACGTCCGAACCCAACCAAATGATGCGGTCTTTCAACAGACGCTCAAAGACGTTGTTCGGCATTACCATTTCGGCCATGTCAGCTCCATTTCAACAACCGCAAGAGATTTCGCTTGCGATGTTTTTCACACTACTGGAGCGGACACACTCAACACGGCAGTGTTCGCCTCAGGCGGAGTGCCGTTCGCCCCAGGCGCACGGATTAAAAATGTCGGGCCTCCCGAGACGAAGGAGGCCCGACTACCCAATGAGGAGTGGGGTCTAATCAAAAATTTCTGTCAGCCAGCTGTGGGGCTTCTTCTTATAGCCGTTTTGCGGATACGAGTTGTATTGAGGTGGAGCACTATATTGAGGCGGTGCAGCAGCTACTGCGGGGGCCGGAGCAGAAACAGAGCGCTCGAGAATCTTGTCCAATTCACCACGATCAAGCCAGACACCTCTGCAATCAGGGCAGTAGTCAATCTCTACTCCTGAGCGATCAGACATCACCAGTGTTGCTCCGTCAGTTGGACACTTCATTGCACACTCCAAGGGGTCGGTGGGATTGGTCTAAGTCAATCTGTTTAGTCTGAGAAAAGTCTTAGAGAATATGTGAGGTGTGCTGAGAAGTACACTAAATTCATGACTCCCACTCTTGCTGCCGCATTGGCTGGCCTGGGGTTTGGGCTCTCCCTCATCGTGGCTATTGGTGCGCAAAACGCTTATGTATTGCGCCAAGGTCTTCGCAAAGAACATGTGTTCGCGATTGTCGCCATTTGCGCACTCTCTGATGCTCTCCTGATTGCCGTTGGTGTTGCCGGGCTAGGCGCCATTATTCAACAGCTGGAATGGCTACTACTTCTCATTGAGCTCGTTGGTGGTGTTTTCTTGTGCACCTATGGCGTAATGGCGGCCAAGCGCGCCTGGAAACCTGAGGTTCTGAACACTGATACCGGCGGTAAAGCAGTCAGCCTTAAGGTTGCTGTGGGAACAGCACTGGCACTGACCTATTTGAACCCTCACGTCTACCTCGACACAGTTCTTCTCTTGGGCTCTGTCGCCGGAACCTACGAAGAAAACCGGTGGTGGTTTGCCGCAGGTGCGATGCTCGGAAGCGTGCTCTGGTTTAGCACTCTGGGCTTTGGTGCTCGCGTGCTAGATCCTGTATTCAAGAAGCCCACCTCCTGGCGTGTGCTTGACGCCATTATTGCTCTCGTGATGTTCGCCTTGGGAACGAGCTTGTTAGTGAGCTTTGTTCAGCACCTCGCGGCGAGTTTGGGCGCTTAGCGAAAACGAAAACCCCCGCAGTTTCCTGCGGGGGTGATTAATTCGTTCGAAGAACTAGTTCTTCTTCGCTGCGGGCTTCTTAGCAGCAGGCTTCTTTGCAGGCTTCTCAGCTGTGTCAGTCTTCTCAGCTGTGTCAGTCTTCTCAGCTTTAGCTGGCTTGTCGGCCTTCTTGTCTTCAACGAGAGCGAATGCACTCATGTCGACAGCCTTACCCTTGGAGTCCACAACCTTGGCCTTGCCCAAGATGATGCTGACTGCCTTGTTGCGGGCAACCTCAGCAACCATGGAAGGAATCTGGTTGTTGTCGGTGAGAATCTTGGCAAACTCTGAAGGATCCATCTGGTACTGCATGGCGCCCTGAATGATGTACTGCGTGAGTTCATCCTGACTTACCTGAACATCTTCGGCTTCGGCAATGGTGTCCAGAAGAATCTGGGTTGCGAAAAGCTTCTGAGTCTCTTCAATAACTTCAGCGCGATGCTTGTCATCTTCAAGACGACCCTCACCCTCGAGGTGACGGTGAACTTCGTCATCGATGAGAGCCTGAGGAACTTCAATCTTTGTTTCGGTAACGAGCTTGTCTACAAGCTTCTCGCGAGCTTCGCGAGCTTGAACGGCAACCTTGCGCTGCTCGGCCTGAGCCTTGAGGCTCTCGGTCAGCTCAGCGATGGTGTCGAATTCAGAAGCAATCTGAGCAAAGTCGTCATCTGCCTTGGGAAGTTCGCGCTCCTTGACAGCGGTAACGGTGACAGCAATCTGTGCCTTTTCACCTTCGTGGTCTCCACCGAGCAGGTTGGACTCGAAAGTGGTGGATTCACCAGCGGTGAGAGACTCAATAGCCTCATCGATACCTTCGATGAGCTCGCCAGAACCAACTTCGTAGGAGATGGACTGTGCAGTGTCTACTTCCTGACCACCAATGGTGGCAACTAGGTCGAGCTGAGCGAAGTCGCCCTTCTTTGCTGGACGGTCAACGGTGACGAGGGTGCCGAAACGGCTACGCAGATCGTCGAGTTCTTTCTGAACATCTTCCTTAGAAACTGCTGCTGCCTCAACCTCAACTGAGAGACCGTCAAGCTTGGGAAGTTTGATCTCGGGACGAACGTCAACCTCGATGGTGACAACCAGGTCACCGGAAAAGTCCTTCTCAGCTGGCCAGGTAACGATGTCTGCTTCGGGGCGACCCATGGGGCGCACCTTCTCGTCAACGACTGCCTTGCGGTAGTAACCTTCAAGGCCTTCGTTGACAGCGTGCTCGAGCACAGCCATACGACCTACACGCTGGTCGATCAAAGCTGCCGGTGCCTTGCCCTTGCGGAAACCAGGAACGTTGAGCGACTCAGAGATGTGCTCATACGCGTGCTTGATAGCTGGCTTGAGCTCTTCTGGGGTCACCGTGATGGTGAGCTTGGCACGGGTGTTACTTACTTTTTCGACCGTAGTCTTCACGAAGGGGTACTCCTGCTTGTGATGGTGTGGATCTGGATGTGGTCGGGGCGACAGGATTCGAACCTGCGACCTCCCGCTCCCAAAGCGGGCGCTCTAGCCAAGCTGAGCTACGCCCCGGTCCTGCCCTCACGTTACGCAGAAGGTAACTTCAAGCAAGTCCGGCATTCGCCGAGGCGAAATGACCGAGTACTACTCTAACGTATAAGATGAGATGGCTGGCCCACGCTAAACTGGTGCCAACCCTTCTGGGGATGTAGCTCAATGGTAGAGCCTCAGTCTTCCAAACTGATTACGCGGGTTCGATTCCCGTCATCCCCTCCAAACATAAGAAATCCCCCGGAATTCCGGGGGATTTCTTGTTTTTCTAATGCCGCAATTCAGGACTAGACAACACCCAGTGTCCGTGGGATATGCTCAACTATTCGAAGATATATTCGAATAAACAGAGGGGCTTACCATGGCACACACTGCACCATCTGCAGTGGTCAGACCACTGCGTGGGGAATCCATTCCGGCTATTTTGGCCGCATTAACCGCCGTTTCAGCGGGGTGGCCCTCCCCTGCCCAAGATTATTTTGACGGTCGCGTAGATCTGAACACTCACCTGATCAAAGACGTGAACTCCACGTTTATTGTTCGCGTCTCCGGCGACAGCATGAAAAACGCGGGCATTAGTGACGGCGATGAGGTCATCGTGGATCGAGCCCTGACACCTCGCGACGGAGACGTCGTGGTGGCAGTGCTCGATGGTGAGCTCACCCTCAAGCGCCTGCACATTCGCTCCGAGAACGTCCTGCTCAAAGCAGAGAACCCCAGGTATCCAGATATTTCTGTGGCGTCTTTGAGTGAACTGATTATCTGGGGTGTTGTGACCAGGTGTTTGCATCATGTCTGATTCGTCACAGCGCCGCATCGCACTCGTGGACGTCAACAGTTTCTTCGCCTCCTGCGAGCGCGTCTTCGACCCCAAACTGATGGGCAAACCCGTTGTGGTGCTCTCAAACAATGACGGGTGTGTTGTTGCCCGTAGCAGTGAAGCGAAAGCTTTAGGCGTTGCGATGGGTGTTCCCTGGTTCAAGATTTCTGCGTGGGCACCGAGTGTGGGCTTGGTCGCACGTTCATCCAACTATGAGCTGTATGGGGATCTGTCTGCCCGAGTGATGAGTATTTTGCAGGAGTTCTCCGCTCATGTGGAGGTGTACAGCATCGATGAGGCGTTCTTGGAGCTCACCGGAACACCACAAGAGCTCCTTGAAACAGGGCGCCGCATCAAAGAAGCCATCCAGACCCGATTAGGGTTGCCCGTCTGCGTGGGCATTGGCCGCTCGAAGACGCAAGCAAAACTGGCTAATGCCGGCGCCAAGAAATCTGCGGAAATGAACGGGGTCTGCAATCTGGACATGTTCTCTGCAGAAAAACTGGATTTCATCATGGCTGCTCTTCCCGTGGATAATCTGTGGGGCATTGCCAGGCGTTTGAGTAAACGGCTCGCTGCACAAGGGATCCACACCATCAAAGACTTGCGGGATGCGGACCCGGTTCGCATCAAGAAAAAGTTTGGTGTGGTGGTGCAACGCTCTGTGTACGAACTGCGCGGAATTGACTGCATCAAACTCGAAGGTGAACGTCTGGTCAAAAACCAGGTGATGTATTCGCGCAGTTTTGCAACACCCGTGACCACCCGCAAACAAATGGAAGAAGTCTTGGCCGTTTATGCCCAGCGGGTCAGTAAACGTCTGCGCAAACAAGGCTCTGTGGCAGGAGCATTAACCTGTTTTGCTGGTACCTCTCGCTTTGCCAACGAACCCTTCCACTCCCCCTATGTCAACGCTGTCTTTTCTATCCCCACCAACGACCCGGTGGAAATTCTTAAAGCATCGAGTTCAGTGCTGCTAAACCGGATTGAAGAAGGCCGCAAATATGTCCGCGCAGGAATACTGCTGCATGATGTCAGCCCTAAGGAATCACATCAATACTTAGATCTATTCACTCCTGTTCATGAACGTAGGCAATTGGGGGAAACCTTAGACAAGGTGATGGAAAAGCACGGTGCATTCAGCATCGGGTTAGGTGCAGCAGGTTTCAAGAGTGCCCGAGAGTGGGAAATGAAGCGAGAGATGCTCTCACTTCGCGCCACAACAAGGTGGGACGAGCTTGCAACCGTGTATGCGCGTTAGCGAAAAAAGTTACCGAAAAAATTCACAATTCCAGAGAAAAATGAGGCAAATATTCCTTGTGGATCTGGACCAGAGTCATCTTCGAATTCACGCATGACATCACCGTCAAGCTCTTCGTTCTTCTCGAGATCCCCCATGAATTGAGCCTTAGACCAATGAGTTGTGAGTGATACGCCCACCATTGAGGGTCAGCACAACAGGCATCGTACGCAATTCATCAACTGATGCATAGAGCGGGTCAATATCAACCAGGCATAAGTCCGCGGGCTGCCCCACAGCAATGCGGGTGCGAGCAGAGGCATCTAGTGCCGCCTGAGGTTCAATGCGTTGTTCGGGGTGCCAAGGCTCTCGAGAATCTCGCGTGCGCTCAACAGCGGAAGCGATAGCTAACCAGGGGTCCAAGGGTGCAACTGGAGCGTCAGAGCCCATGGAGAGCTTCACACCTGCTTTGAGCATGGATGCAAAGGGGAAACAGCGGTCGGTACGACCTTCCCAGAGAACGTCAGCGACATCTCGGTCATCCATGGCATGCTCGGGTTGTACTGAAGCGATCACCCCGAGCTGAGCAAAACGCTCAATGTCTTCCCATGCCAACAGCTGGGCATGTTCAATGGTTCCTTCACAGCCCACTTCTTCGAAAGCGTTGAGGGCGAAGGTGTTGGCGTCATCACCGATGGCGTGAATGGAGGGGTTGATGCCGGCAGAGCTGGCTTTGGTCATCAAGGTAACCAGTTCGTCATAGGGGACGTTGAGAATCCCGCGGGCATTCTTTCCCGTGAGGCCTGGATAGGGGTCGTGACAGAAGGCGGTGCGGGTGTTGAGTGAGCCATCAGAGATGACTTTGTAATTTCCCATACGAAGCAGGCCCTCTGTGGAGGCAATAACATCACCGGTGCGCAAACCGGTCTCAATGGCACGATCCAAGTACTCGGTGTACACGCTGAATTCAACCTGCAGGAGGTCATTTCCGTTGCTGATGCGGCGGCGCCAATCCGGCAGAATCCATCCCATTTCGAAATCAACAATGCCGACAATTCCTCGTGCAGCAGCCGCACGTGAGGCATCAAGGACTGCCTTATCGAGCTGTTCAGGAGTTTGATCAGAGAGTGAACCCCAGATTGCAAAACAGTCATCTTCAACGAGAAGCCCTGTGGGGTGCCCGGCATGGCCGCGAACCTCAAGTGCTTTCGAGTTCAGCCACACACTGTGACCATCGCCACTGAAGAGATAGACCTCTTCATCAGCACACGCCTCGTCCAGAATGCTGAAGTGTGGCTCTTCTTCCCACAGGCTGCCACGCCAGCCGAAACCCACCATAGTTCCTGGATGTGTGTGGTGACGTTCTTTCACACGCTGACCCACCTCACGAGCAGATTCAACACCTTCTAGGTTCAGTCGTTGCAACATCAACGACCACGAGGTGAAGTGGGTGTGGGTATCCCACATTCCAGGTATCAGATAGCGTCCACCAGCATCAATGTTCTCGCCGTCGAGAACCTTTGTCATGTCGATCGCCCCTGTGGCCCCAACAAATTCAATGTCGCTGATTACCCCATCGGTGATGACCACATTAATCAGGCTGCCCATCAGGCCGCGTTCACCGGGGATACGTGCATTAGTGAGAGTGAGCTGCATGGCTCAAGTTTGGCACGAAGGACACCAATAGAGCTTGCGATTAGCCATCACATCGAGGCGAATATGTGTTCCGCATTTCAGACAGGGCAGTCCTTCACGTTTATACACCCAGTGCCGATCGGCTCGGTTTGCCATCGCTTTACGCCACGCTTCGCCCTCAAGCCCGTCAATGGTCATCATTTGTCCGGTTTGAACACCTATCTCAAGAAGGTAGATCCAGTCACGCCAGAGTGCCCACGCTTCGTCTGAGGTGATTTTCTTTCCGGGGCGATAAGGGTCTATTGCTACTCGAAAGAGAATCTCTGCCCGGTAAACATTGCCGATTCCAGCAACAACAGATTGATCCATCAGCAAAAGACCAATAGGTGTGTTCTTTTTCACAACAGCATCGACAAACTTCTGGCCTGCCTCATCGCTGGAGTCACGCTGCGGATCAGGTCCTAAGCGAGATAGCACGGCATCAACTTGTTCTGCGGTGAGAACTTCACACGCGGTTGGTCCGCGAAGATCTGCACAGACCGTCTCGGTCAGCAGTCGAACACGGACAGCTCCGATGGGCTCGGGTGGAAACTGAGTTGTCTGCTCGAGTTCACGTTCTTGTTGTTCCTCGGCCATGCGCATGCGCGTTTTGCGAGGTGCACCGATAGAACTGAGCGAATTTTCGCCGGCAGTATCGAATACTGTGCCGCGCTGATTGGTTTGTCCTATCCGACCATTTGCAGAGGCAATCGTGGCATCGGCTTGGATAGTGCCAGAAAAATCCCATGCGCCATAAATCCCTAGGTGCACACGCAACCAGTGATCTCCAGAAAAACGCATGAAGAGTTGTTTGCCCACTGCCCAGGCTTCTTCCAACTCGAGGTTGTTGAGCACTGCTGCTCCGGCAGCAAAACGTCCCTGGGGAGAGCTGACTGCAACTCGCTGCCCGACAAAGTTTCGATCAAACTGCCGGGCAATGCGATGAACGGAATGTCCCTCAGGCATGGTGCACTAATTCGTCGCTAGTACTTGACTACGCCTTTACCCACGATCTCGCCGGTTTCTTCGTATTCAGCGAGCTGGGCGATACGGCGAACGTGACGCTCATCACCGGGGAATGGTTCAGCAATAAACGTGTCAATGAAGCTCACAGCCTCTTCCAAACTGTGCTGGCGCGCACCGATTGAAATCACATTCGCATTGTTGTGTTCACGTGCAAGCTGAGCGGTTGCTTGACTCCATACAAGAGCTGCGCGAATACCTTTGACCTTGTTGGCAGCAATTTGTTCACCATTTCCAGAACCGCCAAAAACTACACCGAGTGCCTCAACACCTGCGGCCTGATCCGCTGCAACAGCCGCAGCAGCATTAATACAGAACGCAGGATAGTCATCTAATGCGTCATATTCGCTGGGGCCGTGATCGATAACCTCATGTCCTGCTTCGGTGAGGTGAGTTTGCAAGAACTGGCTAAATTCGAGGCCAGCGTGGTCGGTGGCGATATGTATGCGCATTCCTCGATTTTAGGGGGACGTAGTCCGGGTTAGGCTCTTAACCAAACCGCTGGAAGGAAAAGTAGTGTCCGGAGAAAACCTCACTCGCCACGAAGCCATTGAACGCGCTGAGCACATTGCCGTGCACAGCTACAAGGTTGATCTTGATCTACTGCGTGGTGAGCACGTTTTTGGCACCACCACTACTGTCGAGTTTTCTGCGACGGAAGGGTATTCCAGCTTTATCGACGCCATTACTGAGAAAGTTCACTCGGTCACGCTCAACGGTGTTGATCTTAATCCCGCACAGGTCAGTAACGGTGTGCGCATTCAGCTCGATAACTTGCAGGCACACAACACGTTGACTGTTGTTGCTGATGCCAAATACACCAACACTGGTGAAGGTTTGCACCGCTTCGTTGACCCTGTCGACAACGAAGTGTACCTCTACACACAATTTGAGGTTCCTGACTCAAGGCGCATGTTCGCTGTCTTTGAACAGCCAGATTTGAAAGCAACATTCCAGTTCACCGTGACGGCTCCCGACTACTGGGTGGTTACCAGCAACCAACCCACACCAGCGCCCGTGCAGCACAGCGATGGCTCAGCCACCTGGAACTTTGAGCCCACCCCGCGTATCTCCAGCTACATCACTGCGCTTGTTGCCGGCCCCTATGACGTGGTTCGCAGTGAACTCACTAGTGCAGATGGTCGCGTAATTCCTTTGGGTGTCTTCTGCCGCAAGTCACTATCTGAATACATGGACGCCGACTACGTTTTCGAAAAAACACGCCAAGGTTTTGCCTACTTTGAAAGCAAATTTGACTACCCCTACCCCTTTGACAAATACGACCAACTCTTTGTACCCGAATTCAATGCCGGTGCCATGGAAAATGCGGGATGTGTCACCTTCACCGAGGCTTACGTCTTCCGCTCTAAGGTGACAGACGCCATCCGTGAACGTCGCGTGGTCACTATCTTGCACGAGCTTGCCCACATGTGGTTTGGTGACCTCGTCACCATGCGCTGGTGGAATGACCTGTGGCTGAACGAAAGCTTCGCAGAGTATGCCTCTACCCTGGCTACAGCAGAAGCAACCGAATGGCATGAAGCATGGACTACCTTCGCCGTCATGGAAAAAAGCTGGGCATATCGACAGGACCAGCTTCCCTCGACGCATCCGATCGTGGCGGATATCCCCGACCTGGATGCTGTGCGCGTGAACTTTGATGGCATTACCTATGCCAAAGGTGGCTCGGTACTCAAGCAACTGGGCGCATGGGTTGGCCAGGAGCAGTTCCTCGCAGGTGTTGGCCAATATTTCAAAAAGCACGCCTATGGCAACACTGAGCTCACCGATCTCCTCGTCGAGTTAGAAGCCACCTCAGGCCGCGACCTCACCACCTGGTCCAAGCTCTGGTTGGAAACAGCAGGCGTGAACACGCTGCGTCCAGCACTCTCAACGGATGCCGATGGCACCATCACGGCGTTCTCGATTGAACAGAGTGCACCAGCTGATTGGCCCACCATCCGTCCTCACCGTATGGCCATTGGTTTCTACAACCTCCAGGCGGGCAAGCTCGTTCGCGAACACCGCGTGGAACTCGATGTTGATGGTGTGAGCACGGAGGTTTCAGAACTCGTTGGCCTGAAACGCCCCGATCTGATCCTCATCAACGATGACGATCTTGCCTACGCCAAGATTCGCCTCGATGAGGCTTCTCTGCGCGTGGCGATAGCGAACCTCAAGGACATTGAGGACCCTCTGGCTCGCTCTCTGGTGTGGGGCTCCGTGTGGGATTCCACACGCGATGCCGAAACCGCTGGCCGAGACTTCATTGACCTGGTCTTGGGCAATATTGCCACCGAAACAGAGTCCACAGTTGTGCGCACAGTTCTGGGGCAGCTTCTGCTTGTTGCCTCCAGCTATGTCGATCCTGCAACTCGAGATGCACAAACGGTCCGTGTAGCCGATGCACTGTGGGAGCTCGCAAAGAAGGCGGAACCAGGTAGCGACAACCAGTTCCAGTTCTTACGAAACTTTGCCGCTATCGCGACTACGGAAGAACACCTCAACAACGTCAAGGCGTTGCGTGATGGGAAGATTTCTCTTGGTGAACTAGACATCGATACTGATCTTGGCTGGGAACTGCTGATTTCCCTTGCTGCTGGCGGTCACGCAACCGAGGCAGATATCGATGCCTACCTCGCAGAAGACAACACTGCAACCGGTGCTCAGTCTGCCGCTCACGCCAAGGCTGCCTTGCCGAGCCTGGAACAAAAACAAGCAGCATGGGATTCGGTCTGGGTTGCAGATGACAAACCCAATCTGATTGTGCGCGCCACCGGTTTAGGTTTCAACAAAGCACACAACCTCGACGTGCTGCAGCCGTTCGTCAAGCAATATTTCGACTCAATTGAAAAGATTTGGGCTAGCCGAAGCTACGCCATTGCCGAAGAACTTGTCGAAAGCTACTACCCCGCACCGTTGGCTGATGAGGCATTGGCTGAGGCAACTCGCAATTACCTCAAAAACAACAACACACCGGCTCCATTACGCCGTTTGATTGTTGAAAACTTGGCTGGAACTGAACGCACTCTTGCTGCGCAAGCTCGTGACGCAAAGGAATCTGCATGAACCTCTCAGAAACCTTGGATGCCATCTATAACTCGGCTTCAATCCCAATCAACATCGCTATAACGATCATCACCGCAGCGATTATTCGCTGGACATTGTTGGCACTGAGCCGCAGAGTCATTCGCCGCATGGTCTCTGATGCCCATAACAAGAACCAAAAGCACCAACTTGCTGGTGTCCCAGCAAACATTTCCGCTTTGCGCCAGGTTCAGCGCACCCAAACCATGGGAACCGTCTTTAGCAATTCCATTTCCTGGATGGTTATTGCTGTTGCAGCCATTGTTGTTCTTCAAGAGCTGGGGGTCTCCGTCACAGCGATTGTGGCGTCTGCCGGTATTGGTGCAGCTGCCCTAGGTTTCGGTGCCCAGAACATTGTCAAAGATGTGCTCAATGGAATGTTCATGGTCTTTGAAGATCAGTTGGGCGTGGGAGACCGCGTCGATGTCGGTTTGGCCGTGGGGGTCGTTGAATCTGTAGGTGTGCGCATCACCACTATCAAAGGTGATGACGGAACCATCTGGTTTGTGCGCAACGGTGAGATTACTCGAGTGGGCAACATGACCTATGGCCAGTCTGCCGAGCCTATTGCTGCGTTTGTGAAGCCCGCCAAAAAACCAGCTGCAAAGAAAGCGCCAGTCAAGAAGACCACTCGCGACATCTCAGCAATTCAGGCTTCTGAGTAATGAGCGAGGAACTTCTCTCCTTCTATGAGGAGGTTGGTGGCGAAGCTGTGTTTGCCAAACTGGCACATGAGTTTTACAAAGGCGTAGCCAAAGACCCCGTTCTCAAGCCCATGTATCCCGAAGAGGATCTGGGACCTGCTGAAGAGCGCCTCAAACTTTTTCTGGAACAGTACTGGGGCGGCCCCACGACCTATAGTGACACCCGGGGACACCCACGGCTACGGATGCGCCACATGCCCTACAAAATCAACCCTGACGCCAGAGATCGTTGGCTAGGTCATATGGAACATGCCGTGGACAAACTGAACCTTCCACCACTGCAAAGAGAAACACTCTTGGAGTATCTCGAACGCGCCGCCTATGCGATGACGAATACGTTTGAGGATTAACTACTTCACCAGTATGTGGCCGCGTTGGGTCGAAATACGCTTCCATGCAGCAGAGCTCGTGACATGTGCTTCTACTGTGCCGAGAAAACCAAGCCCAAAGGCCGCAAAGGCAACACCAGCGGGAACAGTAAGCCCTTCAGAACCAAGAACATTGAGCGGTCTGCGCCATACCTCTTCGCGGACAGCCGTGACGATGTTTGTACCTAAGCCATTGGCTTTCGCAACTTCTTCGATTCCAGCTTTGGCCGTGAGTTGAAGTTCAATCTCACTCAAACGTCCCACTGGAGCCCAATTAGACCGTGGTGGTGCAACTCCTGTCCAGGCGATACCTGCTTGCCCGACCGGAAGTGCAATGGCGAGTTCGTCGCGAGCTAAACGATCAAGCATGGCACGGACGTGAACAACCGTGTCCAGCTGGCTTGTTTCCACTCTTTCGAAGATCCTTAAGCCCAAAACGGTGGGAGCAACATCGAGCAGACCTTGCGGTGTGAGCACTGCGACATAAGCAGCGAGAGCGCCACCGGCGCCAACTAGCCAGACATGTTCACATCCCAGTCGATCCGCGCGTTCTAGATAGGTCTTCAGATCAGCAGCGTCATATTCGCTAGCCAGGGTCACCGTATTCGTCATCTCGCAACCTAAACTAGCGAATGAATCACTTCTTCACCTCACTGGGGACGATATGCAGCCAGAACATATGCACGAAAACATCGAAGCATTGCTCGAGACTCTTCACCTCACCCCGGAGCCCAGTGTCAATGGGGAAGATGTGTTCTCTGCTCCCAACCAGTTCATGCCACATGGTCGCGTTTATGGCGGCCAGGTTCTGGCTCAATCACTCACCGCAGCTTCGTTAACTATTCCGACAGATCGTCCGGTTCATTCTTTGCACGGTTACTTTTTGCGTGCTGGAGATATCACTAAACCAATTACCTTCTCTGTTGACCGCATTCACGATGGGCGCTCTTTTTCAACCCGTCGAACCCAGGCCTATCAAGAAGGGCTCCCCATCTTTTCGATGATTGCCTCCTTCCAAGACGAAGATCCAGGAGTGAATCATCAAATGGACATGCCCACAGGACTTCCCGAACCTGAAAGCTTGCCCACCGCCGGTGAACTCTTAGGTCCCATTGACCATCCTGTGGCACAGTATTGGGCCACTCAGCGCCCCTTCGATCTTCGCCACTGTGAATCTCCGATTTATATGAGTGTTGAGGGGAAACAAGTCGCTCACCAAGCAGTGTGGATGAAATCACTGTCCGCACTCCCTAATGACCCCATGCTTCACCGTGCCGCATTGGCCTATGTCAGCGACTACACAATCCTTGAACCGATTTATCGCCGCCACGGAATCCCCTGGGCCACACCCGGCCTGAAAGCAGCGAGCCTGGATCACGCCATGTGGTTCCATCGGTTTGGACGTGTCGATGAATGGATGCTGTACGTTCAAGAATCTCCCAGTGCACAAGGGGGTCGTGGTTTATCCTTGGGGCGTATCTATTCTCGAGATGGAATACTTCTTGCTTCCGTTGCCCAAGAGGGCATGGTTCGCGTTCCTGGATTGGACACATAATGGCTGCACGTAATCTCACTCCCAAGCTTTCCCGCCGTGAAGTACTCGGCCTGGGTGCAATTGGTGCTGCCGGTGTTGCCGTTGCCCTGACGGGGTGCTCCAATGCTGTCAGCGCTAGTGCTGGTGGGAGCGGAATGCTCCCACAGGGGCTTGAAATCGGACCCACATCCGATGTTCCCGTCGGTGCAGGACGCAACTTCGAAGTCGAGGGAACCAAGCTTGTCGTCACGCAACCTGTCGCAGATGAATTTCACGCTTTCAGCGCCATCTGCACGCATGAAGGCTGTGTCGTGGGCTGCCGCGAGAAAATTATCAAGTGCGACTGCCATGAGGCAACCTTCAATCCGGTCAACGGCGATCCGATGAGCGGCCCAGCAAATTCGCCTCTGCCTAGCTATGCGATTGAAGTCAAAGACGGCGTGATCTACACCGCATAGTTATTGGTTACCTTTTCTAGCTTCGACGCTTGAACTGGATGCCATCCTCCACGTAGGGAGCAATAGCTTCACGCTCTTCGTCCGTCATGCGACGAGGTTTAGATGTTTTCGCATCTACCAAGACGATGGTTGTCGTTGCACGCGCAAAAAGCTGCTGTGGATTCTCTGCTGTGGCAGTTTGTAGCGGGGAATAGATTTCGTAACAGACTTCCAAGCTTGCCCCGCCGACATGTCCTAACCACATCTGTAAATCCAATGGTTCACGCATGTAATGAATGGGAGCTAAATATTCAATTTCCTGGTGTGCAATGAGGGTGAAAGTATCGGCGTCCGGGCCACCCTCAAGAATTCGGGTAGCCATGTGGTCATTTCCGTGACCAGAATCCCCCGCCCAAAAAGCATGAATACGAGCTTCTTCGAGCAAACCGAACATGGCTGCGTTGTTCACATGCCCGTAGGCATCCAGGTCAGACCAGCGGATGTTGGTGGGGATGTGTAAACGCATAGTGAAGTCCTAGTCGCGTGTGAGCTTGCGGTAGGTGCTGCTATGAGGCTTGGCAGCATCCGGGCCGAGACGCTCAATCTTGTTAGCTTCGTAGGATTCGAAGTTCCCCTCGAACCAGTGCCAGTAGCTGGGGTTCTCGTCGGTGCCTTCGTAAGCCAAAATGTGTGTGGCAATGCGGTCGAGGAACCACCGGTCGTGAGTGATGACCACAGCACAGCCGGGGAATTCAAGCAAAGCATTTTCGAGGCTTCCGAGAGTTTCCACGTCCAAGTCGTTGGTGGGCTCATCCAGAAGCAACAAGTTTCCACCCTGTTTGAGGGTCAACGCCAGGTTCAGGCGGTTACGCTCACCACCGGAAAGAACACCAGCCTTTTTCTGCTGGTCTGGACCCTTGAAACCGAAAGTGGAGACATACGCACGGCTAGGGATTTCCACGTTTCCAACCTGAATAAAGTCCAGTCCGTCAGAGACAACTTCCCAAAGGTTTTTGTCAGGGTCAATGCCGCCGCGGCTCTGGTCAACATAGGAGATCTTGACTGTTTCACCAATCTTGACTTCACCACCGTCTGGCTCTTCAAGACCAACAATGGTCTTGAAGAGGGTGGACTTGCCAGCGCCGTTGGGGCCGATAATTCCAACAATGCCATTGCGAGGCAAGGAGAAGGACAATCCATCAATAAGGGTGCGATCTCCAAAGCCCTTCTTAAGGTCTTTGACCTCGAGAACAACTTGTCCTAGACGCGGACCTGCAGGAATAACGATTTCTTCAAAGTCCAACTTGCGAGTCTTCTCAGCCTCGGCAGCCATTTCTTCATAGCGAGCCAGACGTGCCTTGGACTTAGCTTGACGTCCCTTGGCATTCGAGCGAACCCAGTCAAGTTCTTCCGAGAGACGACGAGCAAGTTTTGCGTCCTTCTTTCCCTGAACCTCTAGACGTTCACGCTTCTTCTCGAGGTAGGTGGAGTAGTTGCCCTCGTAGGGGTAGAGGTGCCCGCGGTCGACTTCCGCAATCCACTCAGCAACGTGGTCAAGGAAGTAACGGTCGTGGGTGACGGCGAGAACAGCACCGGGGTACTTAGCCAAGTGCTGTTCGAGCCAGAGCACAGACTCAGCATCGAGGTGGTTGGTGGGCTCATCGAGCAGCAAAAGGTCTGGCTTTTGCAACAGGAGCTTACACAGCGCTACACGACGCTTCTCACCACCGGAGAGCTTGTCTACTGGCCAGTCACCGGGTGGGCAACGTAGAGCATCCATGGCCTGCTCCAACTGGGAGTCCAGGTCCCACCCGTTGGCAGCGTCGATTTCTTCCTGCAGTGTGCCCATCTCAGCAAGCAGGGTGTCAAAGTCCGCGTCGGGCTCACCCATGGCGGCAGAAATTTCATTGAAGCGGTTAATCTTGCCCATGATCTCACCAACGCCCTCCTGGACGTTTTCAAGAACAGTCTTGTTTTCATCAAGTTCAGGCTCCTGCATGAGGATGCCGACCGAGTAACCGGGGCTGAGCTTGGCTTCACCGTTGGAAGGGGTGTCAAGCCCTGCCATGATTTTCAGAATCGTTGACTTACCAGCACCGTTGGGACCAACGACTCCAATCTTTGCGCCGGGAAAGAATGACATTGTGACGTCATCAAGAATGAGCTTGTCGCCCACCGCTTTGCGCGCACGAACCATGGAATAAATGAACTCAGCCATGGCTTAATTCTAGGTGTTAGCCCAGGGTTTGAATTCCCGTCCCCAGTAAGCAGCCGCCCGAGGCTAGTGCAGGCTCAACATCTGTCTTCACACCTGAGATCTTGGGTCCAAATTGGCCGACTAAGCACTCCCCCGCAAAAGGAACACCAATAAACATGGAGTCAGAGGCCAGACCGACAGCGGTGCGATCGAGCGTGAATTGAATTCCCGCGACGCCAAAACCTGAATCAGCAATCTTCTGTGCCATTGTGGTGGCCTCAGTTGCAGGGTCTGCTGCAAGTGTCTGTTCCATTACCCATGTGAAGTAGTACAGGTTGTCTTTGGCACTTCCTTCAGGCAGGAATTGTGGTGCTTTCTGTGCCTTCGCCGTTTCACTAGCAACTGGGCTAGAACTGGGTTGAGAAGATGAGGAAGATTCAGAGGCACCACCTGCACAACCGCTCAAGATGAGCGAGCTGGCTACGGCGAGCACCAGCACAGCAGGTACGCTTCTTTTCTTCACAGTTATTGTCCTCGGGTCTTCTTCTGCGCAACACAGAACGCCCCCAAGTCTAAAGGGGGCGTTCTGAGTAGCAGCTGAGACAGGCGTTAGGCGGCAACCTTTTTGCGAGTTTTCGCTGCAAGAGGTAGCTCGTCCTCCTCGTCATTGTCACGGTCAGGCAGGCCACCCCAGTCATCTTCTGTGATGGTCGTGACATCGGAGGAAGTGGAGTTTCGGGTGTAGTGGGAGATTCCCCAGGTTAGGTCGTGCCCGAGGACATCTGCTTCTACTTCCACGGTTGTTCCCGAACGATCGGTGTTTTCCCAATCGCGAATGCGCAGTTTGCCTGAGACCACGACACGGTCTCCTTTATTAACAGATACTGCAGCGTTTTCGGCAAGCTGTCGAAACGCTGAAACGGTGTACCAATTGGTGTCACCATCTACCCAGCGGGAGGATGCACGGTCAAAGCGTCGCTGGCTCGAGGCTAGACGAAAACTTGTAATGGCCAAACCTTCGCTTGTGGTCAAATGGCGCGGAGTGGTGGCAACCAATCCGCTGAGGGTAATCGTGTCAGTCATGATGACGTCCTTCCTAAGTGTGAACACGTGTAGGAAGGATGCGCCGATATGCAGGCCAAGACCGAATGTGTTTCGACTTTCGGGGACGAACCAAATATCTAACCCCTGTGGAGGACTAGTCCTTGATATAGCTGGCGAAAGACGCGCGAACCTTGTTTACCTTAGGAACAGCAACCGCGAGGCAATATCCCTGGCCTGGGTTTCTAGCAAAGAAGTTTTGGTGATATTCCTCAGCGTCATAAAAAGCACCCAGCGGCTCGAGAGTGGTCACCAATCCCCCACCCCAATACTCGTTAGCGCGATCAATAGCTGCTTGGAAGAGTTCTTTTTGTGCTTCGCCGTCATAGAACATGGCAGACCGATACTGCGTGCCAATGTCATTGCCCTGGCGGTTGAGTTGACGTGGGTCGTGCAGGGTGAAGAACACATCCAAGATGACCTCGGCAGGAATGACGTTCTCGTCAAAGACAACTTTCACCACTTCAGCGTGACCTGTGGTTCCCGTACATACTTCTTCATAGCTGGGGTTTTCAGTGGTACCACCGGAATAACCGGATATGACATCGGTCACTCCGTTGAGGGTGCGGTACACCGCATCCAAGCACCAAAAGCATCCACCAGCTACTACGAAAGTTGTCATTCCTCTAGATTAGTAACTGACATGGGTTACATCATTGGCTTCCTGGCCGCGATCTTGTTCGGTTCGAACGGAAGCGTGGTCAAACTCGTACTTTCCGAAGGCGTGACTGCCGCGCAGATGACGTTCTTTCGTGCCACAGCAACCATGATCATTGCCGGCATTGTGTTGTTATTCACCGACCGCAGTGCCTTCAAAATAACCTTCAAGCAACTACTCACAATGGCCGCATTAGGTGTCTTTGGTGTGGCGATGCTGCAGTGGTTCTATGCGCTCGCTATTGCGCGTATTCCGGTAGGTATTGCTCTTCTTTTTGAATACCTGGCAGTTCTGGCAGTAGCTGTCATTGCACGTTTTGTTTTCAAAGAAAAAGTACGTGCCCGTTTGTGGGCAGCTATTGCTCTTGTCCTTGTAGGCCTGGCCGTCGTTGCCGAGGTATGGAATAGCTCTGTAGATGGCTTGGGCATGATCTTTGCCCTCATCGCAGCCGCTGCGTACACCGTCTACTTCCTCATCGGCGAGCACGCCCTTAAGGGAATGAACGTCTTAGGAATGACGTTCTGGGCTATGTTGTTTGCCTCGCTGTTTTGGGCATTCTTTAGCGGTTGGCAAAACATGGACTACTCCGTCTTTGCCCATCAGATTTCCCTCTCAGGCTCCCTCGCTGCCATCTATGTTCCGCTCTGGGTGCCCTTCTTATGGGCCATCACCATGGGTTCCTTCGTGGCGTTCTATCTCTCCTTTAAGGCATTGAGCTTGCTCAAGGCCACCTCGGCAGGAATTATTGCGTCCTCTGAGGTGATCTTTGCCTTCATCGTGGCGTGGCTCTGGCTGGGAGAGGCGCTTTCTCTCATCCAGGTCATTGGTGCACTAATTGTGACAGCAGGAATCGTGCTGGCCCAAACATCGCGTCAGGGCAAGGTGGTTATGGATTTAGATCTTGCAGCAACAACTGGAACTATTCCCGTGGCGAAGAAGTAACTCTGAACTGAAAACCCCATCAGAAACACCCCGTAAACTTAAGGGATAACCCTCCGTAGCTCAGTGGATAGAGCAAGAGCCTTCTAATCTCTTGGTCGCAGGTTCGATTCCTGCCGGGGGGACTTTTTATCCCGAGAATGCGCCGTGAACAGAGGGTGAACCCTGTTTCTATTCGCAACCAAACAGTTAGTATCGAAGCATCACCATTGACGCCACATAGGAGTGGATATGAGCAAGTACATCGTTACCAACCCTGCTACCGGAGAAAGCGGCGCACCCTATGCGCAAGACTCCGACGCACAAATCAGCACTGCTATCGAAGCAGCCCATAACACATACCAAAACTGGTCCAAGAAGACTTCAGTTGCCGAACGTGCTGCGCTGATTGAGAAAGTGGCAATGCTTCACCGCGAGCGCCGTGAAGAACTTGCAGAAATTATCGTTCGCGAGATGGGTAAGCCTCTGGCCCAGGCACTCGGTGAAGTGGACTTCACCGCAGACATCTACTCCTTCTATGCTGCCAACGGCGAAAAGTATTTAGCAGATGAGCCCATTGTGGAATTCGAAGGTGAGGGCGAAGCCTTCATTCGTCGCTCTGCACTGGGTGTACTGCTGGGCATCATGCCCTGGAACTTCCCCTACTACCAAGTTGCACGCTTTGCAGGACCCAACCTCGTCTTGGGTAACACCATCTTGCTCAAGCACGCATCACAGTGCCCTGAATCTGCTGCAGCTATGGAGAAGATGTTCCTCGACGCAGGCTTCCCTGCTGGGGCCTACCAAAACCTCTATGCCGACAGCAAGCAGATTGAAACTGTTATTGCTGATGACCGCGTGCAGGGAGTTTCTCTCACCGGTTCTGAGCGTGCAGGCGCTGCTGTTGCCGAGACTGCTGGACGTTACCTCAAGAAGGTCGTTCTCGAGCTCGGTGGATCCGACCCTTTCATTCTGCTGAGCACCGATGACATGGACTATGCCGTTGACGCTGCAATTGCAGGACGTAACGACAACAACGCCCAGGCCTGCAACGCAGCCAAGCGTTTTGTTGTTATTGAAAGTCTCTACTCAGAGTTCTTGGAGAAGTTCACCGCCAAGATGTTGGAGATGGTTCCTAGCAACCCTATGGATGAGGACACCTACCTCGGTCCCCTCTCCTCTGCAGGCGCTGCAGACGGTCTCGAAGAACAGATCTCTCGTGCGGTTAAACAGGGTGCAACTGTTCACGCACGTGGCGACCGCAACGGAACGTACTTCTCCGGTGTAGTTCTCACTGACGTCAAACCAGGCATGGATGCTCACCACGAAGAATTCTTTGGTCCTGTGGCCATTGTCTACTCCGTCAAGGATGAAGCAGAGGCAATTTCTCTCGCTAATGACACTCCATTTGGTTTGGGCTCGTATCTGTTCTCCACTGACAAGGAGCAGGTCCTTCGTGTGGCTGATCAGATTGAAGCGGGAATGGTGTACGTCAACGGCGTTGGCCTTGATAGCCCAGAGCTTCCTTTCGGTGGTATCAAGCGTTCTGGCTTCGGTCGCGAATTGGGACGCTACGGAATCGAAGAGTTCGTTAACCGCAAGCTCATTCGCATTCTGAAGTAAAGCGAACAAATCCTCGACAGATTCCCTGGCCAGCTATTGGCCAGGGAATCTTTGTCTGTGCTCACGCCTAGAATTGTGAGTATGGGAACACCGAATGAGTACATGGTCTGGATCGACTGTGAAATGACCGGACTCAATCTCGATGTTGATGAGTTAGTTGAAGTGGCAGTGATCATTACTGACTCCGAACTCAACGCAGTTCACGAGGGTTTCGATGTTGTGATCAACCCTAGTCAGGCTGCCTTGGAGAACATGGGTGAGTTTGTTACCACCATGCACACCACTTCGGGACTGATTGACGAAATTCCCAACGGACTTTCCCTCGCCGATGCTGAAGCTCAAGTTCTTGCGTATATCAATGAGCATGTGCCCGAAGGACAGAAGCCACCGATGTGTGGCAACTCCATTGGTACTGACCGCGCGTTCATAGTGCGCTACATGCCTCAGGTGGATGCTCGTCTGCACTACCGCAACATTGATGTTTCCTCGTTGAAAGAACTCGCTCGCCGCTGGTTCCCTCGTGTCTACTTCAACTCACCCACCAAAGATGGTGGCCACCGTGCTCTGGCAGATATTCAAGAGTCGATTCGTGAACTTGATTACTACCGCCGCGCACTCTTGATTCCCAGCCCTGGGCCATCCAGCGAAGAGGCAGGGAAAATCGCTGCCGAGGTTGTGTCCAAGCACGCATAAACCAAGTTTTTCTCCCTGCCTCAAGCGTGTAAGATTATTGAGTTGACGGTTCGCCGGAAACACCCTTGGTGGGTATAGCTCAGTTGGTAGAGCACCTGATTGTGGTTCAGGGGGTCGCGGGTTCAAGCCCCGTTACTCACCCCAAGATTGAAGTCCCGGAAAAGGTTACTTTTCCGGGACTTCGCTTTTTATCAGGTGTAAACCCATTATTTGACAGGATTCTTTCCCTACCTGATAGGTCTTTTCCCCTATACTTTGAAGAGATTTATCTAGGGGAATAAACACTATGAATGCATCGCCTTTACCTGCGTCAGACGGGAAAGATGCATTTGATGACCTCCTCAATGATTTCAAGAATCGGAACAAAGCGCGTACAGACCCGGAATACGTTCTTGAAACAATGGATACGGATTCCATCTCGAACAAATACATCCGACTTTTACGCAATCCTTCCGCTGTCGAGGAAGATCTCGACAACAGTGAGACGGCAATAGAGGTCACCGAGACGGTGAGTACCGATACAGACAGCAACAAAGGCTTAGCTCTCCTGTCGGAGAACTACACCAAGTCAGCTCGAAGCAAAGAAACCCTCAGTGCCTTCTCTGGTTATGCCGCCATCGCAGTCCTCTGCATTGGCGTTATCGTGCTCTCTGCAGTAGCTCAAGCTTTCCTTCTCGGCATAGTTTTCGCACTCGTTGCGCTCGCACTTTGGATAGTTCGCGCAGTCACTGCACGCCAGGCCAAAGCAACCAGAGAAATTGCCTCAGCCTTGGTGGAAACTGAGGATAGCTAACCAGAGAAGAAAATAGCCCCAGAACTTTTTAGATTCTGGGGCTTTTGTTTCGTTGAGGGGAACGTCTATTCGTTCTCGTCTTCCGAGGTGTAGGTGTCGCTTGCTGGTTCGTTGAAGGTGTAGCGAACGTGGAGTTTGCCAGCAACCTCACGGGTATCTACAGCGAAGTAACGGAAGATGGACTCGATACCGTCGACGAGGGCGACCTCGCTGAGTTTTTCGTCGTGGGTGCCACGAACGAGAACACGTTCCTCAGCGGTACCTGCGAGAGGACCGTCAATGAACTCGGCGGTGAAGTAGACGTCGGTGTGATCTGGTGTAGTCATACTTCTAGGCTACTCGGTTGAGCGCACCTGAAGTGTCGCAATGGACTGCGGGTTGTGGATACGCACATATTCAGCAAATTGGGCGTCCCAGTCACTCCAGTGCTCGGCAAAGTTCTCTCCTGTTCGAGAAAGAGCTCGTTGCTTGCGTACTTCTGTGTCGGCATCGAGCCACACACGCACTTGTGAATGTTCCTGAGATCCCGCAGGCATTGCCCCACACCCTTCGATTAAGAGTGGTACATGTGCGTCAACCGAATGCCACTCTGTGAGCGTTGCCCTGGCCCAGCTATATTTCTGCCATTGGGTGTTCCGGCCGACAGTGCGCTCCTCGAGCATGCGCGAGACAATCTGGGCACCTTCAAAAAGTCCATCCCAGCCTGGATACAGATCATCCATGTGAACGATCTGTAGTTTCACATCCCAGTTCCAGTTATTCGCAATTTCAGCAGAAAGTGTGGTTTTTCCCGCTCCGCTCGGACCATCGAGTAGGAAAGTGGGTGCAGGGGCACCAATATTGTGTTTTGTATTCTCGTCATACGCCGTGGACAGCCGATAGATATGAGCAATGACGTGCTCCAAATCAGGAGATAACAAAATTCCACGCTCCCGTCGTCACAGCCACGGTGACAGATACTCCTGCCACAAAGAATGCTCCACCAATAAACCAACCATCTCGCGCCCGCCACACAGACTGCCGTGCCCAGGTCCTGGCAATCGGTGCATCAAATGCCCGAGCCTCCATGGCTGTTGCCAGCAGACTACCTCTGCGGATTGCAAGCGTGAGTAAGGCCATAGCCAGGCTCAATAACCGGGAACTGGCTTTAATTGGCCCACCGCCATCAGCAACACCCCGAGCACGGCGGGCAAGTCTGAGCATGTTCCAGTCCTGACGCATCAGACCCAACATGCGAATAGCCGCAAGCGCGCCAAGGACGAACCGTGCAGGAAGCTTCCACAACTGCGCCAGAGCATCGGCTAAATCTGTGGGGTCAGTTGTGGCAAAAAGCACAATTGCAGGAAGTGCTACAGCCAGAATGCGCAATGTAATGGTTACCGCCAGTGCAACCTCGCCCTGAGTAATGTTCCACGGCCCAAGAAGAACAACAGTGTTGCCTTCATCACGCCCGTACAGCAGACCAGATAATCCAGCGAACGGTGCAGCGATGAGTAAAGGCGAGAGAATCTTCACAAGTTTCTTAGCTGGAACCCCGGCAAAAGGTAACAATGCACATTCACACAACAGTCCAACTACCGCTGAAACAGGATCCAGCGTTAACAGCAACACCACGCCAAGAATGGCTGCTGCACAGAGTTTGGCAATCGGATTAATCGAGGCCATGCGCACCACCTACGCTCACAACCCGGTCGGCCAGAGCAGAAACAAGAGCCTCATCATGAGTGATTGCAACGATGGCATGGCCCTCATCACGAAGCTCACTCAGCAGCTCCACCATCTGCAACCAGGTTGCGGCATCTTGGCCAAAGGTAGGCTCGTCCAAAATCAGCACAGCGGGCTGTGCTGCTAATGCGGTACCTACAGATAGCCGTCTCTGTTGCCCACCAGAGAGCGTAAAGGGATGAACATCCGCCAGATCTGAAAGATGTAACCGTTGCATGAGCGAATCAACGAGAGTATGTACCTGGACCTCAGGAAGTTTCAGCGCCCTTGGCCCAACCGAGAGTTCCTCTCGAACTGTTGCTGTAATAAATTGATGTTCGGGTGCCTGGAAGACACTGCCAATACGACTCAAGAGTTCACGGGAGCGCCAGTGAAAAGGCTCTGACAAACGAGCAGTTCCACAAAGCTGTTCAGAAGCAACAACCTTGCCTAACTGCGCGGGTATGAGTCCACCTAACGTCAGCGCAAGCGCTGTTTTTCCTGCTCCATTGGGGCCCATGATCGCCAAGACTTCACCGGCATGTACCTCGAGGTTGGGAACGTGAAGGGTGGCAGTTGAACCGGGATATCCAACTTCTAGTTGGTGCGTAGCCAGTAGTATTTCCCCTGCTTTGCCTCTGAGCTGGGTTGGTTGAGTCACATGAGGGAGCCAAATACCCGCCTTCTCGAACTCAATAGCTTTCTCCTGGGGTAACTCTGACGGCGCACCATCCCACAACACTCCGTTGTGTCCCAGCACAATAATGCGCGTGGCAAAGTCCCACCACAGCTCCACACGGTGCTCAACCATCACAGTGGTTGCGCCGGTAGCATCGACGACCTTGGTCAACGCATTCTTCAATGCGAGAGCTCCTGCCGGATCAAGATTTGCCGTGGGCTCATCTAAGGCAATGATGTCAGGTTGCATTGCCAGCACTCCCGCTAGCGCCAGTCTCTGTTTTTGACCGCCAGATAGTGCTGAAGTTGAGTGGTTGAGTGGAACATTCAGCCCGACGAGATCGCAGGCTGCTTCCACTCTCTGCCAGATTTCTTCACGTGGAATGCCAAGATTTTCACAACCAAAAGCAACGTCGTCACCGACGCGTTCCAGAATGACTTGGTTCTCTGGATCTTGTAACACGAGGCCAACGTGACCTCTGGAATTTAGCGGGGGCATCCCATTGAGCAAGACAGAACCCTGTTCAGTTCCTTCATCCTCGCCAAGCACACCCGCGAAAGCTCTGAGCAGGGTGCTTTTGCCCACACCAGAGGCGCCAAGGAGCAGCACCCGCTCCCCTTGGGTAATTTCACAGGAAATATTGCTCATTGCAGGGGTAGAGCGGGCAGCGTACTGCCAGCCCCACTCCTGCGCTGAAAGAATTGCCACCTAGCTTGTTCGCCCTGCAGCGAATCTGCTCAGAGCCCCCGCCCTGGCTAAACCTCGAACAATAAACCAGGACATTAATCCACCGATGACGGCACCAGAAATCACTCCACAGATGACATACGTGACCTGGAATCCGAGGTCGACACCGGGGTACCAAACAACCAAGTCATTGATACTCATCGCGACACCTGCGCCAGCTCCAGCCAAAACAGCTGTGAACACAGACCATTTGGCATAAAGGAATAGGGCAAAGACAATCTCCGCACCGAGGCCTTGAACGAGACCTGAGATGAGCGTTCCAAAACCCCACTGGCTACCCAACAATGCTGAGACGGTTGCTGCAATGAGTTCGGTATAAATTGCGGCGCCAGGTTTGCGGATTATCAAACCGCCCAGGACCGCGGCGAACAGCCACCCACCGCCAAGTAGTGCAGTGAAGCCGGGTGTGGCGGACAGTGCTGCCGAGAGTGGCCCATATGCCACACCCCAGGCCCAGAAAATGATGCCGGATGCGACACCAATCACACTTGCGACGACGATATCGACAACGCGCCAGCGGTACTTACTTACAGTTGTTGCGTGCACGTGTGTGCCCCTTTCGGTTGAAATGAGGGCACGGGATTATTCGTTGAGAATGCCTCCCTGCGCTGGCATGATCCAGATCAGGTTCGACGGTCGAAAGTTACGAAACTTTCCTCTCAGCCCGGTGTACCGGACTCCCGTGTTGGTTCAATCTTACGCAAGAACGAGGCGGGACGAACACTATCTGGGCCAAACTTTTCGCCCACCTGATCCATCACAATCTCTGCTTCTTTCCACGCGTCTCCCTCGTCCCCCCACAACGACAGTGGTTGGCTACCTGGATCAACCAAAGATGCCGCGCGAACACCGATAAGACGGATGGCTCTTCCACCAGTTTTCAGTTCATCGAGAAGTTCACACACTACTTTGTGGATTTCTCTACCAACACTGGTGGCTTCTGGCAGTGTGCGACTGCGAGTGAGTGATTCAAAGTCTGAGAAGGTGACCTTCAAGCCGATTGTTCGAGCCTCGAGCTGCGCTTTGCGCAGCTGGGCTCCAACATGGTCGGCTTGGAATAACAGTGTGGCTTTGAGCTTTTCGGTGTCTGTGACATCTTCGGTGAAGGTGTGTTCCTTCCCAATGCTTTTTTCTGCGCGCTCCGTTGTCACCGGGCGCGGATCCCGCGCCCAGGACAATTCATAGAGGTGAGTTCCGGCAGCCTGGCCAAGAGCTGAAATCAAACTTGCTGGTGGCGACTGGGCAATATCTGAAACGGTGTGTAACCCTCGCTTGTGCAGCACTTCAGCTGTTTTCTTACCCACACCCCAGATTGCTTCAATGGGAAGGGGATGCAGAAATGCCAAAGTTTCTTCTTCGGGGATAACCAGCAAGCCGTTAGGTTTCGATTTTGTTGAGGCCAGTTTGGCGACAAACTTTGTACTCGCGACCCCCACAGAGCAGGGCAATCCCGTCTCTTCACGAACACGATCTTTTATCTGCTGGGCTATCTGTTCTGGTGTGCCAAAAATTTTTTGTGCACCTGAGACATCCAAAAATGCTTCGTCGATAGAAAGCTGCTCAACGACGGGAGTGAAGTCATAGAAGATAGACATCACTTTCTTGGAATACGCCCGATACTTCTCAAAGTGGGGTTCTAACACAATGACATCTGGACACAGTCGCTTGGCTGTGGCTAACGCCATCGCCGAACGAATACCTAAAGCCCTAGCTTCATACGTTGCACTTGTCACTACCGAGCGTGGTGAATCGTGAGCAACAACGGCCGGTTTGCCGGCAACCTCGGGTCGATCCAATACCTCCACGGACGCGAAGAACGCGTCCATGTCGATGTGAAGAATGTTAGGCGCGGTTCCACCTTGAAGCGAGACCGAATGCCAGGGTTGCCCCGAGAACACCAGCAGTGAAGATGTATGCGCCGTATTCGGGGTAAGCGAATGCCTGTCCCATGGTCCAGCAGGAGCCAACAGAAAGTGCCATCACGACGATAAACAAGAGAACTCGCATGGAAGCTCCTTCATATCAGGGCGTAATCTCACGCCAACCACACATTTAGTTTAGAGCGCTTCGGCCCGCTCAAGCACGAGCTCACGAACGCGTGCCGCATCCGCTTTACCCTGCATTGCCTTCATGACTGCACCGATAACAGCACCGGCAGCTTGAACCTTGCCATCCTTGATCTTTTCCAAGACATCCGGCTGAGCGGAAAGTGCTTCGTCGATAGCGGCAATTAAAGCACCATCATCGCTGACCACTGCAAGGCCCTTGGCTTCCACGATGTCGCGAGGCGAGCCTTCACCAGCTGCGACTGCTTCAAGCACTTGACGCGCTAAACGGTCGTTGAGAGTTCCTTCGTCAACCAGCTGTTGCAATTCGGCTACCTGTGCAGGGGTGATGTCGATACCCTCTTCGCCGGCAGCATTAGACAAACGAGCTATTTCACCGGTCCACCACTTACGTGCAGCCTGAGCTGTGGCACCGGCAGCAACCGTTTCGGAAACTTCATTAAGCAAGCCAGAGTTCACTACGTCTTGGAACTCAAGGTCAGTAAAGCCCCATTCTGCTTTGAGGCGACGGCGACGTTCAGCTGGCTTTTCCGGAAGTGCAGCGCGTAATTCTTCAATCAGCGCAGGGTCTGGAACCACGGGAAGGAGATCTGGCTCGGGGAAATAACGGTAATCATCTGCATCTGACTTAGGGCGGCCGGCACTGGTTGCACCAGTGTCTTCGTGCCAGTGGCGCGTTTCTTGGATGATGGTTCCACCATCAGCCAAGATCTGCGCCTGGCGCTGTATCTCGTACCGTACTGCACGCTCGACAGAACGCAGTGAGTTCACGTTCTTGGTTTCGGTGCGCGTGCCCAGCTTGTCAGAGCCACGGGGACGCAGCGACACGTTGGCATCACAGCGCAAGTTTCCACGTTCCATCTTGGCGTCAGAAATACCCAGGGCAATCACGATGTCACGAATAGTTGCCACGTAGGCCTTGGCTAGTTCTGGAGCGTCATGCTCGGCGCCCTCAATCATGCGGGTCACAATCTCCACTAGAGGAACACCAGCACGGTTGTAGTCAACTAAAGAATATTCAGCGCCTTGAATACGACCTGTGGAGCCACCAACGTGGGTGAGCTTGCCAGCGTCCTCTTCCATGTGAGCACGTTCAATATCGACGTTGATGATGCGACCGTTAGGCAGTTCAACTTCCACATTTCCATTCAAGGCAATGGGTTCGTCGTATTGGGAAATCTGGTAATTCTTCGCCAGGTCGGGATAAAAGTAGTTCTTTCGAGCAAAGGACGAAGATTCCGCAATCTCACAGCCAAGGGCGAGCCCCAAGCTGATGGAGTAGCGAACTGCTTCTTCATTCACGACGGGCAAGGAGCCGGGCAAACCTAAACAGGTGGGGGTGATGTTGGTGTTGGGTTCGCTCCCGAAGTTGTTGGGAGCTGCCGAGAACATCTTGGTCTTGGTTGAGAGTTCAACGTGAACTTCAAAACCGAGGACGGGTTCAAACAGTTCAAGCGCCTTGTCATAATCCATGAGCTTTGCTTTAGCCATTAGCGCGCTCCTCCCTTGAGTTCTGGTGCTTGGCTGATCAGTGTGTGTCCCCACTTCTGCTCCAGCAAAGCTTCGAGTGCAGCGCCGACGTTATACAAGCGTGCATCTTCACGAGCAGGTGCGAGGAACTGGATGCCGACAGGCAATCCGTCCTCGTCCGCGAGTCCAGCAGGAATACTGATGCCAGGAATACCAGCCATGTTGGCAGGAATGGTAGCCACATCTCCGCGCCACATAGCGACAGGGTCATCGAGCTGTTCGCCGAGCTTCCATGCAGTGGTGGGTGCCGTGGGAGAAGCTAAAACATCAACCTTGCTGAAGGCCTCAGCAAAGTCACGCTGAACGAGTGTGCGCACCTTCTGGGCAGAGCCGTAGTAGGCGTCGTAGTACCCAGCAGACAGTGCGTAGGTGCCCAAAATGATGCGTCGCTTTACTTCAGCACCGAAACCTGCTTCACGGGTTGCAGACATCACCTGCTCCACGGTTCCACCGCCTTCTGGGGTCACACGCAGACCAAAACGAACGGAGTCAAACTTGGCCAAGTTACTCGATGCTTCTGCAGGGAGGATCAAGTAATACGCAGCAACCGCATATTCCAGGCTGGGCAAGGAAACAGGAACAATTTCTGCGCCATGTTCTTTGAGAAGTTCGAGTGCATCGTGGAAACGAGCAAGAACACCAGGCTGGAATCCCTCACCATCGAGCTGTTCAATGACACCAATCTTGAGGCCGGCAACGTTGGCATTCTTGACTGCCTCAACAAATGAAGGCCACTCGTCTTTCAATGAGGTGCTGTCATGGACGTCATGACCCTTAATCACATCGTGTAACAGAGCAGAGTCCATTACTGTGCGGGTAACGGGGCCAATTTGATCCAGGCTGGATGCTAAAGCAATAGCGCCGTAACGAGACACACCGCCATAGGTTGGTTTCACACCAACCGTTCCCGTGATGTGTGCTGGCTGGCGAATGGAACCGCCCGTGTCTGAACCTAAGGCAAGTGGGGCTTCATAGGCAGCAACAGCTGCAGCAGATCCACCACCGGAACCACCAGGAATGCGCTCCAGATCCCAAGGATTACGTGTAGGACCATAGGCAGAGTGCTCGGTAGAGGAACCCATAGCGAATTCGTCCATATTGGTCTTTCCAAGAGGAACAAGTCCTGCTTCACGGACCTTGGTCACCACGGTGGCGTCATAGGGAGACATCCAGCCTTCGAGAATCTTGGAACCCGAAGTGGATGGCATGTCGGTTGTAACCAGAACATCCTTGATGGCTATAGGAACACCGTCGAGAGGACTTAGTGGTGCCCCTGCAGCACGACGCGCATCAGAAGCTTTCGCTGCTTCTAACGACACCTCAGCGTTAACGTGCAAGAAAGCATTGAGATCTCCATCAACTTCAGCAATGCGGTCGAGGTGCGCCTGAGTGATTTCAACAGATGTGGTGGTGTCAGCAGCGAGCATTTCTGCTAGCTCAGCAGCAGTTTTGTGAATGAGGTCAGACATAATTACTGCTCCTCCCCCAAGATGGCCGAAACCTTGAAACGAGAACCATCGTGCTCAGGAGCAGAAGCCAAAGCCTTCTCGGTAGGAATCACATCAGCAACGACATCGGGACGGTAAACGTTCTTCAGCGGAATAGGGTGGCTGGTTGCAGGCACATCAGGCGTGGCAACGGCCTGCACGGAAGCCACAGCTTCCATGATCTGGCCCAACTCAGTGGTCATCGTCGCGATTTCCGCGTCGGATAGGTCAATACGAGCCAAGTTTGCCAGGTGGCGCACTTGCTCGGCAGAAATGTCAGACATAAGGCACAAGTTTACCGGGCGTGAACTCTGCCAACGTACCGAGTAATCAGGCAGGCAAGGAGGCAACGTAATCAATTACCTCTTGGTATTGCTCACGGGAATATCCCAGTTCTTTAGCAAATTGCCAATAGACCCGTTCAGCTAGATCTTCGCTTGCTGTTCCCGCGTATACGTGAGCAAGTATGTTTTGGTAAGCCCCCGAGGCAGCTAAAACAAATGCTTCGATATCTTCGCAGTGACACAAACCACGATCAACACTTTGCTGAATAGCTTGTATTGGCCCCTGGAAATAATCATCAAACCGGGCAAAGCCCAATGGTCCCACCGTCAAGATAATTCGAGCAAGTTCAGGTGAAAAACTTGGTCTTCTGCATGCCCATATTCCCGTTGCCAAAAAGCCTAGAGCTGAGTCGTCGATTCCACTGAGTATTTTCTCCAGCTGTGGAACGTTATCCATCAGAGCATCGGCAGCTGCAGCGTCAAAAAGTTCGTTTTTGTCTTTGAAGTAGGTGTAGACCGAACCGACGGAGACATTTGCTGCTTTGGCTATTTCTTGAATAGAAACGTCTCTATTACCTTGCCCCAGGAACCCCTTTGCCGCGTCAATCAAAGATTGACGCGTCTTGAGTCCGCTAGCGGGTGATGGCATAGAAAAAGCTTATCGGTGAGGTTTTGAACATTATTCATAACAGGAGGTAACCTTGTTGAAGAATATTCAAAATAAGAATTTGGACACATGAAGAAATTAGGGACCTTGTTAGGCCGAATGCCTCTAAATCGACTCTTTACAAGGGGAGTTGCTATTTCTTTGATTGCTGGGTTTGGTTTTTTCCTCCCGGGTAACCTCACCGCAGCATATGCGGCAGCACTTCCACTCCCCGCGGCAACCAATCTTTATTACGTAAACTACACAGCAGGAGCTACACCGCTAAACCAAATAACTGGAGTTAGCGCTGGCACACTAACAACATCTTCAGTTTGTACAGGAACTTGTAGTGGTGCCCTTGATCAATCATCTGGTGGTTTCTATAACTCGAGCGATAATTCCATTTACACTGCTACTAGTGCAGGTGGGATTCGTTTCACCTTGCAAAAGTTTGCACTCTCAGGTTCGAACGCTGGCGTTCCAATAACTGTTGGAACTTCAGGCGCTCAAGATATCTTCGGCATGGCCAAAGGGCCTCAAGGGGTTTTTGGTCTTGGAAATGGTCTTTACCCTGTTGATATTTCTAATGGAAGCCTTGGCACCGGGATTCCACTTACAGGAGATGCTCCTGCGAACCAAACCTGGAATGGTTTTGCTTACAACCCTGTAGATGGGTTGTACTACATGATGAATCGAGCCGATAGCAAGCTCTATCGCATCAATGTAACGACAGGTGCCACTAGTCAGGTAGGAACAAGTGCCATCACAGGTGTCTCTGGAAGTTACTCATTACAAATTGACAGCACTGGAACATTTTGGGTCTTGGATCCTTCATCAAAATTATCGACTTTCACTGTCTCAGGAAATGTAATTTCAGCAGCAACCCAACAAGGAACGCTGGCAGCTTTCGCAACTGTTGCAATGGTTATGGCGCCACTTACCTACACCGTCACTTATCAACATGGAACAGGTGCAACCGGAGCAGATCTTGTTCAAACAATCGCCCAGGGAAGTGCGCTCACACTTCCTAGCCCTATCGCTTGTCCGCTCAGCGCCACAGATCCTTGTTTCACAGCACCATCTGGACAGCGACAAAACGGATGGGAAGTAACTTCAGGAACCCTCTCAAGTGGGTCAAGTTTCCCTTCGACAGGGCAAAGCGTCACTCCTACCTCAAATGTTGTCCTTAAAGCTCGTTGGACCGGTGGACCAGTTCAATACTCAACAACTTCGTTCCTGACGACTCCAAACCCTATGGCCAGTATTGCGTTTCCCAACACCGCAGTAGGTTCAAGCAGTCAGATCACTATCTACGCCTACAACAGCGGTTCAGCATCCACCTCAATTTCTAACGAAACAGTTGGAGGTACTGGCGTATCGCGTCAGGGCGGATCATGTAATGCCAGTGGTGGAACGATTGCTGCCGGTTCAGAGTGCACCGTGATCCTGCAATGGAACCCTTCTGCAGCAGGAGCGCTGCTCAACGGTTCCTATTCCATGCAGGTTTCTGGCAGCTACTTCGATGCCGTTACCCTGACCGGAACTGCAGCTACGCCCTACACCGTAACCTTCAACCCTGGTGGGGGAACAGGCACGATGGGGAACCAGACTGCAGCTGGGCCCAACAACTTGAACGCTAATTCCTTCACAAAGGCTGGGTATACCTTCCGCTACTGGAGCACCTTTTCAGATGGTTCGGGCACGACCTACCTCAACCAGGGTCAGTATCCCTTCAGCGGCAATGCAACACTCTTTGCTCAGTGGTTGGCAGATTCACACGTTGTGACCTACAACACCCAGGGGGGTTCAGCAGTCTCCAACGGGACATTCCTCACCGGCGCGACTATGGCATTACCAGCGGCGCCGACTAAGAGCGGTTACACATTTGATGGGTGGTTTACTTCCGCAACTGGTGGAACAGCTCTCACATCCCCCTACACCCCAGGTGTCATTACTGACATCACGTTGTATGCGCAGTGGAGTGTTGATACTTCAGCTAATGGTTCAAGTAGTTCAACCTCAGGCCTACCTCACACCGGTAGCAACGGCGAGAGTTTGATCGGCTTTGCAAGCCTTCTCTTCTTGGGCGGAATCACTCTGCTGGCAATTGCAATCATCAGACGACGAAGCGTCTAAACAATCTGAGCCCCGCGATTCACTCGTGGGGCTCAGATCATTACGCCGGGAAGTCTAGACCGCTGCCGGGCCGCCTTCTAACAGTCTCTTGAAACCTGCAGCATCCAGCACTGGTATGCCCAGCTCTTCGGCCTTCGTGAGCTTAGATCCTGCCCCTGGGCCGGCAGCGACAAAGTCTGTCTTCTTTGACACGCTCGATGCTGGCTTACCGCCAGCAGCAATGATGGCTTCTTGTGCACCTTCACGGGAAAATCCCTCGAGAGAACCTGTAGCAACGATGGTCAAACCTGAACAAGGGCCATCGATATCTGCAACCGCTCCAGGGCCCGCATGTCCTGGAATTTCAAACTGAACACCAGCTGCCTTCCATTGCTGGATGATGTCCTGATGCCAGTCAACCTCGAACCAGTTCTTCAGCGACTCAGCAATGATGGTTCCTACGCCATCGACAGCAGCCAGCTCGTCGATAGTGGCTGCGCGAATGGCATCCAGTGAACCGAAGTGGTTTGCCAGTGCTCGCGCTGCAACAGGTCCCACGTGGCGAATATTGAGCGAAACTAGCAAACGCCACAGTGGCTTGGTCTTGGCTAGCTCGAGGTTGGCGATGAGTTCAACCGCGTTCTTAGACTCTGTGCCGTCAGCGTTGACGAAGTAGGGAACTTTTTTGAGATCTTCTAGGGTCAACGCAAACAGGTTGGCTTCGGTTTCTAGCGGTGGCTGTTCGCCATCCTTGTGGTTGGTCAGTGCCGTGGCAGCAACTTCACCAAGACCTTCAATGTCGAGGCCACCTCGTGAACCGATGTGTTCCACACGGCCACGAACCTGGGCGGGACAACTCTTCTGGTTGGGGCACCGCAGATCAATGTCACCTTCAGATGCAGGTGCGAGTTGTGCGCCACACTCAGGGCACCCTTCCGGCATGACGAAGGCACGTTCCGTGCCATTACGGAGTTCGATGACGGGGCCGAGAACCTCAGGGATGACATCTCCTGCTTTGCGGATGACGATAGTGTCACCGATGAGTACACCCTTGGCTTTGACGACGTCTTGGTTATGGAGGGTGGCGAACTCAACAGTGGAGCCAGCTACTTTGATGGGCTCGACGACCGCATAGGGCGTGGCCCGCCCGGTGCGACCCACACTGACTCGAATATCAACCAGTTTGGTGTTGACCTGTTCTGGTGGATATTTGTAAGCAATAGCCCAACGAGGTGCTCGAGAGGTGGCACCCAGCTCACGCTGGGTGGCCATGTCATCGACTTTGACCACAATGCCGTCAATTTCGTGCTCAACAGAATCCCTGGCTGCGCCCATTTCACGAATGAAGGCAGCAGCATCTGCTGCTGAATTCACCACGCGATAGTGGGTTGAAGTGGGTAGTCCCCAACTCTTCAAGAGTGCATACACTTCAGACTGGGTGGGAACAGGTGCGTCTTCCCACGCGCCAATACCGTGCACCAGCATTGCTAGTGGGCGTGTGGCGGTCTTTTCCGGATCTTTCTGCCGTAATGAACCACTGGCTGCATTGCGAGGGTTAGCAAAAACCTTCTCTCCTGCCTGTGCAAGTTCAACGTTGAGTTTCCTGAACGCTTCAACCGGGAAGAAGATCTCCCCACGAACTTCCACCAGTGCAGGGTGCCCTTGCCCGGCAAGACGCGTGGGAATGGACTTGATCGTCAACACATTTGCAGTGACATCTTCTCCAACAACACCATCACCTCGGGTTGCAGCAGAAACGAGCACACCGTTTTCATAACGAAGGTTGATGGCCAAGCCATCTATCTTCAGCTCACAGAGGTAGCTGACCTCACGCCCGGTGTCTTTCTTGATGCGCGCAGCCCAGTCCATGAACTGTTCTTCGGAGAAGACATTGTCCAGACTCATCATGCGCGCTGCGTGGGTTACAGGGGCAAAGAGTTCAGTTGCTTTCCCTCCCACGGAGAGCGTGGGGCTGTCTTGGCCCTGGAGCTCTGGATAGAGAGCCTCGATTTCTTCGAGACGGTGAATCAGTGCGTCGTATTCGACGTCCGCTATTAGGCTTTCGTCTCGCTCGTAATAGGCATCACGGGCATCCAAGATTTTGGAAGTGAGCTCTTCGGCTTCGTGTTGTGCCTTTTCAAAGTCACTAAGTTCTGGAACGATTTCTAAATCATCACCGAACAACGCATCCCCACTCATGTGGAGACCTTTTCAGTGAGAACCGTGTTGAGATCGCTGACAGTGCGAGAAATTGTGAACTGACCCAATACTCTCGTGCCCACATAAATGACAGCTGTTTGCCCGGCTGCGACGGAGTTCAGTGGGGTGGTCGGACGAACGACAAGTTCGTCACCAACCAACTGAGCTATCGCAGGAACTGGATCTGCGTGAGCTCTGATTTGAACATCAACATCAAAAGCAGTTTCAGGGTTTTCTTGCGCCTGGCCACACCAGGTGTAACTGGTGCCTGCAATCTCAGTGATGTCGAGTGCTTCGCGAGGGCCAACCACGACGGTGTTGGTCTTGGGGCGAATTTCAAGGACAAACCGAGGCTGACCATCGGGGGCGGGGGTTCCAATGTGAAGTCCCTTACGTTGACCAATGGTGAAACCAGGAGTTCCTTCGTGGGTACCGAGCTTGTTGCCTTCAGTGTCAACGATGTCGCCCTCACTGATACCGACTTTGTCTGCCAACCAGCCTCGAGTGTCTCCATCGGGGATGAAACAAATGTCATGACTGTCGGGCTTTTGCGCAACGCTCAAGCCACGCTGTGCAGCTTCGGCGCGGATGAGATCCTTGGACGGGGTATCCCCTAGAGGGAACATGGCGTGAGCTAACTGCTCACTGGTGAGGACACCAAGAACATAAGACTGATCTTTGGCCCAGGCACTTGCCCGGTGGAGTTCAAGATTTCCGTGAGCATCTGGAACAACGTTGGCGTAGTGGCCGGTGCACACGGCATCAAAACCTAATGCCAGCGCTTTCTCCATCAGGGCAGCAAACTTGATCTTCTCGTTACAGCGCATACAGGGATTTGGTGTTCGCCCTGCCTGATATTCGGAAATGAAATCTTCCACCACGTCTGATTTAAAGCGTTCTGAGAAATCCCACACGTAATAGGGAATTCCCAGGAGTGTGGCAGCACGCTGGGCGTCCATCGAATCCTCGATGGTGCAGCAACCTCGAGCTCCAGTGCGGAGAGTTCCTGGCATGCGACTGAGGGCAAGGTGAACACCCACAACGTCATGACCAGCTTCCACAGCGCGCGCAGCAGCAACGGCTGAATCCACTCCACCACTCATCGCCGCTAAAACACGCATAAATCAAGTTTAAGCCGTGTGGCAGTGCCCTAGCTGACCAATGCCTAGGAAGTGGTGCCCGCCTTGCGGGCGCGCTCATAGGCCTCGGGCAAAGCAGCAAAGAATTCTTCGAGTTCTTCCTCGGTAGTGCTGTGACCTAGCGAGACTCTGATAGCAGAAGATGCTCCCTTTTCGTCGTACCCCATGGCGAGTAATACGTGGGAAGGCTGGGCGACGCCTGCCTGACATGCAGAGCCAGTCGAGACGGAGACCCCCATGGCATCGAGCAAAAATAACAATGAATCACTCTGGCACCCAGGGAAAGTGAAGTTGACATTGTTATCGAGGCGGTTAACTCGATCACCACTGAGGATGGCGTCCGGAACCAATTCCTGCACTTTCGCAATAGTCAGATCACGCAGTGTGCTCAATCGTGTGGTTTGCTCAGCAAAACCTATGTCAGTCATCAACGCGGCAATAGCCATCGAAGAGATGGCTGGAGCATCGAGTGTTCCGCTGCGCAGACCACGCTGCTGTCCCCCGCCATGAATAAGCGGTTCCAGCTGGGCGTGCCTGCTGGCGATGAGAAGACCGACACCGGGCACGGAACCGAACTTGTGACCAGAAAGACTCATTGCAACAAGACCTGTTGCTCCTTCTGCACCTGTTTCTTCACGCAGCTGAGCAAAGTTGATGGGGATATGGCCAAAAGCAGAAACCGCATCGATATGGAGAGGAACCTTGTGTTGTGCGGCGAGCGCTGCCACGTCCACCGCGGGCTGGATGGTGCCAACTTCGTTATTTGCCCACAACATGGTCATCAGAGCTACAGCACTACCGGCACGCTCGAGAGTCTCTGCAAGTTCATAGATATCTATGCGACCCAGACTGTCGACGGAGATCCACTCGAGTACCGCACCCTCATGCTCTTGCAACCACAGGACGGTGTCTAAGGTGGCATGGTGTTCAGCTTCAGGAACAATAATGCGATTACGCTTAGCGTCCTTCTCGACAGATGCCCGAAAGAGTCCGACTAGGGCGAGGTTGATTGATTCGGTTCCACCAGAGGTAAAGATGATTTCGATAGGTTCACACCCGAGCACAGTAGCCAAATATTCCCTAGCGTCTTCAACAAGTGCTCGAGCCGCTTGACCGTGACGGTGAACTGAAGAGGGGTTTCCTGCTAGTTCAAGAGCGTCTGTGTAAGCCTTGGCTGCTTCGGGCCGCACTGGAGTGGAGGCGGCATGGTCGAGATAAGCCATGAGTACTCTCCTGTCCTTAAACCAGTGGTTGAACCTATTTTCTGCCGGTCCACCGCGTTCGAAACATACTGGCAATGTATCTGGATAGTCTATTTCGAGTGACTATCCCTCCTGCACTGAACAACCTTGGCGTGCGCCAAACCGGTAACGGTGGCGAGCTCAAGGTGTTTAGTGCGCATGCTGAGGGAATTGACCTACTTGTCTATGAGGCACCCGGTAGCAACCACATTGCTGAACGCCATTCTTTGAAAAAAGGGAAGGCAGGGGTGTGGAGTACCACATCATCCAAGCTCATCCCTGGTGCTGAGTATTCACTGCAAGCGTGGGGCCCTGCAGGTCCACAAGATTCGTTCTCGGTTGAAGAACTCCTCATTGACCCCTACGCCAAAGGTTTGAGCAAAGTTGGAAACCAGTGGCGCAATGTCGTGGTGGACACCAGCTTTGATTGGGAAGACTCGACCAAACCCCAAACCCCACTTGACCAGTCGGTCATCTATGAAGCACATGTTCGCGGCCTGACCAAGATGCATCCTGGCGTTCCGCTAGAACTGCGCGGTACCTATGCCGGTCTCGGTCACGAAGCCATGACGACCTACCTCACTGAGTTGGGAGTAACAGCGGTTGAACTACTTCCGGTCCACACCTTTGTTTCCGAAGAACACCTTCTTCGCCAGGGCCTGACCAACTACTGGGGATACAACACCCTGAACTTCTTTACTCCCCACGAGGCCTATGCCACCCATGCATCTCGTGCGGAGGGACCTTCTGCGGTACTTCGCGAATTCAAACAGATGGTCAAGGACCTCCACGCTGCTGGATTAGAGGTCATCCTTGATGTGGTCTACAACCACACCGCTGAGGAAGGTAAGTTCGGCCCACGTCTGAGCTTTCGCGGCTTAGACAACGCGAGCTACTACCGCCAAACGCCCGATGGTGAATACATCGACACCACAGGGTGCGGCAATTCTTTGAATGCTTCTCAGCCTGTTGTTCAACAACTGATTCTTGATTCGCTGCGTTACTGGGCCGAGGAGGTCCAGGTAGACGGTTTCCGTTTTGACCTTGCTGTGACGTTGGGTCGCAATAAAGACGCAGAGTACGAAAAAGACCACCCTCTGCTCGAAGCTATTCGCACAGACCCCGTGCTCTCCACCACCAAACTCATCGCAGAACCGTGGGATGTTGGCCTCGGGGGCTGGCAGACCGGAAACTTTGCTGACGGCTGGCACGAATGGAATGATCGCTACCGCGATCGCATTCGTAACTTCTGGTTGCCTGATATTGCACAGGCTCGAGAGACCGGCATCGCCCCCACCGGCGTGGGCGGCTTCGCTACTCGGTTAGCTGGATCAAGCAACACATTCTCTGCCGAGCGCGGTCCTGTCGCCTCCGTGAACTTCATCACCGCACATGATGGCTTTACGTTGAACGATCTAACGATGTACAACTACAAGCACAACATCGGTAACGGTGAAGATAACCGCGATGGAACGGATAACAACCGTTCCTTTAACCACGGCGTTGAGGGCCCCACAGATAATCCTGATGTGATTGCTGCACGCCGGCGCACTATGCGTAATTTGATGGGGACATTGCTTCTGTCGGCAGGTATCCCCATGATTACTGCCGGGGATGAGTTCGGTCGCACACAGCACGGAAACAACAATGCCTACTGTCATGACTCCCCTTTGACCTGGGTGAACTGGGAGCTTCAGGAGTGGCAGCAAGACATGCTAGCGACCACCAAACACCTCACAAAGATGCGCCGCGAACACCCCGCATTGCGTCCGACAAAGTTTGGTGTGTTCGGCGAGCGCATTCCCAGTGCCAGCCAAGTTGATTGGTACAACACCCAGGGCGAAATGATGGAGTTGGAGGATTGGGAAGATCCTCACAACCGAACATTGCAGTATGTTGCCGCAAGTACCCCAGAATCTGGTGATTTCAACCGTATTTTGATGATCATCCATGGAACCGAACAACCCACTTCTGTAGTGGTTCCCAAACATGAGGGGGTTCTCTTCTACGAGCCACTGTGGTTTAGCCCCCACCACACTCCTCGAGATGTCCCCGGCGTGCTACGCCCTGGTGAGACATTCAAACTCACAGGAACATCCATTTTGTTGTTCAACGCTGCAAACTCGTAGTTTCCAGAACACACTGCAAGAGAGTAGTTTTCGATTATGGAACCCTCATCCATCGGCCGCATTCCCATTCTCGACGTTCGCCCTGATGTGGGGGTGCCAGAGCTTTCCGCTAAGGCATTCGTGGGAGAAGTTGTGCCCTTCAGTGCAACATGTTTCCGTGAAGGCCATGATCTCATTGGTGTAGCCCTTCATTTACGGAACCCCGAGGGAAAGTCTTCGAGGCTGCAGATGAACTCTGCCGGTCCTGGCACCGACAGGTGGATTGTTCACGCACAACCAGATAAGCCAGGTGCGTGGACTTTCACCATTGAGGCCTACTCGGATGACTATGCAACCTGGCACCACAACGCTGAGGTGAAGATTCCTTTGGGAATTGATGTGGAGTTGATGCTTACCATCGGCTTTGAGCTGTTCAGTCGAGCTTCCAAGGAACCCTCAAGGACTGCAACCCACCGTAAGAAACTGGCGGCCATCGCGGCCACATTGGTAGATACATCTATTGACCCACTGGTTCGCTTTGAAAAATCAAGTGGCGAGGAGGTCGAAGCCCTGCTTGCTCACGCCCCGATTTCTAGCTTAGAAACTTACTCCGCTGAATATCCGCTTCGTGTGGAACGTGTGCGTGCCGGGTATGCCAATTGGTATGAATTCTTCCCCCGTTCTGAAGGTGCCAAGCTCAATAAAGATGGCTCGTGGACGTCAGGGACCTTTCGCACTGCAGCAAAACGTTTACCAGCTGTGGCAAAAATGGGCTTCAACGTTTTATACATGCCCCCCATTCACCCCATTGGCACCATCAACCGTAAAGGCCCCAACAACACCCTGGTAACGAAGCCAGGCGACCCAGGCTCTCCCTGGGCTATAGGTTCTGCAGACGGCGGCCATGATGCAATCCATCCTGACCTGGGTGACTTTTCTGACTTTGCGTTCTTTCTCAAAGAAGCAAAAAAGAACGGGCTCGAAGTTGCGTTAGATCTTGCCCTCCAAGCTGCTCCTGATCACCCCTGGGTGAAAACAAACCCCGAATGGTTTACCACCCTGCCCGATGGCAGCATTGCCTTCGCAGAAAACCCACCTAAGAAATATCAAGACATCTACCCCATCAACTTTGATAACGACCCCGAAGGCATTCGTGCTGAGGTTCTTCGGGTGGTTATGTTCTGGATTTCCCAAGGCATAACCACGTTCAGGGTAGATAACCCACACACCAAACCAGTCGATTTCTGGGAATGGCTAATTGCTGAAGTCAACAGCAAACATCCCGAGATTGTGTTCTTAGCGGAAGCGTTTACTCGCCCGGCCATGATGCAAACACTTGCCAAAGTGGGATTCCAGCAGTCGTATTCTTATTTCACGTGGCGCAACACCAAATGGGAACTGGAAGAATTCTTCCGTTCCATTTCTCATGACACCGCAGATTTCATGCGACCTAACCTTTTTGTGAACACGCCAGATATTCTCACCGAATACTTGCAATTTGGTGGCCCTGCCGCCTTCACAATTCGCGCCACGCTCGCAGCAACGGCAGCACCGCTGTGGGGTGTCTACACCGGTTTCGAGCTCTATGAATCTGTTGCCCGCCCAGGAGCTGAGGAATATATCGATAACGAAAAATTCGAATACAAATTCCGCGATTGGGCTGCCATTGATAAAGCCGGAACGTCACTTGCTCCCTATTTGACTGCGTTGAACGCAATCCGCGCAGAACACCCTGCGTTGGGACAGCTGCGCAACATCTGCATTCAGCGCACTGATGACGATGCCATCCTGTGTTACAGCAAACACTTGGATGCTAAATTCACGGGAACCGGAAAATCCGACACCCTCATCATCGTCGTGAACACAGACCCTCACTCTGTGCGTGAAACCACCGTGCATTTGGATCTGACCACCCTGGGTGCCTCACACGGCGACACCCTCACAGTAACCAACCTGATCACCGGTACCGAATGGACGTGGGGTGCAGATAACTACGTGCGCTTGGATCCTTTCACTGAGCCAGTCCATATTTTGCACGTGAGCGGAGTGAACGCGTGACAGAGAAAAAGCCAACCGTGAAAAAAGCTACAGCCAAAAAAACTGCCACAAAGAAAGCTGCCCTCTCGGATTGGCACACACCCCAGCTAGATGATGGTTTGCTTGCCTGGGTTGCTCAGGGAAGCCATTACGACCCGCACAGTGTGCTCGGACAGCACCTCATTACTGTGGAAGGCTCAACAGACCAGGTCACGATTATTCGCACTCGACGCCCATTGGCATCTGAGGTTATCGCTGTCTTGAGCAGTAAAGCACGTATTGAACTCGCTCACGCAGGCCATGGCATCTGGGAGGGTGCACACACCCTCGGTTTGCAGGATTACACAATAGAAACCCGTTACCCCGACGGTTCGGAGTGGGTTGCAGAAGACGGCTATCGCTTTGCCCCCACCGTCGGTGAGCTAGACCTTCACTTGATTCGTGAAGGTCGACACGAGCGGCTCTGGGAAGTTCTCGGTGCTCGCTATATCGGCCACGGCGGAGTCAAGGGGACAGTTCAAGGAACGGCATTTAGTGTGTGGGCTCCTAACGCTCAGGCTGTGCGCGTGAAAGGAACATTCAACAACTGGAACGGGGACGGGCACTCGATGCGTTCGCTGGGCTCCAGTGGTGTGTGGGAATTGTTTGTGCCCGATGTGCACCCCGGTGAGGTCTACAAGTTTGAAATTCTCACCAAGGCAGGCCACTGGGTTGAACGTGCTGATCCGATGGCTCGGCAAACTGAGTGCCCACCGCTGACGGGCTCCATCATTGCGCACTCCACCTACAACTGGGGCGATAAGAAGTGGCTGACCAAGCGAGCAAAAACTGCTCAACATGCTGCCCCCATGAGTATTTATGAACTGCACGTGGGTTCATGGCGTCAAGGATTGTCCTACCGCCAACTGGCTGATGACCTCATTGGTCACGTTTTGGAAACTGGATTTACCCACGTGGAGTTCATGCCATTGGCGGAACACCCCTACGGCCCTTCCTGGGGATACCAGGTCACTGGCTACTACGCTCCAACTGCACGCTTTGGCGACCCAGATGATCTGAAGTATCTCATCGACCGCCTGCACGATGCAGGAATCGGTGTAATCCTGGACTGGGTTCCCGGCCACTTTCCCAAAGATGAATGGGCTTTGGCGCGTTTTGACGGCCAGCCTCTCTACGAACATGCTGACCCTCGCAAGGGGGAGCATCCCGACTGGGGAACCTACATCTTTGACTTTGGTCGCAATGAGGTGCGCAACTTCCTCGTAGCCAACGCGCTGTATTGGATCGAAGAGTTCCACATTGATGGATTACGCGTCGACGCCGTCGCATCCATGTTGTACCTGGATTACAGTCGCGAAGATGGCCAGTGGTTGCCTAACCAATACGGTGGGCGCGAGAACCTCGAAGCCATCAACTTCCTTCAAGAAGCCAACGCCACCGTGTATAAACACCACCCCGGTGTCATTATGGCCGCCGAAGAATCCACTTCCTGGGGTGGTGTCACCGCTCCCACCGAAGGCGGCGGTTTAGGCTTCGGCTTCAAATGGAACATGGGCTGGATGCATGACAGCCTCGAATACATTCACACCGATCCGATGTATCGGGAGTATCACCACTGGGACATCACTTTCTCCTTCCAGTATGCGTTTAGTGAAAACTTCATCCTGCCGATTTCTCACGACGAGGTTGTTCACGGAAAGGGATCGCTTCTGGCAAAAATGCCCGGCGATCACTGGCAAAAGCTGGCAAATATGCGCGCATATTTGGCATTTATGTGGGGCCATCCTGGAAAGCAACTGCTCTTTATGGGGCAAGAGTTTGGTCAACCCTCTGAGTGGAGCCAGGAACGCTCCCTGGATTGGTGGATTTTGGACCAGCCTGCCCACCAAGGTTTGCAGCGGATGGTGAAGCAACTCAATAGTGTCTATCAGGACACCCCCGCACTGTGGCAGCGCGATAGCGACCCTGAAGCCTTCCAGTGGATTGATGGTGCCGATAACGGCCGCAATGTTGTTTCATTTCTCCGCTATGACGCCAAGGGCAACGCATTAGCTGTGGTGGCAAACTTTGCAGGAAACCCTCACCATGATTTCCAACTTGGTTTACCCTCGGGTGGAGTCTGGGCTGAGTTGTTCAACTCTGATGCACAGGACTTTGGTGGTTCCGGTGTGGGCAATATGGGCAAAGTAACTGCTACTCGGGATCAGTGGGGTTCCTTCGAGCACTCGGCAAGAATCAGCCTTCCCCCATTAGGTGTGCTGTTCTTCTACAAGCCTGCAAAGTAACTAGTACAACAGGTTTGTCAGTCGCATCCGTGCGGCATTGACTACTGGGTCTGTCACACCGACAACCTCAAAAAGCTCAAGCAACCTGGCACGAACGACGTTCTTGCCATCTTGATCCAAGGTGGGAAAAAGCACGAGGAGACGATCAAAAGCGTCCTCGATGTGGCCGCCGGAGACGTCGAGATCTGCAACATCCAGCTGCTGCTCTAGCCCGTGAGGGTTAGCTGCGGCTGCAGCACGAATATCTGCCATCGCTTTGCCTTGCAGACGATGAAGCAGAGAAATCTGAGCTAGACCAGCTTTCGCATCAGCGTCGTTAGGGTTTTGCTTCAGGGCCTTTTCCCACGCTGCAATCGCTGCTGGGTAGTCTCCACGTTCTGCAGCATCAAAGGCATCCTGGTGCAACGGCGGAAGAGCAGGTACTGGTGGCTCTACTGGAGCACCTGCTTCCCCTGCAGGAGCTCCTGCAGGTTTGGCGATGCCCACAACACCGTTTTGTGCGGCAAGTTCTAGAACTTGTTCAAAGAGGTTCTGAATGTCCGCTTGTGCGGCAAGCCCGGCAAAGAGTGGAAGGGGTCGGCCAGCTAACACTGCAGCGGTCGTTGGTACGGTTTGTGCTTGGAAAGCTTGGGCTAGTTGAGGGTTCTCGACGGCGTTCACGCGAACTAGGATCAGGCGTCCCTCAAATGCAAGAACAACCTTTTCCAGAATCGGAGAAAGTTCAGCACACTGGGGAGCTTCGTCTGCCCACAGGTCAACGATGACCGGTACCTGATTAGACAGATCCAAAATGGCAGTGAAGTTAGTATCTGTTCCTTCGAGAACCAATTGTGGAACTGGAACCGAAGTTCCCGCAGAAACTGGCGCAGAGGGTTCACCCGGTGCTCGAGTTCCACCAGCTGTATGCACAGATCCTGGTGCAGGACGGTTTACCAGCGAGCTGAGATCAACCGCGCCACGCAGGTTAGGAAGTGACGGCATCGACATTAGAGTCCCTTTGCTGCAATCAGGCCCTGGGTGTAACCCAGCAGGCGAATCTTTTCTGTGCTGCCAAGTGGCGGAACATAAAAGGCAAGTTGCAACCCATAAGTAGTTTCCACACCTGTTGGCGAAGACGAAGTACCACTCAAGGTTTTAGCTTGACCCTCGAGGCTGACGGATGCTCCGGCTTCAGTGGGCTTGACGGTTTCAATCTCGTTCAAACCGACGGTCACTATGGCACCAGAGTCGAGTGTTGCCAAGCCCATCGGGACTCCAGTTCCCGGTGACTGACTAAATTCAACCGATGCACGACCAGAGAGTGATCCAACTTTTTGGTCTTTATAGGCTTTACCCACCTGCGTGACGAGGGTGTCAGCAGTGAGGTCAAACAAACCGTAATAAGGGCTTGCTTCACCTTGCATCAAGACTGAGCCATATGCGGCAGAAAGTTGGTCGGGGGAAATCAACAGAAGCTTAGAGTCTGGCATAACCAGAGCCGATCCAACATTTGCTGGCGCAACAGTGGGCACTGAGGCATTTGGTTCCAGCGTGACCAAATATTCAATGTGGTAGTTCTCTCGAGGGGAGTTTTGGATCATCATCAGACCCATGGTGGGTACAGAAGGATCTTTCTCGTTTTGCACAACTGCGATGACCTGGCGGGGCCAAGCGTTAGTTGCCTGTGGCATGACAAACGTAATGGGCGAAGCTGCGAGGGCTGGCAAAGCGGGAACTCCGCCGTCAACCTTGCGGATGGCGTAGTTCGCCGCACGAATCTCCTGGGCAGGTCCGATCAAACGGGTTGCCGATAGGTTTGCATCCAGCGTGGAATCTGCCGAAGATACAACGGTAGAAATTTTCTCCAGAATCACACCCAGTTGGCGTTCGGTCACTGCTGGGGGTTCACCTTCGATACCGGGGGTTGGCGTTGCTGAAGGAGTTGATTGTTCAGCAGGTGCCTGTGGGGCTTGGAAAGGGCTGCACGAGCTCAATCCCACAGTCAGCACACCGGCGAGACCCAGCGCCACGAAACTTGAACCTCGTGGCAGTGCACGGCGACCCTTGGTCGCGGCACTGACCAAAGATTGAGGTTTCGGCATACTCAAGCTACGAGGTTTAGGCGGCTTGGGACCTGATCCCCGACGCCTGGGTCCTTGAGAATTGCGGTCATGGCGCAGTGCCCACAAATACAAAATCAGGCCGACCAGTGCCAACACGCCACCGATGATGATGAATCCAGTAGCAAACGGGACAGCGCTGGGGAGCGGCCACGAAATTGTTACATCACCTGGAGCATTTGCCGTTCCATCTGATGCGATGATAACCGACATGCTTTTATCAAGTTCGGTAGGCACGGTCGCAGCTTTTTGTGCGCTGGCTTCACCAAGCCATAAGTCGCTGCCTGCAGGGTTTGTCATGGTTTGTTCAGGTAGTTCAGTCAAAGCAGGATTTTCTGGATCTACTTCCAGAGGCTTTCCTGCCGCAACAACAAACTTGCTCTGGTTTGTCGAATAACCGAGAGCATCAAAGTCGTCTGTTCCAATCCACGCTCTGACATCTGTGGTGCGACCATAACCAACAAAGTTGCCAGCACTAGCACCAGAAACGGTGATGTAGGGGGTGTTTCCGTGGAGAGTAAGAGTCTTACCGTCGATGACCATGTAGGGAGTGTTTGGTTTTACTTCCGCACTAAGGGTGATCATTTCGGGTCCGGAGAAAAATAGTTTCTGGGTTACACCGATGCCAAGCAGAATGGCCGCTACGACGAACACGCCAATAGCAATAATGAACCGCACGATTTGTCTCCTAGTACGTATGCACGTTCATGACACCAGATTTGGTCACCAACGTCACGTTAAGTCCTAATAAAGATACCCGAAACGCGTGAGGGAAACCTGTGAGGGGCTGTTTCCCCTTATTCGGCGCAGATTGGAGCCTCACATCTAGGTAGACTCGCAGGGTTGCTTTCTCTCGAAAGTCGAGAGTATGAAAGGGAACAGTGTCTTCTGAATCCTCGTTTGCTCGCGTCTTGCGTGGATATGATCCTCAGCAAGTCGACGCGTTGGTGCAGAAACTTCGCCGTGAGCTGCTCGCCGCCAAAACGCTGCACGATGACACACTCAATCAACTGAAAGCCCTAGAAGAACGTGTATCTGAGCTCGAACTCGAACTCAGCAATCAAGCAAGCCCCACTCCTGCCGGACTCACAGCACAACTGACCAAGAAATTTGCTCAGGCAGACAAACACGCACGACAGATTATTCTCAACGCGGAAAGTGATGCGTTGCTGATTCGATCAGCTGCGGAGAAAACTTCAAGCCAGTTCATTGAATCTGCGCGCGAAGGTTATGAGCAGGTTCAAGCTGAAGCTCTTCAGAATGCTCACGAGATTCGCGAGGAAGCAGCTGCTGACGCTGAAGACATTATTGCTTCCGCAAAGGCTGAAGCAGATCGCATCATTGCTGAGGCCCAGGCAGAAGCAAAGAAAATTCATGGTGACAGTTCGACATTGAGCGCAAAAATGCGTGCAGAGTCTCGTAATGAAGCAAGTCGAATCATTGCTGATGCTCAGCGTGAGGCTGCCGAGTTGCGTTTGGTCCTCGTAGCTGGCCGAGACAAGGGCGTCACGGTCAGCGACGAGATTATGCACATTCTCAAGCTCAACGCTGATGGCGCAGCTGTTCGTGCTCAGATGGAACACGATATTGAACAACGACACCAGGAATCTGTTTTGCAGACTGATAAGTACCTCGCCTCTGCTGAGGCACAGCTCGCAATATCGAGAACCGCCCAGCGTGAACTGGAAGCACAGTTGGCTGCACAAGAAAACTCAGCTGATATGGACGCCCAACACATTATCGAGCAGGCACGAAGGAAGGCAGCTGCCACTGAGGATGCAGCCACTTCTCATGCCCGCAAAATCATTGCTGACGCCGAAAAGTATGTTGCTGCAGTTCTGGCCTCGATTTATACCCAACTTGAAGACATTCGTCTTGAGCGTGAATCCGTCGCTTCATTCTTTGACGCGCTACGGTTGGAGTTAGAGAACACACTTCCGGTGGCGCCGCGCCCCACGAAGCGTGCCACGAAAAAGGAGCTTTCCCAGTGAAAATTCAAAACGCATTCCGCGCCGGTCTAATCGGTAGCTTGGGCGTTGGTCTAGGAATCATCCTAATGACTGCGGTGCAGTCCTTGGCAACAGTTCTCACCTATATCTTCATTGCCTTGTTCCTGTCTTTGGGCCTTGACCCTGCAGTGAAGTGGCTGGAAACAAAGAAATTCCCCAAGTGGGCTGCCATTGCCACCGTTGTTGTGGGTGTGCTTGGAGTGTTTATCGGAGTCTTGTTTGCCATTGTTCCGGCAATGATTGACCAGATGGTCTCACTGTGGACTCATTTGCCTGCAGAAATTACCCAGCTGCGTACCCAGGATTGGATCGCCTTCCTTGACAAGCAGTTTGGCGATGTCGTTGATGTCAATGCCGTTATTTCTGAGATTGGGAAATTCTTTAGTGACCCTGCCAACATCAGCAAGATTGCCGGCGGTGCATTAGCTGTTGGAGTTGGTGTAGCTAATGCCGTCAGTGGAACGCTGATTGTGGTTATTTTGACCTTGTACTTCACCGCATCACTGCAGCTGGTGAAGGACACCGTTTACAAGTTTGTACCCAAGAGCCGTCGCGACAACTTCATTCGCATGAGCGAGGAAATTACCGGCGGTGTCGGTAAATATGTTGTGGGACAGATTTCTTTGGCTGTACTGAACGGTTTGCTCGCTTTCATTGTTTTGACCCTCATCGGTGGAAAGCAAGCACTGCTCTTTGGATTCCTTGCGTTCTTGTTCGCACTGATTCCTCTCGTAGGTACAGTGCTGTCATGGATTTTGGTGACCTCTGGTCAGCTTCTTTTGGCAGGACCTGAAACCGCTCTCATTATCTGCATCTACTTCTTGATTTACATGCAGATTGAGGCCTACGTGCTCAGCCCGCGCATCATGAACAAGGCCATCTCTATCCCAGGTTCCATTGTCGTTATTGCGGCATTGGCTGGCGGAACATTGATGGGTGTTCTCGGAGCACTTGTGGCGATTCCTATCGCAGCCTCAATTGTGCTGGTGGTCAAACAGGTCGTCTATCCGGCTCAAGACCAGGTCTAACCTCGTTATTGCGCTGAGCCCTCGAAATCGCCTTCCCAGAACTCCGGCAATGGCGCGGCTGGGGGGTTGACTCTTTCAACTATTTCGTTGAGAACACGCTTTGTTTGGTTCTCGCCCACCCACAGGTGCTTTCCACCTTCAACCTCAACGATGTCAATATGAGAGACCGTGGAGAAGCGCTCACGCGCTTCAGGTCCCTTCAAATAGTCATCATGCTCGGGAACCAACGCAACAAGCTGACGGTGGTCGTTATTCCACGCTGCCACTTCTTCTGCTGTAGCACGGTGCAATGGCGGGGACAGCAAAATGGCGCCCTCGATGGCGTGCTCTCGGCCATATTTCAACGCCAGCTCAGTTCCAAAGGACCAACCAACAAGCCAGGGGTGTGGAAGTCCTCGCTGGTGAACAAAATCCATGGCGGCTGCGACATCAGCGCGTTCATCAACACCGTGGCCAAATTCGCCGTGGCTGTGTCCGCGAGCAGACTTCGTGCCACGGGTGTTGAATCTCAATACGGCTAACTGCGCTAGCGCAGGCAGTCTGCCGGCAGCTTTCCGCAGGATATGGGAGTCCATGAAGCCGCCTGCCGTGGGTAGTGGGTGCAAGGTTACTAACGTGGCAACCGGTTCTCCTTCGAGCGGGAGTGCTAACTCCCCCACCAAGGTCAGACCGTCACTGGTGTGCAATTCAATGTCTTCTCGACGTGCGGGCAGGTTGATCCCGCCACGAATTTCAACAGCCATATCTAACTCATCTTCCAACATGCCTGGTGCCAGTGGCGCCGTGCTTCCAGATCTGCCTGATCACCCAAGATTCCATCGTTACGCCATGTGACCAGGTGGGCAACGCCCTCCTGAATCATCAGCGAGCATCCTGGGCAGGTATACGTCTTGTTCGCATTGAGCGCTGAAATGGGCTGTACGGTCCATTCGCGCCCATTACGGACCTCTGTACGTCGAAATCCCGTTGTGAGACGCTCGATGTCTAAAGGTTCATACTCCGCTTCCCGTTTGCGGGATCGGTTGTTCTTGGCCATTAGTACCAGTGAACGGCTTCAGAATGAGCCCACGCACCACAGGGCGAACCGTAACGGCCCTGGATGTATCGAAGTCCCCACTCAATCTGTGTTGCCGGATTGGTTTGCCAGTCATCTGCCACGGTTGCCATTTTTTCACCAGGCAAAGATTGTGGAATACCGTAGGCGCCACTGCTCTTGTTGTGTGCGTATACGTTCCAGTGGGATTCACGGTTCCACAGCGCAACAAGGCAATCAAACTGTTCCATACCCCAGCCACGTGCCAACACAGCCTGAAGACCAATCGCCTGAGCAGTATCTGGATCAGGAATTCCTGCTGCAGGAGCAGAAGCAGAAGCAGCCTTAGCGGCAACTCTCGCACTGATACTCACACCATCACGGCCTGCCGCAGTGGTGTAGGTGCCGTCAACATCAATATCTTGACCATCAGGAGCCACGATTGTTGCCGGGATGTAGTACGGCGAAGCCACGGCACCAGAGTAAGGATCAACTACGTTGACCAGCAGCAAACCAACGGTGACAAAAAAGGCTGAAGAGAACAGCTTGAATGAACGCTGAGATGGGAACAGTTGTGGGCCTGAAAATCGCGGCAGGGCAAGCGAAAAACCTCTGCGCGCCGATGAAGCTGAGGCTGCAGAGTCACTCGTGGCGCGTGGAACCGAACGGTTCGACGCGCGAGTTACTTCTGAATGTCTACCCACAGTGCTCTGATTTTAGCTCAGAAGGCTGATAATCAGCCAATGGAGAGCGTCTGAACAGGGGTTTTAGTTGTTTCCGAGGGCTAACAGCAGCTCAACTAGAGCATCAAGAACAGCATCAACCTGCGCCTCGTCGTAACCCCCACGACCTGGTCGGAAGGTTACAGAACGCACATCAGCGACACTCAGTGGTTCACCCGTTGTCAGGAATGCATTAACCCGCTCGGCAAATGCATCCACGTCCTTGACCTTGTAACCCTGAGCGAGGAATTTAGTTTTGTTGAATCGCTGTCCAGGCTTGCGTGCAAAACGTGACGTGAGAGCTGCAGAAAGCTCGCTGGTTTGTTGCAGCCAGGCAGCTTCACCCATCGTGGCCAATGCAACCGCACGTTCCCGCTCGGCAAAGGCTGTTTCTAGTCTCTCTAGTGCACCATCAACGTGACGAGTAGAGTAACCACCCTTTTGTAACGAGAAAGCTGTGTTGCGAATGTCTGTAGAGGTCAGAGTCACCGCCCCAGCAATATTGCTGTCATAGGCAACGCGTGCCTGTGCAATAAATGCATCGACTTGCTCTGCGTTGTATCCGCGGGCGCCGCGCTTGACGCGGGGAAAAGACATACTCACAAGACTTATTGTTTCAGAGAATTATGTGCGTTAGTGCACAACTAGGACATAGATCACATATGTCACCAGAGCTGAAGGCAAAATCGAGTCCAAACGATCGAGAAAACCACCGTGACCAGCAAGCCAGGAACTCATATCTTTCACACCAATGGTGCGCTTGATGTGAGATTCACCCAAATCACCCAGCGTCGCAGTTACAAGCAGAATGGGGCCCAGAATAAGACCAAACCACCACGGTTGTCCAAGCATAAATATGCTCAACACAACTGCGGCAATAATCGCAGCGACGCCTGCCCCAGCAAAACCTTCCCAGGTTTTCTTGGGACTGATCTTGGGCGCCATGGGGTGCTTGCCAAAGTTCAAACCGCTGACATAAGCGCCAGTGTCCACGGAGACAACAATGATCAAGAAGGCCAGAGTCCACCATTGTCCGTTGGGTTGTGACACCAATGCCACGGCAAAGCTTCCCAAAACGGTGACGTAGGCCTGAACAAAAGCAGCAGCTTTGAAATCTTTGAACAGGCTCACATCCGCAATGGCATGAACCCCCCTCTTGATTTCGAGAGCACGCCATGCGGAGACAAAAACTACCCCGATGATGGCAACCCCAATGGCAGCGATAACACCAAAGTAATAGGCCACTGGTACAGCTACGACAGCTGTGGCTGCCGAGGGAATGCGTGGTACGCGCCGCCCCATAGCCCTCAGCGCTGTAGATAACTCAACAGCAGATATCCCCAGCAAAAAAGCTGCAAAGAACATAAATAGCTCTTTGGTGACCAAGAGGCTCAGAAGTAACAGTGCGCCTAAGCCAACTCCGATGCCAATGGCTCCGAGAAGATTACGTCCCGATTTTTGCTTGATTTTTTCGTTCGTTTTTTCGAATTGGAGACGCCGAGCCTCAAGTTGGCGTTCGAAATCTGCCCGGGTAGCCCTTAACTGGGCATGCAATTCTCCAGCAGGATTTCTCTTGCTGTGTTCATCGCGATGTGGATTCTCGTTCATGGCAGGAACCAGAGTTCACTATACCTTCAGAAGTTCAGCTTCCTTGTGCTTGAGAGCCTCATCGATAGCATCAACATACTTCTTAGTGAGCGCTTCGAGTTCCTTCTCGCCACGAGCACGCTCGTCATCACCGAGTTCACCCTTGAATGCATCAATGCCATCCTTGGCACTGCGTCGGATGTTCCGCAGAGAAACTTTGGCGTCTTCGGCCTTAGCCTTCACGATCTTGACGTATTCCTTACGTCGCTCTTCAGTGAGCTCGGGCATGGTCACACGAATGACGTTGCCGTCATTGGTGGGGTTCGCATCCAGGTTTGGTACGTCGCGAATGGCCTGCTCGATGTCGCGCAGTGCGCCCTTATCAAACGGGGTGATCAGGAGGGTGCGTGCTTCAGGGTTCTGCATAGAAGCCAGCTGAGCTAAAGGTGTCGGGCTGCCGTAGTAGGTCACCATGACCTTTTGGAACATGGCTGGGTTAGCGCGGCCGGTGCGAACGCTCGAGAAATCTTCCTTGGCTACTTCAACAGCCTTGGCCATACGCTCTGAAGCATCTGACAATACATCCGCAATCACGGTAACTCCTTGAAATTTGGTGCGAGAATGCCAGTCTAGTTGGTGACCAGCGTGCCGATCTTTTCTCCCAGGATTGCCTTGGTGATATTTCCGGAAGGTTCCATACCAAATACTCGCATGGGCATCTTGTTGTCCATGCACAGGCTGAAGGCGGTGGAGTCGACAACTTTGAGTCCACGTTTGAGAGCATCCCGAAAGGTGACTGTCTCAAGTTTTTCAGCACTGGGGTCTGTTTTCGGATCTGCGGTGTAGACACCATCGACACCGTTTTTTGCAACCAGGACCTCATCAGCGTGAATTTCGAGTGCACGCTGGGCCGAGACAGTATCTGTGGAGAAGAACGGCAGACCAGCACCGGCACCGAAGACAACGACACGTCCCTTTTCAAGGTGGCGAATTGCGCGAAGCGGCAGGTAAGGCTCTGCAACCTGACTCATTGCGATAGCGGATTGCACACGGGTAGCGGCACCTGCTTGCTCTAAGAAGTCTTGCAGTGCGAGGGCATTCATAACTGTTCCCAGCATTCCCATGTAGTCGGCTCGCGCACGGTCCATACCTCGCTGAGACAGCTCAGCTCCGCGGAAGAAGTTTCCACCACCGACGACTACCGCAACATCTACCTTTTCTGAGGCAACGGCAATCTCACGGGCAATGGCGCTGACGACGTCAGGATTGACACCAAGTCCACCGCCACCAAACGCCTCACCCGAAAGCTTGAGAAGTACTCGACGGCGGGTGTGTGTCGGCATGAGAATCCTTATCTAGTGAAGTAATGCTGCTACTAATTTACTCTGGTGAAACGTGGTGCCCACTACGGCACACATGAAAGAAGCCCAATCCAACGGGATTGGGCTTCTTTACCAATTGTGCTTGTGACTATGCGCCAACCTTGAAACGGGCAAAGCCGGTGATGGTCAGGCCAGCGTTGTCAACGACCTGCTGAACCTTGAACTTGTTGTCACGAGAGTATTCCTGCTCGAGCAAAGCAATCTGCTTGATGTAGGCAGTGATACGACCGTCAACAATCTTCTCCAGCTGCGCTTCGGGCTTGCCCTCGTTACGGCTGATTTCGGTAACGATTGCGCGTTCCTTCTCGATGTCCTCTGCAGGAACATCTGCGCGGCTGAGGTACACGGGGTCAGCGAAGGAGATGTGCTGCGCAATAGCACGAGCGGTCTCTGCGTCGTCACCTGTGTAAGCAACAACAACACCGACCTGTGGAGGAAGGTCCTGGCTGGTCTGGTGCAGGTAGATGGAGAACTTGTCACCACTGAATGATGCGAGACGGCGAAGTTCAATCTTTTCACCAAGAATTGCTGCTTCATCTGCAATGAGTTCAGCGACAGTCTGTGAACCAGCAGGTGCTGCCAGTGCCGCTTCAACACTGGTTGCACCAGCTGCGGAAACTGCGTCGAGAACCTTCTCAGACAGAGCAACAAACTTGTCACCCTTGGCCACGAAGTCGGTCTCGCAGGCGAGCTCGATCATTGTCGCGGTGCCATTTTCTTCCTTGGCAGCAACGAGACCTTCGCTGGTGGAACGGTCGGCACGCTTGGCGTTACCCTTTGCTCCCTTGAGACGAAGAATTTCGGTTGCCTTTTCCAAGTCACCGTTTGCTTCGGTGAGGGCGTTCTTGGTGTCGACCATGCCGGTGCCGAGGCGCTCGCGCAGGGTCTTGAGGTCTTCCATGCTGAAAGATGCCATAGTTATATCTCCTATTTAAGGATTGAGTGTCGGAAATTATTCGGCAGCTGGCTTCTTAGCAGCTGGCTTCTTGGCGGCTGGCTTCTTTTCTGCAGCCTCAGCCTTAGGAGCAGCAGCCTTCTTTGCAGCAGGCTTCTTCTCTTGTGCAGCTACTTCTTCAGCAACAACTTCTGCTGCAACTTCTTCAGCTACCGCTTCAACAACTGCTGCTTCGACTACTGCCTCAGCGCTGGCTTCGAGGAGTTCGCGCTCCCACTCAGCCAAAGGCTCAGCAGATTCGCCCTCAGCAGGCTTCTGGTGACGCTGAATAAGACCCTCAGCAACTGCATCTGCAATCACACGAGTGAGTAGACCAACAGAGCGGATTGCATCGTCGTTACCTGGGATGGGGTATGTCATCTCATCTGGGTCACAGTTGGTGTCGAGGATACCGATAACAGGGATACCAAGCTTCTTTGCTTCTTGAATAGCCAGGTGCTCTTTCTTGGTGTCAACAACCCAGATAGCGGAAGGAGTCTTGGTCAGGTTGCGGATACCACCGAGGCTCTTGTGGAGCTTGTCGAGTTCACGCTTCTTGATCAACAGTTCCTTCTTGGTGAAGCCACTCTTTGTGGTGTCTTCGAAGTCGAGCTCTTCGAGCTCCTTCATGCGAGCAAGGCGCTTACCAACTGTGTTGAAGTTGGTGAGGAGGCCACCGAGCCAACGCTGGTTGACGTAGGGCTGACCTACACGAGTTGCCTGCTCCAGGATTGCTTCCTGAGCCTGCTTCTTCGTTCCCACGAAGAGGATGGTGCCGCCGTGTGCGACAGTTTCCTTAACAAAGTCGTAGGCATTGTCAATGTGTGCCAAAGACTGCTGCAAGTCGATGATGTGGATACCGGAGCGCTCTGCGAGAACGAAACGCTTTACTTTGGGGTTCCAACGACGAGTCTGGTGTCCGAAGTGAACACCGCTGTCAAGCAGCTGGCGGATTGTTACGACGGCCATGGCCATCTCCTTTTCTTGGCATGTTTTGTGCACAGCACAACTCATACCGCTTGCGGTTTTGTCGCAGATAACCGGTTGGTTTCTGCCCTAGTGCCCGATGCAATTCCCGCGAATCTGATTGCTCAGATTCGACCGAAGGGTTTTGTCATACGTGGTGGGCACGCGAAGTCACCCCATAAATGGAGTGCTTAGCTAGCATAACAGGCACAATAGGGGTATGGCATCTTCAGCTTCCGAAGCTCTTCCCCCCAGCACTTCTCCCAAGAACGCTGGCCTCATCCTTACCGCCCTGATTTTGGGGGCTGGCGTTGCCAACATGAACCTGTCGGTAGCTAACGTCGGGCTTCCCGATATTGGTCGAGACTTGGGTGCATCTCAAGCTGGGCTCAACATTGTCGCTGTCGGCTTTTCGTTGGGTCTTGCTGCCACAGTTCTGTATTTGGGTGCTCTCGGTGACCGCTTCGGCCGTAAGGGAATGCTTTTACTGGGTTTGATTATCGGCATTCCTGCCGCGGTGATGTCGTCGCTCTCCCCCACGATTGAGATGTTGGCACTGTCTCGCCTCATCGGTGGTTTTGCTGCAGGTATGGCATATCCCACGACGTTGGCCTTGATTACAGCGTTGTGGTCTGGCCCCGCCAGAACAAGGGCCATTGCGCTGTGGTCTGCGATAGGTGCAGCAATGTCCGCCTCATCCACCTTGCTCGCAGGTGCTGTTCTTTTGGTTCTTCCCTGGGGTTACAGCTTCCTTATTGCTGTTCCCTTTGCCATCGTGGCAATCTTCATGGTGTGGCGCTTAGTACCAGCCCACATCAATGAAACAGACGACAAAGTCGATCACCTTGGCGGTGTGCTTTCTGCGTTGTTTATTGGTTCATTGGTGTTGGGAATCAATTACCTCGCTCTGGATTCTCAAGAAGGCATTGCCCTGGGCATGCTCGGCTTTGCTGCTGTGATGGGAGTTCTCTTCTTCTGGCGACAAAAACGTGCCAGCGAACCTCTTTTTGATCTTCGCTATGCTGCGAGGCCGCCTTTCTGGGTTGCTGCCGTGTCCGGAATTATCGTCTTTGGTTCGTTGATGGGCGCAATGTTTGTTGGGCAGCAGTTTCTCCAAAACGTCCTGGGATACAACACGCTCGAAGCTGGTGCCGCCATCTTGCCCTGTGCGATTTCGATGGTCATCGTGGCTCCATTTTCTAGTCGCATGATTGAACGCTATGGATCACGCACAACTCTTCTCATAGGTTTTGTTGTGTGCATGCTTGGCTTCGTCAGCATGCTCCTCTTGTGGAATATCCACACCCCAGTTGCTTTTGTCTTGCTCAGCTACATTCTGGTCGGCATCGGGGTGGGCTTTGCTGGAACCCCCGCTTCTCACGCCCTGACGGATTCTGTTCCGGTCACCAAGGTGGGTATGGCCTCCGGTACTGGTGATCTTCAACGCGATCTCGGTGGCTCCATCATGCAGTCCTTATTGGGCGCAATTTTGGGCGCAGGTTACGCCTCAGCTATTTCGAAAGCAATCGCGGATGCTCCAGAAGCAACAAAATCACTCATCACCTCGGATGTCAGCCAGGCATTACAGAAATCCTTCGGAAGTGCCGAGGACGTTGCGAAGCAATATCCCGACTATGCCACCGCAATTGTGGATGCAGCTCAAGCATCATTCCTCGCAGGTGCTAACTGGGCCTATGCCACAGGCATTTTCGTCATGATTATTGGCATGTTCATCACGTTCTTCTTCTTCCCCCGCAAGAACCGGGAACGTGAACTGTATGCCGAGTACGCCAAGGAGTCCTCCACAACCAACTAAATGTGACGTTGTGCTCAGAGAATGCTGTGCACCACCTCTTGATGATGACATTGCCCCAAGCTCGTGCGCATGTGGAATGTCAAAGCAATTCGGATACTCGCAACAAGCCTGTTGGCAATCACTGTTGTGGTGAGCCTCAATGCACAAAGTGCACATGCCTTACTTTCAGGAACCTGGTCTTGGCCGCTTTCTGGTCAGCGCTCAGTCCTGCGACACTACGAGGCGCCTGAGCGCTTTTATGCACCCGGACATCGCGGCATTGACCTACCTGCAGACTTAGGCCAAGAAGTTTACGCTCCAGCAGACGGTGTTGTGCACTTTGTAGGGCACGTGGTCAACCGCGATGTCATCTCTGTTCAACACGGGCAGTATCTGTCCAGTTTCGAACCTGTCAGCTCAGGGTTGAAAAAAGGAGACCTGGTCAATCGCGGACAGGTAATTGGTGTTGTTTCAACAGGGTCCCACTGCGAGTGCCTGCATATGGGTGCCCGTAAAGGTGAGGACTATCTCTCACCCTTAGCTCTGTTAGCAACAATTCCACCCGCAGTATTACTGCCTTGGGATAGCTAACTAGGCAGGATTAGCTTTATGGAGAGAGATTGCCGTTCGAATAGCATGACGAGCTCGTTTGCGATCACCCGAAGCGTCATAAGCCATTCCCAGTTCAAACCACGCTCGCCAGCTTTCTGGATCCTTCTCTACCGCTGCGGCATAGCGAGGAAACTCCTTGTCGGCATCTTCGCGAAGAGGCCGGCCACTGGGGCGATGACGAATTTCTTCTCCGGGGAGAGCGCCTTCAGCCTGCAAGATTTTGACGAGTTTGCTTGTGGTGAAGCCAAAAGCAAGTTCTCGCCACAAACCCCATGCACCCACCAGAGGTAGCACGATGAGGGCATATCCCATCACGACTGCCACAGGCACTCCGGTGGAAATCAAGATAATTCCTTGGTAAAAGGCAGCCCATAAATACAGCACCAGCAGCGCTGCCATCAGGAGTACTCCGAGGAAAGTTCGCACGTGATTAAAGTGAAATTACACGGTCGAGGCCGACGATTTTTCCAGAAAGCCCAGGAAGCGCTCGAATTGCGGCCATGATTCCGGCTTCGTAGGAACGGTCTGAAAGCGTGGTGTGTGTAATGGTTAGCGTCTCGCCGTTACCGCCAAAGATTACATCCTGCTTGGCAACGACACCCTCCATACGCAGAGAGTGCACAGGAACACCTGCAACGAGTTGACCACGGGCACGTTGATCAGCGTGAGGAGCTTGGATGTCCTGATCTCGAACCTTGCCGATTCGCTCGGCAGTGCTCACCGCGGTGCCCGAGGGAGAGTCAACCTTGTGAATTCCGTGAGCTTCGATTATTTCAATGGAATCAAAGTGCTTGGCAGCAATGGTGGCCAGGTGTGCAGACAGAGCTGAGCCAAGGGAGAAATTGGAAATAAAGATCACACCAACCTCTGGGTGCTGATCGATCAACGGCTCAACCTGGTTAATGCGCTCAGCAGACCACCCTGAGGTTCCAATCAGAATTGATTTCCCATTCTCCACAGCGAATTCGAGAACTTTACGGCTGATGGAGGGAAGCGACACATCCACCACGATGTCTGCAACAAGCATCTCGGACAAGTCACTGGAGGAGCCCAGCTGGACGGCAAGTTCAAAATCTTCTGACTCAGTGATCAGACGGCATACCAAAGACCCCAGCTTGCCTGAGGCGCCAACAACAGCAACAGAAGTAGTCACGTCTCAAGTCTAGATTGTGTAGGCGTCAGGAATACCCGAACGCAATTCCACAGGCAAGTGACCAAGATCGTTATGCGAGACAAGCGCCCAGGGGCGACCTGGCCGCTGCTGCAATACAGTGATGCCACAGTTCGCTTGATTCAAGGTGACCCACTTCCAGTCAGGAGCCCCAAGAACTTCGCGAACGAACCAGGCAATAACGTTGTTGTGGGTAACAAGGAGATCGGTTTCACCCTGGCGGCCCGGGGCAAGAAATTCGGCAACAGCATCTGCCATTTGTGCAGCACCGGCCTCGATATCGACATCAGTCACGGAGCCAAAGAAGGGATCAAAAACCGAGGGCGTTTCCTCACTTTTTCCGGAGGGAATGCAATCCATCAACAGTGCTGAGGGTTCTGCGGAAACGCCTTGAATCTGCTCACTCATGACGCGCACGGTTTCCCAAGCCCGCTCCAAAGGTGAATGCCAGACGTGGGAGAACTCAACGTCAGCAAGACGGCGTCCCACTGCTTCTGCCTGTGCGATACCTCGAGGTGAGAGAGGACCGTCAATAACGCCGTGTTCGGCGTCGAGTTGTTCGCCGTGACGAACCAAGATGATGTTGTGTGCCATGAATTACCCCTGAGCAAGGATACGCGATAACGCAGCTTCATCTGCTTGGCCAACCGAAACCACAGAGAGCTTGCCAGCTGCAAGCTCCTTGGCAAGTTCTTGAACCCGCTCAACAGTAACGGCATCAAGGAGTTCGAGAGCTGCGTCGTAATCGACGAATTCTCCAGAAGAAATTTCAGACTTCCCCAGTCGTGACATACGGGTGTCAGTGTCTTCAAGAGCTAACGCTGAACCACCGGCTAGCTGTCCACGTGCTCGAGCAAGCTCGTCCGCTGTAACTCCCTGCTCAGCAAGTTTGTGGAATTCACCAATTAACAGCTCAGCAACCTCTGGTGCTTTTTTGGGAGAAGTTCCAGCAAAAAGCCCAAACGCTCCAGCATCCGAATACGACGATGCAAAAGAGAAAACGGAGTATGCCAAGCCACGTTTTTCGCGGATTTCCTGAAAAAGGCGTGAAGACATTCCGCCACCGAGAATGGAATTCATGACCGTTTGTACGACACGACGTTCGTCCGTGGCGACAATGCCCGGGACACCGACCATGATGTTTGCTTGCTCGATGGGGCGTTCAATCACCTGCAGCGGTGTGCCTTGTGTAATCAGAGCTGGGGCAGTAGACCGGCGTGGAACGGGGGTTGCCTCGATACTCAAGTCCCAACCAGCTGCCTCGAGTGTTCGTTGCACTTGAGCAACGAGGTCATCGTGATCGAGTGAACCAGCAGCTGTAATCACTAGATCATTGGGGCGATAGTTGGCTTTGTAGTGAGCAACAACTGCTTCTCTGCTCGCAGAGCGAATTGTCTCAGGATTTCCACCGATTGGACGCCCCAGCGGGTGATCTCCGAGCACTCCCTCAAAAAATCTTTCCTGAGCAACATCAGAAGGATCATCTTCTGCCATGGCAAGCTCTTCGAGGATTACTCCGCGCTCTATTTCAAATTCGTCTGGATCAATCACGCTCGAGGTGAGCATGTCGCTCATCACGTTAATCGCCATGGGAAGATCTTGATCACGTACCTTGGCGTAGTAGCAGGTGTACTCCTTGGCGGTCGCGGCGTTGTGTTCACCGCCAACGGAGTCGAAAGCAATCGCAATATCCAATGCAGAACGAGTAGGTGTTCCTTTGAACAGCAGGTGTTCCAGAAAGTGAGTGGAGCCCAGGCTGGCAGGGTGCGCTGCAACACCATCGTGAGCTGATTCAGCTGGCACTTCATCCCGAGAGCCGACGGCAACCCAGTAGCCCAGGGTCACACTGCGTGCACCAGGAACACGTTCAGTCAAAATACGAACCCCGGAGGGTAAAACACTGCGGCGTACTAAGGCATCACCCGAAGCAACAAAGCTCAGTTCTGCTTGGTCTAGAGGGAAAGGAATGGGTTTATTCATACGGTGCTCAAGCCTAGAGCACAGTACTGACTTTGTGCCGATCGATTACGAACGGTTGAGCGAAGGTAGCCAGTTCCGACCCTGCTCAACAGAAGCACGATCAAGGTCAGCTATCTGCTGACGAGAAAGCTGAAGATGTGGTGCATGCATAAGTGCTTCGAGCTCACGAATAGATTCAGCACCGATAGTAGGAATTCCCACCGCTGACCTTCCTAGGACCCAGGCAACTGCGACCGTTGAAATATCTACCCCCTGAGCCATCGCAACGTTGTCTAATACTCTAAGCACGTGAGTTCCATGACGACCTCCGTGCTGTGCAGCACGACGAGATCGGGTGTCATTTGGGTTGAACGATTTGATATTGCGGTGTCGGCCTAAGAAACCATTAGCCAGTATGAAATACGGCATGATCGACATCTGCTGAGCAATCGCCATCATGGTGATGTTGCCTTCCACGATGTCTCGTCGAAGCAGTGAATATTCCAGGGCAACTGCTTCAAAACGAGGTAAGCCGCTTGCCGCAATGATGCGGGCCTCGAGCAAACGATCGGCAGAGAAGTTGGAAGCACCTAAAGCTCTCACTTTTCCGGCTTGGATGAGGTTCTCTACTGCAGAAAGGCTTTCTTCCAATGACACATCGGGGTCTTCAGCATGGAAATACAGAAGGTCGATGTAATCGGTCTGCAGTCGCTCCAATGAGGCATCAACTGCCTCCACAATGTTGGAAGCAGACAGGCCAGAAAAATCAGGGTGGCGTCCCACCTTTGTTGCCACAACAACATCAGAGCGGTTGCCTCGTTCGCGCATCCATTTGCCAATAATCTGCTCAGACATCCCGGAAGAATAGGAGTCTGATGTGTCAACCATGCGACCACCGAGTTCGACAAACCGATCAAGAAGATCAATGGATCGACCACTGGGAAGTGTCCAGCCGAACACGGCACCACCAAGAGCAAGTGGAAACACGCTGATGTCTGTTTGACCAATAGTGCGAGAGACATCTGGAACATCAGCGGCAGGAGTTACTCCCCCTTGTGTACCGATGTTTTCCCCACTCATAAATCTGACATTAGAGCAGAAATGTCACAGCAATGTTACGACAGACCTTCGGTCTTGCAATCTTGGAAAAATGTCCCCCGACCGGGCATTAATTGTCACCCTTTTTCAAGAGTTTTCCCCCATACAACAGTGATGCCCGTCCACAAACGTGGACGGGCATCTGCTGATGAGTAAGTGTTACTCTGCGTCGTTTTCAGCGGTAGCTTCGCCTTCTTCACCTTCGAGAACAGGCTCAAGCGAAAGCTTGCCACGGTCATCAATCTTGGTGATCTTCACGAGAACCTTTTGGCCAACGGAGAGAACGTCTTCAACGTTCTCCACGCGCTTGCCACCGGCAAGCTTGCGCACCTCAGAGATGTGTAGCAGGCCATCCTTGCCAGGAAGCAAAGAGACGAACGCACCAAAGGTTGCGAGCTTGACGACGGTACCGAGGAACTGCTCGCCAACCTCAGGGTTGGTGGGGTTCGCAATGGCGTTGACCTGTGCGCGAGCTGCCTCAGCCGAAGGACCATCGGTTGCACCGATGTAGACGGTTCCGTCGTCCTCGATCGAGATGGTTGCACCAGTCTCATCTTGGATGGTGTTGATGGTCTTGCCCTTAGGACCGATGAGTTCACCAATCTTGTCGACAGGAATCTGAACACTGATCACGCGAGGAGCAGTAGGTGCCATCTCGTCTGGACCATCGATTGCTGCATTGATCACAGCAAGGATTGCGGTACGAGCTTCCTTCGCCTGAGTCAGCGCACCAGTGAGCACGGAGGCAGGGATGCCATCGAGCTTGGTGTCGAGCTGAATCGCGGTGATGAATTCAGACGTACCTGCAACCTTGAAGTCCATGTCGCCGAGAGCATCTTCTGCACCGAGGATGTCGGTCAGAGCTGCGTAGCGAGTTTCGCCGTTGACCTCGTCAGAGACGAGACCCATCGCGATACCTGCTACAGGAGCGCGCAAAGGAACACCTGCGTTAAGCAGCGACAGAGTCGATGCACACACCGAACCCATCGAGGTAGAACCGTTAGATCCGAGAGCCTCAGATACCTGACGGATAGCGTAAGGGAACTCTTCACGTCCAGGAAGAACAGGCACAAGTGCACGTTCAGCAAGGAAGCCGTGACCGATTTCGCGGCGCTTAGGCGTTCCCACACGACCGGTTTCACCGGTGGAATATGGCGGGAAGTTGTAGTGGTGCATGTAGCGCTTCGAGGTGATAGGAGACAGCGAGTCAATCTGCTGTTCCATCTTCAGCATGTTCAAGGTGGTGACACCCATGATCTGGGTCTCTCCACGCTGGAAGATAGCCGAACCGTGAACGCGAGGAATGACCTGAACTTCAGCATCCAGTGCGCGAATGTCACGCAAACCACGGCCGTCCATACGAACACCCTCGGTGAGGATACGTCCACGAACAACCTTCTTGGTGACCGACTTGTAAGCAGCACTGAACTGGTTCAGTGCAGCCTCATCGAGCTCGCCAGCCTCAACCTTGGCCACAATGGCTTCCTTGACGCGTGCCTTGACCTCGTCGTCAGCGTTCTGACGCTCAATCTTGTCAGCGATGAGGTAGACCTTCTCCAGGTCAGCAAGAGCGAGTTCGCTCACTGCCTCGTAGAGCTCGTCAGAGTAGAGAGGGAATACAGGGTAGTCCTGAACTTCCTTAGCTGACTGACGTGCGAGCTCTTCCTGAGCCTTAATCAATGCGGTGAGGAAAGGCTTGGATGCTTCAAGACCCTGAGAAACGATTTCCTCGTCAGGCTTGATGCCACCAGCCTTGATGAGGTCCCAGCTCACTTCAGTAGCTTCTGCCTCAACCATCATGATGGCGACGTCTTCCTTGCCATCCTTATCCACAACGATGCGACCAGCAACGACGAGGTCAAAGACGGCGTCTTTGAGCTGCTCAACGTTGGGGAATGCAACCCACTGGCCATCAATCAAGACCATACGGATACCACCGATAGGACCGGAGAAGGGCAAACCGGAGATCTGGGTTGATGCAGAAGAAGCGTTGATAGCTAGTGCGTCATAGAACTCACCTGGAGCAATAGACAAAACGGTCACAACGATCTGAACTTCGTTACGCAGACCATCAACGAAGGATGGGCGCAGTGGGCGGTCGATCAGACGGCAGACCAGGATGGCCTCAGTCGAGGGACGGCCTTCACGACGGAAGAACGAACCGGGGATCTTGCCTGCTGCGTAGCTACGCTCTTCAACGTCCACAGTCAGTGGGAAGAAGTCGAAGTTATCCTTGGGCTGCTTGCTGACAGACGTAGCCGAAAGCAGCATAGTTTCGTCATCTAGGTAGGCCGCAACTGCGCCCTGAGCCTGTTGTGCGAGACGGCCGGTTTCAAAGCGGACCACACGCTTACCGAACTTACCGTTGTCAATAACGGCTTCGGCGAATTTGATTTCTGGACCTTCCATTAAGGTCTTTCTCCTTTGTTTATCGTCGTTACCCCGTGTGGGTACCGACTCATACATCCGGAGCGAAGCATGGCAGAACGAAGCCGCTCAAACACGGACATACGTTGCACGAGTATCAGACTTCGTGCTGGCCACCAGTAGAAATCCACCAACAAATGTTGGTAAACCACCACCGAAGACCAGCGAACTGCCTGCCTGCTCTACTTCAAGAGTACCCCAAAACCCTCAATAAACCCATGAAGGCTGGTATGAGAAGGTGAATGTCAGGTTAAATGCCAGATGCCACCGCGAACAGTGGCATCTGGTGAAGAACGAAAAGTCGACTATCGACGCAGTCCGAGTCGCTCGATGAGCTTTCGGTAACGGTTAATGTCTACATCAGCTAGGTAGCCGAGAAGACGACGACGCTGACCAACGAGCAGCAGCAGTCCACGACGTGAGTGGTGGTCGTGCTTGTGCTCCTTGAGGTGCTCAGTTAAGTCCTTGATGCGCTTGGTGAGAAGAGCAACCTGAACCTCAGGAGATCCAGTGTCACCGGGGTGAGTTGCGTATTCGTCGATGATCGCCTTTTTGACATCTGCTTCAAGTGCCATAGTGGGATCCCCTTTCTTAGTACCTCGTTGCGCGGCGCCCCATGCCTTGTGCGTGGAGCTCTCTGTATCCGCGGCCGTTAGACGGCAACTTCACAAGATTAGCAGAGCTTTGGCACGCCCAAAACCACAACTCAGCTCTATCCGATGACTACCGAGGTACCCTGAAAGAAGAGGTTGTGAACGACACAACCGAAGAAATAGGGAGATTCATCATGAATTTCGTTGAATCCATCAAGTTTGGTTTTAGCAACTACGTGAACTTCAAGGGACGCAGTCGCCGTTCAGGTTTCTGGTACTGGTACCTTTTCACCATCCTTGTATCACTCGTGTTCAATGTCCTCTCTGGAGGTAAGTCAGAGAGCTTCTTTGGCTTCTTGGGAGGACTTGCTGCTTTGGCAATCTTCTTACCATCACTGGCTTATTCCATTCGTCGCCTGCACGACATCAACAAATCCGGATGGTTCATCCTCTTTGCTTTTATTCCACTAGTTGGCTGGATCTTCCTGCTGGTGTGGTACGTCAAAGACAGTGACCCCACTGACAACCGATTTGGGCCCAACCCTAAAGCTGCATAAATATCTGTCGCTATTACTGCTGCCTCCCACAATGTGGGAGGCAGCAGTCGCTTAATGCGAGAAGATGGATGCATGAGTTTTGCAGAAGCTATTCAGTCCGTCTTTTCCAAGTTCAATAAGCTCCAGGGCCGCTCCCCTCGCTCAGAGTATTGGTACTGGAGATTGTTCGTTTTCATCGTCTCCTTAGTGGCAGTTATCCCGGTGGTCCTTGTCGCCATGATGGTGCGTCAGGGTGATGTCTGGGCATTGTTCCCTTTCCTCATCGCAGCTGGTGCCATTGCCGTGTTCTTGTGGTTACTGACCATTACTGTGACCGTGCGTAGACTTCACGACCAGGGCGTTAGCGGTTGGTTCTTCCTGCTCTTTCTCATTCCCAGTGTGGGCTGGATTATCGAGCTGGTGTTCATGTTGCAGCCCAGCCAGCCTGGCTCAAACAAGTACGGCGCCCCCTACCTCGCCAAGTAATTTCCATGCGCATTGTTGTTCGGGTCAAACCTGGCAGCAGCAAAGGACCTCTCATTGAAGAGGATGCCGAAGGACTTGTTGTCTTTGTGAAAGAAAAAGCAATCGATGGCGGCGCCAATGAGGCTGTTGTGAAATTGATTGCTGAGCACTACAGCACTGCCAAGTCTCGCGTTCGAGTGGTGCGTGGTCACACGTCACGCATCAAACAGATTGAAATTGACGACTAAAGCCCGACGTGCTTTCTGAGGAAGGCGGTAGCGTCTTCAATTTCTTCTAGAGATAGCCCGTGCCCAACGTGAGCATAAAGCTGTGCATCAACATCAAAATGTGCCGGAAGCCAACGACGAGTAAATTCAATGAGGTCGGGGGTAATCACGGGGTCTTGAGGATCTCTGCCCCAGAAAATGGGTGGCTTAACCGCAGCGAGCGCAGCATCGCGTTCTTTCCCACCTTCTGTGGTGTCATCCACGGCGAAGCTAGCTAAGAATACTCCAGCGCTAAAACGCTCTGGCTGGTGACGGAAGAGCTGGGTGAGCATAACCCCACCCTGGGAGAAGCCCAGCAGGGCAACATCTTGAAAACCGCCAACTTCGTCCTCGAGCTCATCGATCCAGGAAATCAGTTGATGTGTGGAGCGCGTCACCTCGCTCACGTCACGTCGAAGAGTCGCATTCTCTGCGTCGTAGTCAATCTGGAACCAGGCATAACCCGGGCCAGCACTCAACGGAGCACGAAGAGACGCAATCACAAATTCCTCGGGCATGTATTGCCCCAACGAGAAGAGGTCACCCTCGTTCGAGCCGTAGCCATGCATCATCAGAAGCAGGGGACGTTCGGCCAAAGCGGAGGCGACCTTTTCGCGTGGTATTGACCAGCGCACAGCGGTGCTGTCGATGGCAGGAAAGGTCATACTTAGCTAACGCCCAGCAGGTCGATTACGAAGATGAGGGTCTTGCCAGAGAGGCGGTGTCCGCCACCAGCTGGACCGTATGCCTTTGCTGGAGGGCATACGAGCATACGGCGTCCGCCGACCTTCATTCCAGGGATACCTTCTTGCCAACCGGAAATGAGTGCCTGCAGGGGGAAGTTGATGGATTCACCTCGGTTCCAGGAAGCATCAAACTCTTCACCGGTTTCATATTCAACACCGACGTAGTGAACGTCAACGGTTGCACCGGGGGTTGCTTCAGCACCGTCACCCACGACGATGTCGGTGATAACGAGCTCCGAGGGAGCTGGCTCCATAGGAGCATCGATTTCTGGCTTTGTGAGGTTGTGTTCAGTCATGCATCAATACTGTCAGAGAAAAGGGGGCCGGTTCCCTCAAGGAACCGACCCCCAACTGTGTTGTTGTTATTTCTTGTCGTCGTCTACGCCGTCCATGGCGAGGAGCTCTTCCTCAACCTTTCCGCCGTAACCTTCCTTTTGTGGGTCACCGTGGAGACCACCTGAGACTGCGTACTCCTCTTCGGGAGAAAGAATCAAATTCTTTCGACCATAGACAGCGAAGCTCAGCAGCATGATGGCGTAGATCACAGCGATAGCGATGATTGCTGGTCGTGCGGGTTCGTTGATAAAGAACCCGAAGAAGATTGCAATCGATACTGTTGCTGCGATAACAGCACCAGGAATACCCCAGGGGCTCTTGTAGGGGCGGTTTGCCTTGGGGAACTTCTTGCGCAGAACGATGAAGGAGATCATCTGCAGCACGTAGGCAATTACTGCACCCCATACAGCGATGTTCAGCACGATTGCTCCAGCAACACCACCGGCACCACCCAGGCTGTCAACAGTGACCAAGGCGACAAAACCGATAATGGCGCCCACGGTCAATGCGACATAAGGGGTCTGGCGTTTTCCGGTGAGGGAGAACACCTTGGGGTAGTAACCAGCACGAGACAGGGAGTACATGTTACGTCCGTAAGCAAACATGATTCCTTGCAGTGAAGCAAGCAAACCAATGAGTGCGAACAATGCGAGGACTGCAGCTGCACCATCACCAACCATGGCACGGAAGCCATCAAGCAGTGGCTCACCGGCGGCACTGATTTCTTCAGCACCAACCAAGGCAGTGTTGAGGAAGAGAACCAACAGACCGGTAATGATCAGTGTGGTGCGAGCAATCAAACCAGCACGTGGGATATCACGAACGGGGTTGTGAGATTCTTCTGCAGCCAGTGGAAGCTCTTCAATACCGAGGAAGAACCACATTGCGTAGGGAAGAGCGAAGAGGATTGGCAACCAACCGTATGGCAGGAATGCGGACTGTCCTTCTTCAGGAGCAATGTTCCACAGCGAGTTAAAGTCGAGCTTGCCGGAGAAAAGGGCCATTGCTGAGAAGACCAGCAAGATAGCAATCGAGATGATGGACACCACAATTGCGAACTTGAATGAGATGTTTGACCCTGCAGCATTGAGCAAGACAAACACTGCGTACAAAATGATGTACCAGACGAACATGGGCAGGGACACTCCCAGCAGTTCTGCGGTAATACTGTTCGCATAAGAAGCAGAGAAGAACACGATAACAGCAGTGGTTGCCACGTACTCGATTGTCTCCGCAAGCCCAGTTGCCAGACCGCCCCAGGGACCCAGGGCAGATCGGGCGAAGGAGTAAGCACCACCAGAGTGAGGCATCGCAGCGGCCATTTCACCGATGCTGAACATCATTCCGTAGTACATGAAGATCAAAACGGCGAATGCGATCAGCATTCCACCAAAGCCAGCGAACCCAATTCCGAAGTTCCATCCGGAGAAGTCACCAGAGATAACTGCTGCGACGGCGAGACCCCAGAGGCCCCACAATCCAGCAGAACGCTTGAGCGTCCGTTTCTTGAAATAGTTAGCGTCTGCGGTTGTGTACGTCACACCCGAGACGTTCAAGGTGTCTTTGGACATTTACAATTTCCTTCTGCTCGGGTTGAGCACCTCTATACGAGGCGAGGCACACAACGCTGTGAGATTCCTTGGAGATGACTATATGCCTCAAATTGGTTCTTGTAACTACCTTTAACAAAAATTTTTTCAAAAATAAATCTGTTATTTACCTGATAAGACTTGACAGCCATCACCCAATAGGGTGGTCTAATGGTTGAAATACCTACCTCAAGGAAGAGAGTGACGATGTCCAGTGCCGCAGGAAACCTCACCCCTGAAGGGCTTAAAGCCCTCGTCGAGGACGGAAGCATAGACACCGTCATCGTCTCATTTACGGACATGCAAGGCCGCTTGGTGGGTAAGCGTGTTTCTGCGCGTTTGTTTGTGGAAGACGTCATGTCACACGGTGCTGAGTGCTGCAATTATCTTTTTGCTGTTGACGTGGAAAACAACACCGTTGATGGTTATTCGATCTCCAGCTGGGAACGCGGCTATGGAGATATGGCCATGATTCCCGACATGAGCACGCTGCGAACAGCACCCTGGCTTGAAGGAACAGCCATGGTGATGGCAGATATGCAATGGTTGGACCACACCCCCGTGAAGCAGTCCCCTCGTGAAATTCTGCGCACTCAGATCAATCGTCTAGCTGAACTGGGATTGGTCCCCTATGTCGGAACAGAACTTGAATTCATTGTTTTTGATGACACCTACCGCGAAGCGTGGGCCAAGGGGTATGACAACCTGCGTCCCTCCACGGACTACAACGTGGATTACGACCTCCTGGCCTCAACCCGCGTGGAACCCCTATTGCGTGACATTCGCAATTCGATGGATGCAGCAGGAATGTATTGCGAAGGCGTCAAGGGTGAATGCAACCTGGGACAGCAAGAAATCGCGTTCCGCTACGACCATGCACTCGTTACGTGCGATAACCACTCCGTATACAAAAGCGGAGCAAAGGTTATCGCCGATAAGCACGGCAAATCATTGACCTTTATGGCGAAATTCAATGAGCGCGAAGGAAACTCATGCCACATTCACATCAGCCTGCGTGACAACGACGGCAACCCTGTGTTCGCAGACAAGAGCCAAGAACACGGAATGAGCAAACTGTTCCGCCACTTCTTGGCAGGTCAGATTGCTGCAATGCGTGAACTTTCATTGTTCTTTGCACCGAATATCAACTCCTACAAGCGTTACGTTGACGGCAGCTTTGCCCCCACCGCAGTTGCGTGGGGTCTCGACAACCGCACGTGTTCATTGCGTGTGGTGGGCCAAGGCCACGCGATGCGTGTAGAGCAGCGTGTTCCTGGTGGAGATGTGAACCAGTACCTCGCGGTTGCTGCATTGATTGCAGCCGGACTGCACGGTATCGAAAACGAACTGGAACTCGAACCAATCACAACCGGAAATGCCTATACCGGGGGCGCTCCACGTGTTCCATCGACCCTACGCGAGGCCGCTGAACTCTTCGCGCAGTCAGAGATTGCCCAGAAAGCTTTTGGCCAAGAAGTAGTTGATCACTATCTCAACTATGCCCGCATTGAAGTGGCAGCTTACGATGCAGCTATCACCGACTGGGAGCGTGTCCGTGGCTTCGAACGACTCTAAACCACAGCCTGTCATCGGGCTAACCACTTACCTCGAACAAGCCACCTCAGGCGTGTGGGATGTTCAGGCTGCCTTCCTACCCAAGGTGTATTTTGACGCAGTTAACAAAGCAGGCGGAATAGCTGTGCTCATTCCGCCCCAGGCCGTCAACGCTGAAATCGCCAACACCATTCTTGACGGCCTCGATGGCTTGATTATTTGCGGCGGAAAAGACGTCAACCCAGCCCGTTATGGCCAAACACCCCACCCCCTCACCGATGAACCCCGCCCTGATAGAGACAAACTCGAAGATGAACTCCTCTCAGCAGCTATTGAACGAGAGCTCCCCTTCCTAGGCATCTGCCGTGGCGCACAAATGCTCAACGTGATTCGTGGCGGAGATCTCATTCAACACCTGCCGGAAGTTGTCGGAGATGACCGATATCAAAAAGGGCAGGGAAACTTTAGCCATATCCCTGTACAAGTAAAAGAAGACTCACTTCTTGCACACGTTTTGGGGAACTCCTCCCCTGTTGGTGCGATGTACCACCACCAAGCCATCGGGGAAGTCGGGGAAGGCCTCTCCGTCGTTGCCACTACTGAAGACGGGGTGATCGAGGCATTGCAGTTAGATGATGTTCCGTTTGGCCTAGCTGTGCAGTGGCACCCAGAACAAACCCCTGAAGACATAGGCCTCTTTGAAGGCCTCGTTGAGGCAGCTCGCGAGTATGCCCTCACCCACCGTCGCAGTCTTTCCTCATCACAAAGGAGCTCATCGTGAGTTACACCATCATCAACCCCGCTACCGAAGAGGCCGGGGAAACTATTGAGCACCTCAGCCTGGAACAAACCGATGAGGCCATCAATAAGGCCCAGAAAGCACAAAAAGAGTGGGCGACACGCAACCCAGCAGACCGTGCAGCAGCGTTGCGTTTATTCGCCGATGCGGTTGATGCGGATGTTGAAAACCTGGCGCAACTTGAAGTACGCAACTCTGGCCACCCCATCGGCCAAGCCCGCTGGGAAGCAGAACACGTGCGCAATGTCTTGGAATACTACTCAGCAACACCTGAGCGCCTCTTTGGTAAGCAGATCCCTGTCGCCGGCGGACTCGATGTTACCTTCCAAGAACCTCTTGGGGTAGTCGGGGTCATTACCCCATGGAACTTCCCCATGACCATTGCCTCGTGGGGTTTTGCTCCAGCACTGGCGGCTGGAAATGCTGTCGTCCTCAAACCAGCCGAGTGGACTCCACTGACCAGTATTCGCTTAGGTGAACTTGCACTTCAAGCTGGGCTACCCGAAGGACTATTCCAAGTTTTACCCGGAAAAGGTTCTGTCGTTGGTGAGCGCTTCGTCACGAACCCAACCGTTCGCAAAGTCGTCTTTACCGGCTCAACTGAGGTAGGCAAGCGGATCATGGCAGGCGCTGCTGACCAGATTAAGCGCGTCACGCTGGAACTGGGCGGTAAGAGTGCCAACATCGTCTTTGCTGATGCTGACATCGAAAAAGCGGCGGCAACCGCTCCCTACGGGGTTTTTGAAAACGCTGGGCAGGATTGTTGTGCTCGCAGTCGCATCTTGGTTCAGCGAAGTGTGTATGACAAGTTCATGGAATATCTCGAGCCTGCCGTCAAGGGCGTCAAAGTGGGTGATCCCCGCGATGAGGCAACAGAGATGGGACCTCTGGTGCACAAGAACCACTACGACAGTGTTTCGCGCTATGTGCCCAGTGACGCTCCTGTGGCATTTCGAGGCACCGCACCTGAGGGGGCAGGATATTGGTTTGCTCCCACAGTCCTCACTCCAGGATCTCGTGACCACGTGAGTGCAACTGAGGAAATCTTTGGCCCTGTTGTCACGGTGCTTCCTTTCGATGATGATGCAGACGCGATTGAGCTCGCTAACGCAACGGAGTACGGCCTGTCAGGTTCCATCTGGACTCGAGACGTCGGCCGCGCCATCCGTATTTCGCGCGGTGTGGAATCAGGTAACTTGTCTGTGAATTCGCACTCTTCCGTGCGCTACAACACTCCCTTCGGCGGCTTCAAACAATCCGGTTTGGGTCGTGAGCTGGGTCCCGATGCGGCTTTGGCATTTACGGAGACCAAAAACGTCTTCATCCCTGCTGACTAAACAACTTTCATAAACCTCACAAAGGAGAAAACAATGAGTATCGAAAAAATAGACCTCACCCAGCGCCTTGCTGGCAAGGTTGCTGTCATTACCGGTGGTGCAAGCGGTATCGGGCTCGCCACTGCCAAGCGCTTTGCTGCTGAAGGCGCAACTGTTGTCATCGGTGATATGGACCCTGTGTCCGGAGAAAAAGCTGCTGCAGAAGTAGGTGGCCTTTTTGTTCTGGTGAACGTAACAGATGAAGATCAGGTCAACAACCTTTTCGATACTGCGTTTAAGGTTTATGGCTCAGTAGACATCGCCTTCAATAACGCAGGTATTTCTCCCCCCGATGATGACTCCATCGAAACAACCGAACTACCTGCGTGGAACAAGGTCCAGGATGTGAACCTCAAGTCTGTGTACCTGTGTTCTCGGGCTGCACTGCGCCACATGGTCAAGCAGCAAAGCGGCTCGATCATTAACACCGCCTCTTTTGTTGCTGTGATGGGTTCTGCAACTTCTCAGATCTCTTACACCGCGTCCAAGGGTGGTGTTCTTGCGATGAGCCGTGAACTGGGTGTTCAGTTTGCTCGTCAAGGAATCCGGGTTAACGCACTGTGCCCTGGGCCCGTGAACACTCCCCTGCTTCAGGAACTCTTTGCGAAGGACCCTGAGAGGGCGCAGCGTCGTCTGGTTCACATCCCTATCGGACGCTTCGCCAAACCAGAAGAACTAGCTGCAGCCGTTGCGTTCTTGGCAAGTGATGACTCCTCCTTCATTACAGGATCTACCTTCCTGGTTGATGGTGGAATTTCTTCTGCGTACGTCACCCCTCTGGACTAAGCACCTCCAATGTCGCCAGAGTTCCACTCCGACCAGGCCGTCGCGGCAAATCCACTTAATGGAGATTTGTTGCTTCGGCCTGTTCGTGGTGGAAACACCTATGAGGAAACTGTCGAGCGGCTTCTTCAAACTATTCGCTTAGGTCTTGCCCTTCCCGGGGCACAGTTTCCTCCTGAGCGAGAACTCGCGGCAATGCTTGAGGTCAGTCGGGACACTGTGCGCTTAGCAATATCTGCGCTGGTTGATGCTGGTTATCTTTTCGTCAAACGTGGCCGTTACGGCGGAACATTCGTGGCAGAAAATCTGCCCAGTCAGCCTCTGCGGATGGGGCGTGATGGCGAGCTCACTCACAACGTGGAATTTACCCATGACGAACTAGAAGACGCACTCATCCTTCGTGAGATTTTGGAGTGCGGTGCTGCCGAATTTGCTGCCGTACGGAGTTTGACCTCCGTGGAGCGGGAACAACTGTGGGCAGTGTTGAAAGAGACTTCTTTGTCCACAGCAGAGAACTACCGCATGCTCGATTCCAGACTTCATTTACTCATTGCTGAGCTCACCGGCTCACCCTCGTTACTGTCGGAAGTGGCCTCCTCGCGCATGCGAATCAACGAATTGCTCGATGGTATTCCCCTTTTGGCGCCGAATATCTCTCACTCCAACGAACAGCACGAGGCAATTGTGTTGGCCATCTTGACTGGTGACTCCGAAAAGGCACGTGCTGCCATGGCAGACCACGTGTCAGGATCTGCTGCACTTCTTCGTGGTTTCCTCGGCTAGCCCGGAATGAGATGTCGCATCTTCAGGCGTCAGAAGTCATGCTGGCGCCAGTTTTCATGGCAGAGTGAATAAGTGAGCGAACACAAGGGCACCTTAGGTATTGCGCAAGGAACCGCTCTCTACATTGCCAGCGTTCTCGGTACCGGAATCTTGGTTTTACCTGGTTTAGCAGCACAAGTTGCCGGGCCTGCCTCCATTCTGTCGGTCGCCATCATCTTCTTTCTCTCCATCCCCTTGGCTGGAACCTTTGCCGCGTTGGCTGCACGTTATCCAGACTCTGGTGGTGTTGCCAGTTATGTGCGCAAATCAATGGGAAACACCTGGGCTCGTGTAGCTGGGTATCTTTTCTACTTCGGTGTTGCTGCTGGCGAGCCGGTGGTCGCGGTGATGGGTGCTGAATATGTCATTGCCATTACGGGCACTGACCGCGCCCTGTTGCCCTTGGTTGCCGGGGTGTTGTTCCTGGTTCCCTTCACCCTGAACCTGTTCGGAGTGAAAGTTGCCGGCTGGGTTCAGCTGGGCTTGAGTGCACTCCTGGTTGTCGTTGTCGTGGGTGTGATTACCTACGGTGCACCTGCGGTGCAGGAAGAAAGTTTCACTCCCTTCATGCCTCACGGCTGGATTGGCGTGGGAGTTGCCATCAGTTTGTTTGTGTGGGCCTTTGCTGGTTGGGAGGTTGGAACCCACATCGCCGCCGAGTTTAAGAACCCTCGCCGAACCATCCCGATAGCAACCGCAATTGCACTCGTGATTGTTGGCCTGGCATATCTAGCACTTCAGTGGGTCACCATTGGTGTTCTGGGAGAAGACGCAGGCAAGGGAAGCGTCCCTTTGCTCACGCTGGTGAACGAAACAGCACCCAAGGCAGGTGCAGTTATCATCGCTAGCATTGCCGCCATCGTGTCTTTGGGTGTACTCAATGCCTATCTGGCGGCCATCGGCAAGCTCGGTGCTTCCTTGGGCCGAGACGGGGATCTCCCCCGCTATTTAGCCAAGGGGGCAGAGCCCGATGAAATTCCTCGCCGAAGCTTGATGCTTTCACTGATTATTTCGATTGTTTTCTTCTGCGTGCTCTTTGCGCAAGATTTCCAATTGCTTACCCTCATTCCCATTCACCTCAGCTCCATGGTGGCTATCTATGTCTTAGGAATGACTGCTGCAGTGTTGATCTTCCCTCGCTGGAGCTGGGATTGGTGGGTTGCCATCGTGGCACTGGTTATGACCATTGTGTTGCTGGTCTTAAACGGCCCCAACGTGTTGTTCACTCTTGGGGTGGTTATCGTTGCCGTTAGTGTGACCCTGGTTAAGCGTTCACGTTCTGCTCGAACGTAATTTTTCCGTCCATCATGGTCAGCACAATAGGCGTGGAATGAATCTGGTGTGGGTCTATCTCAAACAGGTTGTTGGCTAGAAGAACAAGATCTGCACGCTTACCAACCTCTAGTGAACCAATCTGGTCTTCCATGCGTATCTGGTAGGCAGCGTTTATCGTTGCGGCCGCAAGTGCTTGTTCCACACTGACCCGCTGGCGCTCAATAAAGACGCGGTCTTCAGGAAACCCTGGGCGTTGTCTCGTAACAGCCGCTTCAATCTGAATCAAGGGAGCGATTTCTGAGATGAGAACCCCTGGAATATCTGCACCATAGGTGACGACAGCGCCGCTTCTGACAAGATCGCCATAGGGAAAAGATTCCAATTCGACACGCTGTGGCCCAAGGAGTTCTTCATAGACATCGATGTAAACACCGTTGTAGTTGGTTCCCCACATCGGTGTCACATTTGCAATGACGCCCAGTTCGGCAAAGCGCGGAATATCGTCAGGGTGAACCAAAGTGTTGTGGCAGACGGTGTGACGAGAATCACCACGCCCAATGCGTTGTTGCACGCGCTCTATGGCATCCAGGATTACTCGAACAGAGCCATCACCGTCGTTGTGGATGTGCATATCGAAACCAGCACGTTGCGTAGCTTCAATTTGAGCTTCGATGTGCTCCGGGGTGAATGACATGGTTCCGCGGCCATGGTGTCCTGTGCAGAAAGGCTCCAAAAGCAATGAGCCATAGCTCATCATGGTTCCATCTGCCCAGAGTTTGTTGACACTAACGCTGACATGCTCTGAAGCGTATTTTTTATTCCATTGCACCAAAGTGTCCGTGACGTGCTGGGGCACATCATCTGCGTTCCTGGTCCAGACCGACCCAACTATTCGAATCGGCAGATTGCCAGCTTTATCTCGTTCGACGAGCATCTGGAAGATCGGTTCTGACTCGTCTTGCTTTTCTCCGATGAGAATTCCCGCGTCATAGGTAGCTGTTATCCCCCAAGAAGGTGCAGGATCAACTGTGAGCTTCATTGCTTCGGTGATGCCCTCGGGTGAAAAGAAACCTAAGCGTGAGCCGATAAGCAAACAGGTTGCGCCCTCAACACCGTGGCCTGTGGGCCATCCGTCCTCATCTCGGACAAAATACTGTGCACCCGGAACCGGATCGGGGCTGTCCTTGGTCAGTCCACACACGTTCATTGCAGCAGTGTTGAACCAAATATCGTGAGCATCGGCCGACAGCAGGGCCATCGGACGATCTCCAGTAATCTCATCGAGCCATTGTCTGCGAGGAGAACCCTCTTCAAATGAGGCCGGCATCCACCCGTGTCCTCGAAGAAGTGTTCCTTCAGGTGCTGCATCGACCCACTCTTTGATGGCAGCACACACCTGGGCAGTCCCGGTTATCCCACTGAGGTCAACTCCCACTTTTGTGGCAGCACCCATAATCAGGTGATCATGCGCGTCAATAAACCCGGGAAGCAACATGCCGCCGGAGAAATCTATCTGCCTAGTGTCATTTGTCACGAATTCACGTGCACCTGAGAGATCCCCGACATAAATAATGCTCTTTCCCTCCACCACCAAGGCCTCAGCAACGGGCTGTTGAGGGTTGAGGGTGTAGACGGTACCGCCGCTGAAGAGAAAACGTGAATCGCGCACAGACATCTTCGAAAACTTTCTAGCTGGGAACTTCCCGGTTACATTTCTTCGTGGGTGTTGGGGTCTCCGCCCCACAAGCGACCACGTTCAAGACTGGAGATGAGGCTAATCTCCTCAACAGTAAGGTCAAAACCAAAGCTGTTCAGATTCGAGGCTTGACGCTCTGGGTCACCAGACTTCGGCAGAGGAATCATGCCCTGCTGCGTGTGCCAGCGAAGAATGAGCTGGGCTGGGGTTATTTGATGTGCTTCGGCAAGATCAGTGATGATCTTCTCATTGCGCAGTTCCTCTGTCTTACCCAGTGGACTCCAACTTTCAGTCTGGATGCCCAACTTGGCATGGACCTCACGCATATGCGCTTGGGGGAAATAGGGGTGCAATTCAATTTGATTCACCGAGGGCACGACCCCGGTTGCATCAATAATGCGGGTGAGGAACTCTTCTGTGAAGTTACACACACCAATACTTCTAGCGAGGCCATCCTCTTTGAGCTCGATCATGGCCTGCCACGAATCGAGATAGCGGTTCACGCTGGGATTGGGCCAGTGAATGAGGTAAAGGTCGATGAAGTCCAAGCCCAGCGCCTGACGGCTGAGCTCAAATGAGGCCATGGTTTCGTCAAACCCGTGTGCAGCACCCGGAAGCTTGGTGGTGACAATAATCTCTTCGCGTGGAACACCCGATGCAGCAATGGCTTTGCCGACTTCAACCTCGTTGTTGTAGCGAGTTGCCGTATCAATCAGACGGTATCCCGAGTGAATGGCAGACACAATTGAGGCAATGCCGTCATCGTCAGTAAGTTTGTATGTTCCCAAGCCAATCTGGGGAAGTACGAGTCCATCATTGAGCGTCACGGTAGGGATTGTCATGACTCTAAGCGTAGAGGTTTGTTGGGTTCTACAGAGTAACGAGTGAATGAATCTCGCGGCCAGCTAAACGCTGGCGCCCCTCGAGGGCTTCGAGCTCCAACACCACTGCAATACCAGCGACTGTCCAGCCCGCACGCTCAATAAGTGAGACGGATGCATTAATTGTTCCACCTGTTGCCAACACATCATCCAAGACCAAAACTCGTGCTCCTGCTGGAAGTGAAATCGGGTTGACCTCCAATGTGGCGGTGCCATATTCGAGGTCATAGGTTTCACCAATAATGTCTCCTGGAAGCTTGCCACCCTTGCGAATAGGAAGTACCCCCACACCCCCATCAATTGCTGCGGCAGCCGCGAGCAAGAAGCCACGGGCTTCCAAGCCAGCCACCGCATCAAACTTGCCTGCAAAAGGCTCGATGAGCCCATCCACTACGGCACGGAATGAAGGCCCGTGGGCAAAAACCGGGGTTAAGTCCCGAAACAGGATCCCCTCGGAGGGAAAATCTGGCACGGTCAACATGCGTTGCATGACGACCTCGGATGCGCTACTCATCTCTCCAGCGTAACCAGAGAACGCTGAGGATTAAGCTTCCATCCCTGAAATCTTGGCTGGAGAGAGTTCACGCAGAACATCCTCTTTGGACATCAAACCTGCTTCAACAACAAGATCAGCCACTGGGCGGCCAGTCTTGAGAGCCTGTTTGGCCAGCTCTGCTGCAGGAGCGTAACCAATGAATGGAATGAGTGCAGTGATAACACCAACGCTGGAGGCCACCATTCCTTCGAGACGCTCAACGTTGGCAGTAATGCCTTCGACACAGTTCACGCGCAGTGTCATACACGCCTGGGCTAACCAACTAATGCCTTGAAGCAGGGAGTAGGCGATGACAGGTTCAAATGCGTTGAGCTGAAGCTGGCCGCCCTCGGCTGCCATGGTGACTGTGACATCATTTCCGGCAATTGCATAGGCAACTTGGCTCACCGCCTCAGGAATAACAGGGTTAACCTTGCCCGGCATGATGGAGGACCCTGCCTGCTGGGCAGGAAGGTTTATTTCTCCCAAACCTGCTTGAGGACCAGAGGAAAGCAAACGAAGGTCATTACTGATCTTCGAGAGCTTGATGGCCGAGCGTTTGAGGGTTCCGGAGAAGCTCATAAATCCACCGGCGTCGCTGGTTGCTTCAATGAGGTCTGGGGCGCTTTGAATGTCGAGACCAGAAATCTTGGCCAAGTGACGCACAGCTGCCTCGCGGTAGCGAGGATCAGCGGTGATTCCTGTACCAATAGCGGTAGCGCCAAGGTTGATTTCGCTGAGCATCCAGACGGTTTCTGTCAGACGGTCATAGTCTTCGCCCAAGGTGGTACCAAATCCGTGGAATTCCTGACCCAAAGTCATGGGCACAGCATCTTGAAGTTGGGTGCGACCAACTTTGAGGATGTGCTTGAATTCTTCACCCTTGGCGTTGAAGGCGTCACGAAGTAAACCCAATTCCTTGAGCAGGTGAGGCAAGGCGAAAGCCAGAGACAACTTGACTGCTGTGGGGTAGGTGTCATTGGTGGACTGGGACTTGTTCACATCATCAATGGGGTGCATGTATTGGTATGCGCCCTTGGCATGGCCCATGATCTCCAAACAACGGTTAGCAATAACTTCATTGGCGTTCATGTTCGTGCTGGTACCAGCGCCACCTTGAATGATTCCCACGACGAATTGTTCATGCCAGGCGCCGTCAATGATTTCTTGGCACACCCGGTCGATGATTTCTGCCTTGTGCGGGTCGAGTACACCAATTTCGAGGTTGGCACGGGCTGCAGCCTGCTTCACACACGCCAAAGCAACAATAAGTTCAGGGAAAACCGAAATTGGACGCTTAGCGATGGGGAAATTCTCCAGTGCACGAGCGGTGTGAACACCCCAATATGCGTCTGCAGGAACTTGCATGGCTCCCAGCGAGTCAGTTTCTGTGCGAGTAGCTGCCGGCGCGATGGGCAGTTGCGCATTCCCCGAGAAATTGCCCACCTTGTCGGTTGAGGACAATCCAAGAGTGTCGATTGGACGTGTTGAAGGTGTTGTCTGTTCAGACACTGGTTATCAGCTCCATTGCTGTGTTGAAAGGACTTTGTGGGTCGAATTTGAGTCTATGTGTGTCTTTTGGGGCCAAACAAGAAGACTGTCCAGTTTTTCAGACAAAAAACAGCGTTTTTTGACAAACAGTCAGCTTCTTGAAGATTTAGCTCAGTTTGCGCAACAAACCACGAATCATTTTCTTTTTTGACTCGGTATAGGGAGGAAAAATCAGCGCAAGAGTTTCCGGCTTGAAGGACTTTGCAAAGACTGCCTTCTCATGGCTAAACGTGTCGAAGGAACGCTTGCCACGATAGGCACCCATACCACTGGCACCCACTCCCCCAAACGGAAGCTCAGGAACGCTGAGCTGCACCACAGCGACGTTGAAAGCTAGAGAGCCTGAGCTGGTTCGTTCGGTGAAGGCGCGACGAACCAGAGTGTTTTCGCTGAAAACATAGAGAGCTAAAGGTTTTGGCTTGGAATTGATGAAATCAATAGCGTCATCAAGATCTTGCACGGTAATCATTGGCAAAATAGGCCCAAAGATTTCATCCTGCATCACAGGTGCATCGCGGGAAACTTCAGCGAGCACCGTGGGCGGAATAAATTTCTGTTTGGCATCTGGGGCACCGTCTGCAACAACGCGTCCGTCTTGAAGGAGTCCAGTAAGCCGTTCAAAATGTCCCTGATTGATAATCCGGCCATAGTCGGGAGAATTCTTGGGCACAGGGCCATATAGAGAAGCAATAGCGGCTACCAGGTGCGCCTCCAACTCATGTTGCACAGCTGAGGTGGCCAGCACATAGTCCGGCGCAACACAGGTTTGACCAGCATTGAGATATTTTGCCCACGCAATGCGTTGCGCGGCTGCCTCGAGGTCAACCGACTCATCGACATAGATGGGAGATTTTCCGCCAAGCTCGAGAGTCACGGGAGTCAAGTGCTTGGCTGCAGCCTCGAGAACTATCTGACCGACCCGTCCGTTGCCGGTGTAAAAAATGTGGTCATAGCGCTGCTCAAGTAGCCAACCGGTCTCTTTCGCAGCACCCTCCACGATTGTCACGGCACGAGTGTCCAAATACACCGGGATGAGCTTGGCTAAGGCAGCAGAGGTTGCTGCGGACATTTCACTGGGTTTCAGCACTGCGGCATTTCCCGCTGCAATGGCGCCAATCAAGGGTGCAAGCAAAAGCTGCAACGGATAATTCCACGGCGCAATAATCAACACCACACCTAAGGGCTCACTGACGACAAACGCTTTACCCGGCATCATCGCAAGCGGGATGGAGACTCTCTGAGGCTTTAGCCATGTCGACAAATTCTTGAGAGCATAATCAATGTCACCGAGGATGATGCCAATTTCTGTCAACTGCGCTTCGGTGGCAGATTTTCCCAGGTCTTTCGCGAGAGCTGCTTCCAGAACGCTTTCATTGTCGGTGATCAACTGTCTCAGTGCACTGAGTTGGTTGATGCGCCACTGGCGCTTCTTTGTCAGACCAGAATCAAAACTCTCACGGAGCTGGGACACTAGCGCTGTGGCATCTGATGCTTTCTTGAGCGTGCTCATGAAGTACACACTACGCCTGAGAACCTGTGAATTCCTTCTAGGTTCTTGGCGTGACGCTATAGCGGCGAAGTTGAAGAGAGGGGTTGTGAGCCCGCGCATCCTCTACCGCCTTCACGTTGATGGTTGCAATGGAAACTCCCATTTGCTGTCCCATATCGATCAAGGTCTCGCCAAGTGGAGAAATGACGCGAGACATTCCCACAGCAATGGGTGGAATTTGGTCGGCTGCAGCGAGATACACGGTGTTTTCAATAGCTCGTGCAGAGGTAAGTGCTGCCCAGTGGTGGGCTTTCTTCGGTCCTGAAATCCACTCGGCGATGAGTGCAACCAGGTGCACCCCAGCATCAACGAGCTCACGTGTTGTTTCAGGAAATCTCAAATCAAAACACGTTTGCATACCCACAACAACGCCATCTATTTCAAAGACTTCTGGAGCATCGGCAGGATTTCCTGCTTGCATCCACTCGCTTTCTTTGTAATCGAAAGCATCAAAGAGGTGAACTTTGCGATACTTAGCCACTAACCCAGCGCCAGGGAGAACGGCAACAGCCGTGTTGAAGGGAAGCTTGTTGGAAGGATCAGAAGATTGCTCGAGCATGCCAACAACAATCCCAATATTGCATTCCTCTGCTAGTTCAGTCATTGCCTCAACAAAGGGACCATCAAGCGGCTCCGCATAATCAAAGACCCAATCCCCCAGTTTTCCACCAAGCACTGAGGAGTATTCCGGCAAGATAACCAGACGAGCACCGTTATCAGCTGCCGCGTGGACAAGAGCTTGGATTGTTTTGACGTTCTCGGCAACGTTAGGTCCAGGACCGAACTGTGCAACAGCTATTTTCACTCCGCCGACATCTTGGGACTCACCCAAGTCATCATTAGTGGTGTTGAATTCTTCCGTCATTGCTTTCCCGATCCCACGAGCTCTCTCGTGATACGAACATCGTCGTGCATCTGTTTCACAAGGTCTTCAACCCCGTTGAAAGCAACCATTCCTCGAATGCGTGCGACAAATTCAACAGTGGCCATGTGGCCATAGAGGTCAAGGTTTTCATCCAAGAGATACGCCTCCACGGTGCGAGACATATTTCCTTCGAAGGTCGGGTTTGTTCCTACGGAAATAGCTGCAGGGTAACGCTTTCCTGCATCCACAAACCAGCCCGCATAGACCCCATCACCAGGAATCACAATTCGTGCATCATGACCAATATTGGCGGTGGGGAAACCTAGTTCGCGTCCTCGTTTATGTCCGTGAACAACTTCACCGCTGACCCGGGGGTAACTTCCCAGAAGTTCAGTTGCCTGTGCAACTTCACCTGCTGCAATGAGCTGACGAATATGTGAAGAAGAAATACGGCCGTGTCCGTCCTCTTTCACATCCTCGATGAGGACAACATCAAAACCGAGTTCTTGCCCCAACTCGATCAAGAGTTCCACGGTTCCTTGGGCATGTGCACCAAAACGGAAGTCGTGACCGACAAGTACTGCCTGGGCTTGAAGAGTGCCTAAGAGAATCTCGGTCACAAACTCTCGTGGACTCACCGCAGCAAGTTCCTGATCAAAGGGAAGCACAAGTGCTGCCTCAACTCCTTGCTGAGCGATGAGATCGAGGCGATCTGCATCACTCAGAATTTCTAACGGCGCTGCATCAGGTGCTGTTATTTCCGCAGGATGACGATCAAAGGTAATGAGCGTGGAAGCTAAACCACGAGAATCAGCTAGTTCACGCAGTTGGCGCAATATTTCTCTGTGGCCGAGGTGCACGCCATCAAATTTGCCAATGGTGACCGCACTTGGGCCCCAACCTGCAGGAACTTCTGAGAGCGAATACCACCGCTTCATCATCAAGCTTCCTTCTCAGGGTGCTTGCGCAGCCACAACAAACCCCAAATGGGCATGACAAGTGGAACGAAAAGGTATCCAGCGCCAAAGTATGACCACACCGTGGGGTGAGCAAAAATCTCTGGCATGAACAGGCTGAGCATTCCCACCACGATGACACCGGTGAGTTCGAAACCGATTGTCCACTGAGCAACCGAATACCAGATTGGCCCCGGAGCAATTAGTGCAATGGTGGCAAAAATATACACAACAGCTGCCACAGCTGACAGCGAGTAAGCCAATGGAGCTTGCTCATACTTTTCAATGAGTTGATAAACCGAACGCCCAGTGGCAGCCAAAGCCAACACGATATAAATCGAGATAAGAATGCGCCCAACACCTGAGCGACGGTCAGCCTGCTGGGGTGGGAAGTGGTCAGTCATGTCGTGAATGAGTCTAGTTCGCGCCTAGGCAACCTGAATAAACCAAATTTGACCCATGCGATAAAGCATGATGGCCACAGCCAATTGACCAACACCCACAATGATGGTGCTCCATCGACTGCGATCGATAAGTGCCCAGAAACCTGTCGCAATCGGAATGAAAATCGCGCTGATGAGGTAAATATAAAACTCAAACAAGCTTCCAGTTGGCTCATTTCCCATCAACGGGGAAGCAATCGTGACAGCCAACTGAACAATGAGCAGAAGTGCAACCACACCAGCAAATGCCATAGTGAGGTCACTAGGCCTGCGGCCGATTGCTCCCAACACAACAGCTAACAGGCCGCCGGTCACGGCAACGCCAATTTGCAAGGCAGTAAACCAGTCGATCATGACCTAGGAACTTTCCGTTTCTGTGGGGAAATTGACAACGACGCGAGAGAGGTTTTTCTTCACCGTAATCAGCCCAATCAGCCTATCCTGTGGGCCTATTGCAGCGACCGGCTCAGCGCTATCGGGATAACCATCAAGTTGAACTCTTTTGCCTTGGCTCAGTTCGAGAGCTTGGGTCTCATTCAGGTCAATTGCGGGGAATATTCTCCGTGCAACATCCGAAGGTTTCTGTAGCTGAGGAGCACCAGCCATGTTCTCAATATCCACGGCATCCATCACGTGGAAGTCACCGATACGTGTTCTACGCAACGCAGTGAGATGCCCACCGACACCCAACTTGAATCCCAAGTCACGGGCGAGGGCACGAATGTACGTTCCTGAGGAACACTCAACTCGAACCTGAACATCGATAAAGCCATTGCCTGAATCATCTTGACCAAACTCAATGTTGTTGACTTCGAAAGCGTGGATCGTGACTGGACGAGCCTTGAGTTCGACACTTTCACCAGCCCGGGCGAGGTCATAGGCGCGTTTTCCATTGACTTTAATAGCGCTGACTGAACTGGGAATTTGTTCTATGTCACCAGTCAAGGAGTGAACTCCGGTAAGGATGTCTTCCTCTGTGACCTTGTTCAGCTGTGCCTGCGGGGCAAAGCCGAGGAGTTCTCCTTCAGCATCATCTGTAGTGCTGGAGGAACCTAAACGAATGGTGGCTATATATTCCTTGCTCAAACCGACAATATAAGTCAGAAGCCGAGTAGAGGGCCCCAGCCCCATGATGAGCAATCCGGTAGCCATGGGATCTAACGTCCCCGCATGACCAACCTTGCGTGTTCCGGCTAAGCGGCGAACACGCGCTACCGCATCGTGACTGGTGAAACCTTGTGGCTTGTCGACCAACAATATGCCGTTGGGCGCTGTAGTCGAGGAGGAAGCCATAGCTCAATTATCCCAGTAGTGATCTTGTAAAAAGTCAGAGCATTACTCTCAATCAGGAGGTAAAGTAAATCAACTTCACCCCGACAAGGCCGGAAGAACATGACCTCTGTAACTCGTTCCACAATTCGCGGCTCTCGCGGCCTCTGGATTCTTCTCGCACTCTCCTTTGTTGCAGCATTTGTCCCGGCGGGTACCCCCGGAAGTATCACTCTGGTCGTAGGGTTTATGCCTGTTATTTTCTCCCTTTGGCATTTCACTCGGTGGGCTGGCGCAGCAACTGCCTGGTTATCATTTCTTGCCGTCGTCGTGGTGAGTTTCACCGGTGAGGCACTTGGTGTTGCTACTGGATTAGTTTTCGGCAACTACTACTACCCGGATGGGCCTCTGGGGCCACTCCTGTTGGGCGTTCCTCCCCTGATTCAATTCCAATACTTTGCCATGGCTTATGCCGCACTGATGGTTGCTAGATCTATTGGTGGCGTGCTCACCACAGCTGCCAGAGGCTGGTTGATGGTAGGCGTTTCTGCCATGGCCGCATTCGCCATGACACTACTTGATCTGGCAAGTGACCCCTGGCATGCCACTGTTTTGCAACAGTGGATTTGGCGCGATGGTGGCTCCTACTTTGGTGTCCCCATTCACAACTTCTTTGGCTGGTTCTTTGAAACCTTGGTATTCCTGCTGATTATTCAGGCACTACTCAATCGCACTAGAGCGCTGGCTACCATTGCCGAACCCAAACCTCGAGGATTCTGGCTGCAAGGGGTCCTACTCTACGGAACATTCCCGTTCACCATTGCGTTGACTCCGCTGGTTCAAGGCTCTGCGTTTGACCATGACGCCCTCGTGATTGCTGATGCCATGGTCGGCGTTGCGCTTTTTGCTGTCGTGCCGTTGTGGCTTGCCGCACTGTTGAGCTTGCGAACAGTCAAAACTCAGACCCCTTAAAAACCCTCTACGCTGGAGCGCGTGCAGCAAGAAATCATTGAGTGGTTTGAGGCCGAGGGCAGAGACCTCCCTTGGCGCCAACCCGGCTTCACCCCGTGGGGTTCTTTGGTCTCAGAATTTATGCTGCAGCAAACCCCTGTAGCTCGTGTCGTTCCCAAGTTGGAAGAATTTCTCCAACGCTGGCCAACGCCGGGAGCGCTCGCGTCATCACCGTCTGGTGATGCTGTGCGAGCGTGGGCGAATCTTGGCTATCCCCGGAGGGCACTATGGTTGCACCAGTGTGCCGTCACAATTGTGGAGAAGTTCAACGGTGAAGTCCCCCGTGAAGTCAAGGATTTACTCTCCCTCCCCGGCGTAGGACCCTATACCGCCCGCGCAGTAGCGGTTTTTGCTTTCGGTGCTCACGAACCTGTGGTGGATACAAACATTCGTCGCGTTATTGCCCGGCACAATCAAGGTAATGCTGACCAGGGGCCACCCTCAACACAACGTGATCTTGAGGCAATGACAGCGCTGTTACCTTCGCCAGATAAATCTCCTGCTTTCAACGCCGGAATCATGGAGCTGGGTGCCCTGGTTTGCACAGCACGAAACCCTCGCTGTGACGTGTGCCCAATTGCTCACACCTGCGCATGGAAAAAGGCAGGCTATCCCGAACATGTGGGGCCTAAGAAAACTGTGCAGAAAAAGTATGAGGGCAGTGATCGCCAAGCTCGTGGTGCCGTAATGGCTGTGCTCAGGCAAGCGCAACACACAGTCAACACAGAAGAACTTGAGGCGTGCTGGCCTGATCATGCGCAGCTCGGACGGGCGATATCGGGACTATTGCATGATGGTCTCATAGAGCTTGTCGCTGATGACAGGTACCAATTGCCGGCGTAGAGTAAGCCCATGAACGATGAAGAACTTCGCGACGTTGCTCGCAAACAGCTGAAGAAAAAAGCAGATTTCAAGCAATACCTCTGGGTATGGCTCGCTGTATCAATTCTCCTGACCGGAGTGTGGTTCCTTACCTCCCCCGGGCAATACTTCTGGCCCATCTGGGCCATCTTTGGCATGGGAATTGGAGCCTTATTTACTGGCATTGATGCTTACTCCAAGAACCCCAAGATCATTACTGATTCACAGATTGATGCTGAAGTAGAGCGCCTCAAGAAAAAGTAACAACCAAAAAAGATAAAGGCCCAGAGAAATCTGGGCCTTTATTCATTTCTAAGCTTCGTCAGCTTCACGAGGTTTGATGTAGGGATCTTTCTCGCCGGCGTACTGAGCTTTCTTCGCCAAAGCCTCAACTTCTTCATCCTGTGCGTGCGCTTTGGCAAGCAAGTCATCGATTGACTTTGCTGTGTCAGGAAGTGCATCAAGAATGAATTCAATGGTGGGAGTCAGTCGAACCGTCAGGCCTCGGCCAACCTCGCCGCGAATTCGACCAGTGTTAGCCTTCAACGCCGCAGCAGTCTCTTCACGCTCTTCATCTGTGCCATAGACGGTGTAGAAGATGGAGGCATGCTGCAGGTCACCGGTCATGCGCACGTCGGTGATGGTGACAAAACCGAGACGCGTATCGGTAATAATGCCGCGCTCAAGTGCCTCAGCGACGATGACCTTAATCAGTTCGCCGAGTTTACGTGCTCTTGCGTGATCAACCATGATGTTCCCTTACCTGCGAATAAAAGAGGGGCCGTACTGAGAGTGTCTCAACCTGGCCCCTCCTCTCACATTTAGACGCGGGGCTTTTCCTTGAGTTCGATGGTCTCGATCTCATCGCCAAGCTGGATGTCGTTGTATTTACCCAGACCGATACCACATTCAAAGTCAGTCTTGACCTCGGTGACGTCGTCTTTGAAGCGGCGCAGAGACTCAATGGCGAGACCATCTGCGATAACGATACCCTCGCGGATAACACGGGCCTTCGAGTTACGTGTAATTGTTCCGCTGCGGACAATACATCCGGCAATGTTGCCGAACTTGCTAGAGCGGAAGATTTCGCGAATCTCTGCAACGCCGGACTGGACTTCTTCGAACTCTGGCTTGAGCATGCCCTTGAGGGAGTTCTCAATATCTTCCAGTGCCGAGTAGATGACCGAGTAGAAGCGGATGTCAACACCTTCACGCAGGGCACGTTCACGTGCCTTGGTGTCAGGTCGAACGTTGAAGCCGATGATGACAGCGTTATCAACGGTTGCAAGGTTAACATCGCTTTCGGTAACCGCACCAACACCGCGGTGGATGATGCGCAGCTGCACACTCTCATCGACCTCAATCTTGAGCAGGGACTCTTCCAGCGCTTCCACAGCACCGGAAACGTCACCCTTAATGATGAGGTTGAGGGATTCAACCTTGCCATCCTCGAGAGCCTTAGTGAAGTCTTCAAGCGAAATGCGCTTACGAGCCTTAGCCAGCTGAGCGTTACGTTCAGCAGCCTCACGCTTTTCAGCAATCTGACGAGCGGTACGGTCATCTTCGGTGACGAGGAAGGTGTCACCGGCGCGAGGTACTGAAGACAGACCTTGTACCTGGACAGGACGTGATGGGGTTGCAGCTTCAACTGCAGTACCGTTCTCGTCAACCATGGCGCGAACACGACCATAGGCAGTACCTGCCACGATGGCGTCACCAACTCGAAGAGTTCCAGACTCAATGAGCACGGTTGCAACAGCACCGCGTCCCTTGTCCAGACGAGCTTCAATCGCGATACCGCGGGCGTCTTTGTTGGGGTTAGCGCGCAGATCCAGACCTGCATCTGCAGTCAGAAGAACAGCATCCAGAAGTTCGGTAATACCCAGACCAGACAGTGCAGATACGTCAACGAACATGACGTCTCCACCGTATTCTTCAGCAACGAGGTTGTACTCAGTGAGCTGCTGACGAACCTTTGCAGGGTTCGCATCAGGCTTATCCACCTTGTTGACAGCAACCACGATAGGCACGTTCGCTGCCTGAGCGTGGTTCAAGGCCTCAATGGTCTGAGGCATGATGCCGTCATCTGCAGCAACTACCAGGATCGCGATGTCTGTTACCTGTGCACCACGAGCACGCATAGCGGTAAACGCCTCGTGACCTGGGGTGTCAATGAAGGTAATCAGACGGTCAACACCATCATGGTTTGCGTGAACTTGATAGGCACCAATGTGCTGGGTAATTCCACCGGCTTCACCAGCGATGACATTTGTCTTACGAATGGCATCGAGCAAACGAGTCTTACCGTGGTCAACGTGACCCATCACTGTCACAACAGGAGGACGAATCTCGAGATCTTCATCGCTCTCGTCAGCAAGTTCTTGCTCGAGGTCGATGTTGAACGCGTCGAGCAGTTCCTTATCTTCTTCCTCAGGGGAAACAATCTGGATTTTGAAGCCCAGTTCTTCACCGAGAATTTCGAAGGTTGCTTCGTCGATGGATTCGGTTGCTGTTGCCATCTCACCGAGGTGGAACAGAACAGTTACCAAGTTTGCTGGGGTTGCATTAATCTTGTCGGCAAAGTCAGCAAGTGATGCACCGCGGCGCAAACGAATAACAGTGTTTCCATCACCACGCGGAACACTGACGCCACCAAGCGATGGTGCCTCGCGGAGTTCGAACTCTGCTCTTTTCGTTCTCTTCGACTTACGTGCTTTGGACTTTCCGCCGCCACGACCGAACGCACCAGCGGTTCCACCGCCGGGGCCACGGCCACGGCCGCCACCGCCACCTGCTGGTGGACGGTTGGGACCAAAACCTGGACGTGAGGGCGCGCCTGCACCACCAGGAGCTCCACCGGGAGCACCTTGACGGAATCCACCGCCGCCAGCTGGGCGCTGGAATCCAGCGCCTGCACCACCGCGACCGGGACCACCGGGGCGACCTGCACCACCGGCTCCACCGGGACGTGGCATGCCGCCTGGGCGAGGCGCCATCGGGCGAGGAATACTTCCAGGGGAAGGCGCACCAGCGGGGCGGGTTCCCATACCTTGTGCAGAAGCGAAAGGATTGTTACCTGGACGTGGTGCACCGGCAGGGCGCGTACCCATGCCTTGTGCAGAAGCAAAGGGGTTGTTCCCGGGGCGAGCGCCGCCGGCAGCTTTAGGTGCTGGTACATCAGCAGCTGGGGCTTGAGGAGCTTCTGGAGCGGGAGCGGGCTTTTCTTCCGCCTTGGGTGCAGCCGGACCAGGGGTGGGCGCGGCTGGTGCAGCAGGAGCTTCGGCAGCAGGCGCAGCCTTGGCAGGCGCCTTTGCTGCGCTCTTTGCTGCAGGTGCAGCTTCGCCAGCAGGAACTGGCTTCATGCCCTCTGCTTCTAAAGCGTTACGTAGCTTGCGCGCTACGGGAGGCTCAATGGTTGACGATGGTCCCTTAACGAACTCACCGAGATCTTTCAGCTTAGCTAGAGCAAACTTGCTGTCGATGCCGTATTCGGCAGCAACTTCGTGTACGCGTGGTTTGGCAGCCACAATTCTCCTGTCTTAGGGCCTGAGCCCTGTAAAACAGGACCAGACCATTACTTACGGACGGTACTCATTTCGAGCCGCTCATTAGTTGTCCATTAGCCGTTCAGCCTTTGTGTGATGGTGTCAGTGTTAGTAATTTCTGCGCGAAGTGCACGGCCAAAAGCCCGGCGCTTCACTGCTTCATTGCAACACTCTGGTGTGGGGTGTAGCCACGCACCGCGACCTGGCGCTGAGCCGGAAAGATCCGGTTCAACACGGCCATCAACCTCGATAACCCGCAACAAAGCAGACTTCTCAGATCGTTGACGACAGCCGATGCACGTCCTTACAGGTTCCATGATACCCCAGTACCGCCTAGGCGGGGTGTCCCGCCGTGCGGTACTGCCTAGTCTTCGTCCATAACGGAGTCAGGCTGGATGTCAATCTTGGCTCCAGTGAGCTTTGCTGCCAGGCGAGCGTTCTGCCCTTCCTTACCAATAGCTAGCGAGAGCTGGTAGTCAGGAACGAGGGCACGAACTGCCTTAGTGGCCGCATCCAAGATGAATGCGCTTGACACCTTCGCAGGGGACAGTGCATTCGTCACGAAGGTAGGCAAATCTGGGGAGTAATCAACGATGTCAATCTTTTCGTCGTTGAGTTCTTCCGTCACAGCGCGGACACGACGACCAAGTTCACCAATGCAGGCGCCCTTAGCGTTGATTGCTGGATCGGTAGCCTTGACCGCAATCTTGGTGCGGTGGCCAGCTTCACGGGCGAGCGCAACAATTTCAACTAGTCCGCTTTGAACCTCTGGAACTTCCATCGTGAACAGCTTGCGCACGAGCTGAGGGTGAGTGCGTGAGACCGTGACCTGTGGGCCTTTAGCCCCGCGGTTGACCGCAGTGACGTAGACACGAATGCGGTTTCCGTGGGTGTAATCCTCACCAGGAACCTGCTCTTCCGGCGGCATCACTGCTTCAACAGTGCCCAGGTCAATGAAGACCATCTTGGGGTTTTGGCCCTGCTGGATCACGCCAGAGACAATGTCCCCTTCACGGCCCTTGAATTCACCAATAACTGCGTCGTCAGCGAGGTCACGAAGACGCTGGTTGATAACCTGTTTTGCCGCGAAGGCTGCGATGCGGCCAAAATCATCTGGAGTTGCCACGGCTTCACCGATAACAACACCCTCTTCGTCCTTTTCTGGAACGTAAATTGTGACAATACCGGTCTTGCGGTCCAGCTCTACACGTGCTTCAGGAAGCTCGACAGGAACTCGTGCGGGGCGAGGTGCATCGTCGTCATCTTGAGCGGGCTTCACAGGCGCAACACGAGGTTCCGACTGGATTACATGCTTCTGATAAGCGGTGAGGATGGCTGCTTCGATAATTTCGACCAACTCATCGAAGGGAATTCCCTTCTCTGATTCCATGAGCTTGAGAACTCTGAGATCGATGTCCACGATGGGCCTCCTCTATTCGTACCTGTAAGCGTGCGCCTCCCGGCGCCGAACTACAAGGTTACCTGACGAATGTGTGAGAAAAAACCGTGAGGTCACTAGCCCAGCTTTATAGGTGAGAAAGTACCTCTCCAACAGGGACACTCGTACGCTCATTGGTGCGACGATCCCACAGTTCAACAACACCTTCCGATAATCCCTTACCGACAATCACAATCTTGGGAACACCGATCAGTTCAGCATCACCAAATTTCACTCCTGGTGAAACCTTGGGACGGTCGTCGTAAAGAACCTCGTAGCGAGCGCCTTCAAGCTCAGCAACGAGCTTCTCTGCGGCTTCGAAGACCTCATCATCTTTACCTGTGGCAATAACGTGAATATCGAATGGTGAGACGTTTTCTGGCCAGATCAAACCCTTGTCGTCATTGTTCGTCTCGGCAATCACGGCGAGGATACGTGTCACACCAATTCCGTAGGACCCCATGGTGACGGTAACAAGTTTGCCGTTTTCGTCAAGAACTTTGAGGCCGAGTGCTTCGGCATATTTGCGTCCCAGCTGGAAGACGTGACCGATTTCCATACCGCGTGCAATTTCAACAGGCCCTGACCCGTCGGGTGCAGGGTCACCATCGCGAACATCCGAAGCTTCCACAACTCCATCTGCGATGAAATCGCGGCCAGCAACAACATTGAGCACGTGCTTCTGATCAACATTGGCACCGGTAACCCATGCAGTTCCATCTACAACACGAGGATCAACGAAGTAGCGAATCTTGCTGCTTCCCTGTTCACCGAGAACGGGACCATTTTCTGACCAGGGGCCAATGTATCCCTTGACGAGAGCCTTGTTCTTGGCAAAGTCTTCTTCTGTTGCCGCTTCAACTGCTGCAGGTGAAAAAGCCACTTCCACGCGGGCAAGTTCAACTTCGCGATCACCTGGCAAACCAATGGAAATGAGTTCACGAGTGCCATCAAGATGGGTTAGTGCTAACACGACATTCTTGAGCGTGTCTGCCGCGCTCCAGCTGCGTCCATCTTCACGAGGCTCGTGCTCATTGAGGTGATTGACCAACGACTCGATTGTGGGTGTGTTTGGTGAATCAAATACCCGAGCAGCAGGCTGGCCCTCAATAGGTAGTGACTCAGGGACGACTGTTGTAAACGCTTCAATGTTGGCGGCGTATCCACCTGCACTGCGCACGAAGGAGTCCTCGCCAACCTCGGTGGGATGAAGGAACTCTTCTGAGCGCGAACCGCCCATGGCCCCAGCATCTGCTTTCACAATGACGTAGTCCAGTCCAAGACGAGTAAAGATGCGCTCATAGGCATCACGCTGTGCTTGGTAGCTTTGCGCCAGCCCTTCATCAGAGATATCGAAGGAGTAGGCGTCCTTCATGGTGAATTCACGTCCACGTAGCAAACCTGCACGGGGACGTGCTTCATCACGGTACTTGTCCTGAATTTGGTAAAGGCACACTGGCAAGTCTTTATATGAGTTGTAGAGATCTTTGACCAAGAGAGTAAAGACTTCTTCGTGGGTAGGAGCCAGCAGATAATCAGCTTCTTTACGGTCCTTAAGCCGGAAAATTCCATCCCCATATTCAGTCCATCGACCGGTGATCTCGTATGGCTCTTTGGGCAGTAGCGCAGGAAAGTGAACTTCCTGCGCTCCAGCTGCCGTCATCTCTTCACGGATGATCTTCTCAATGTTCGCCTTGACGCGAAGCCCGAGCGGCAACCATGCAAATACACCCGGAGCTTGACGGCGAATGTATCCAGCGCGAAGCAACAGCTTGTGGCTGGTTACTTCAGCTTCAGAGGGGTCTTCGCGCAGAGTACGCAGGAACAGGTGAGATAGACGTGTAGGCACGCTTTCAATCTTAAGCCGTGTGCACGCTCTTGTTACGCCAGCCCAACAGGAGGACAGAAATAGCAACCAGAGCAACCAGGCACATTACCCACACATTCAAAAGGCCATATCCCACAGCGGCAAGGACCAAACCAGCTAATGCCCCTCCGCCTGCACCAGCAAAACTCATCACTGAGTCTGAGAAACCTTGAACTGTTGTTCTATCCTCTGCTGCGACAGATTCAGTCAATAACGCGCTGGCGGAAACGGTTGACGCAGACCAGCCCAGACCCAACAGCACCAGAGCAATAGTGACAGCACCGACTGAATCTGGAGCTGAAAAATTCACAACTAAGGAAGTCAAAAGAATCGCTTGGCCGATCAAGATGGTGGTTGTGCGACCAATGCGATCGGCAAGCCAGCCGAATACCGGGGAGAACGCATACATTCCCGCGGTATGCAGGCTAATCACAAGTCCGATCAAAGGAAGAACAACATCATGCAGTGCGAGGTGCACGGGCGTCATTGCCATCACGGCAACCATTGTGGCGTGGCTCATTGCAAGGGTAAACACGGCAACTGCTCCGGCGGGAGTCTCTGCCAGGATTTTCACGGCAACGCCAAAACCTCTGCGTGCCGCAAGAGCGGGAACACCCTCGTCAATAGCCCGTTGTCTTGCCAGCAGAAGTGGGTCTGGGCGAAGGGCAGTAAGGAAAAGAATTGCCGAGCACAGTTGTGCGATGGCTGCGATGGCGAATGCTCCAGTAAACAATGGCAATCCCAGGGAGTCCCCCAGAGCATCTCCAGGACCCACGAGGTTAGGCCCAGCAACTATGCCAATAGTTGTTGCCCAGACGACAAGAGACAAATCTCGCGCGCGCGTTTGAGTAGCCGCTAAATCTGCAGCCGCAAAGCGAGTTTGCAGATTCACTGCCCCACCCGCTCCAAGGGTCAACATGCTCGCCAACAGCAGGGGCAAATTCGACAAACCGGCTGCAACAATCACCATGACAGCTCCGACGAGACCTATGGCACCGCCGGCGGCGAGCGCATAACGGCGGCCCACGCGACCAGCTAAACGAGCTAGAGGAATCGCAAATAGTGCAGTGCCGAGTGTGGACATTGTCGCCGAAAGACCGGCATATGCTGGTGAGCCACCAACTTCTGCCGTTAGCAACGAGCCTAAGGAAAAGGCTGCGCCCATTCCTAGCCCACCGAGTATTTGGCCGGCCGCCAACACGCGTAATGAGCGGCGTTGAATTGCTCGATAGTCGGTGATGCTCACTACTTCAAGCTATACCCCCGGGGGCTTACTTCATACGCCTAAAAATGACGACACCAACGGCCATCAGGACTAGAAAAACAAAGGCAGCAACAAGAAATGGGCCTGACATGTTCTTATTCCTTAGGGAGTAATGACTTCGACAGAACCGATTTCTCCCGCAGGCATTTCTGCAGCAAGACGGTTGGCTTCTTCAATTAGCGTTGCGACAATTTCGCTCTCAGGAACTGTTTTGATGACTTCACCTTTGACGAAAATCTGGCCTTTTCCGTTACCGGATGCAACACCAAGGTCAGCATCCCGTGCTTCACCGGGGCCGTTAACAACACAACCCATAACTGCCACACGCAATGGAACCGTCATACCCTCCAGACCAGCAGTGACGTCATTGGCGAGCTTGTACACGTCAACCTGTGCACGTCCACAGCTGGGGCAGGAAACAATTTCAAGTTTGCGTTCACGCAAATTCAGGGACTGCAGAATCTGTAGACCGACCTTGACCTCTTCAGCAGGTGGGGCAGAAAGGGAAACGCGGATAGTGTCACCAATTCCCTCACCGAGGAGAATTCCGAAGGCGGTAGCGGATTTGATAGTTCCTTGGAATGCAGGGCCTGCTTCGGTAACGCCTAAATGCAGTGGCCAATCTCCTCGTTCAGCAAGCTGGCGATACGCCTTCACCATCACGACAGGGTCGTTGTGCTTGACCGAGATTTTGAAGTCATGGAAATCATGCTCTTCAAACAGGCTTGCTTCCCACACGGCGCTTTCAACAAGCGCTTCAGGAGTGGCTTTGCCATATTTTTCAAGCAAACGTGGATCCAGAGAACCCGCGTTGACGCCAATACGAATGCTCACGCCAGCTTCCTTGGCACGGCGTGCAATTTCACCCACCTGGTCATCAAATTTACGAATGTTTCCAGGGTTCACACGAACAGCGGCACACCCTGCATCGATTGCTGCATAAACATAGTTGGGCTGGAAGTGGATATCTGCGATGACAGGAATCTGGCTCTTCTTGGCGATGATAGGCAAAGCCTCAGCATCGTCACGACTGGGCACAGCCACGCGAACAATGTCACAGCCGGATGCAGTTAGCTCGGCAATCTGCTGCAAGGTGGCATTGATGTTGGTAGTGGGGGTGGTACACATCGACTGCACGCTAATGGGCGCATCTCCCCCGACCAGGACTTTTCCAACTTTGATCTGACGGGTTTTACGACGTGGCGAAAGAACTTCAGGAGTCTTCGGCATTCCAAGATTTACAGCAGGCACGGCTTTAGCTTACGCGTGAAGTGGAAAGTTCTTTAGCCAAAAATGCTCACTGGCTTGAAGATATCCGCATACAGCAAGAGTGCGCTCATCGATGCCAGCAAGATAACGACCAGCAATGTCAGGGGCATGAGCTTTGCAGTATCGAAGGGTCCAGGATCTGGGCGCTTCCGCATTTGAGCAATCTTGCGACGTGTTGCTTCATACAGAGCACCAGCAATGTGACCGCCATCAAGAGGGAGCAGTGGAACCATATTGAATACGAACAAGGCAATATTCAACGACGCCAGAATGCCAATGAGCGTGGCACCCTTCGCGGTGTCATCCACCATGTTCGTGCTGGCAACCTCTCCAGCTACACGACCAACACCCACGATGCCGATGGGGCCATTGATGTCCCGTTCTTCAGGACCGAAAGCGGCGTTCGCAACATCAACCATGCGCTGAGGCAAGTGCAAAATCATGTTGGTGACACCGGCAATGTTTTCCCCCATCATGGGGAACACTTCAGCAATTGATCCAGGTGTCATGGCGTAGTCCGGTGAAATACCAACGAAGCCGACTTCTTCAACAACTGGTTGACCACTGGAATCCAGCACTGGATTACCTTGGTCATCAACTTTGGTGCGCTCAGCTAAGACAGGTACAACGCTGAGTGAAACTTCTTGGCCGTCTCGGTCGACAACCACGGTGAGGGTTTCGCCGGCAGAAGAGCGAATAACCTCAGTTCCTTCATTCCAGTTGGTCACTGCTTGACCATTAATCGAAAGAATGGTGTCTCCTGCTTGAAGGCCCGCTGTTACACCCGGGGCTTCAAGTGTTGAGTCAGAGCATTCGGCGGGAACACCTTCAGCAGTTACACACTGAGTGATCGTGGCAACTTGAGTTGTGGGGGCTGGTTGCCCATATCCAACAACCAAGATCGCAAACAATACGAATGCGAGCACCAAGTTCATGAAAGGGCCACCCACCATGATGATGATGCGTTTCCAGACGGGAAGGTTGTAGAAAGCTCGAGACTTATCCAGATCAATCATCGATTCATCACTGGCTTGACGTGCGTCCTGAACGAGCTTGCCAAAAAGTCGACGCACACGATTCTTTGAGTCAACCGGTTCGTCACCGGGAGGATACATTCCTGCCATGGAGATAAAGCCGCCCAAAGGAATGGCCTTGAGACCGTATTCGGTTTCACCAACTTTGCGAGAAAACAGGGTGGGCCCGAAGCCAATCATGTACTGGCCTACCCTCACCCCAAAGAGTTTGGCAGGCAGGAGGTGCCCGATTTCATGCAGCCCGATAGAGACCGCCAGTCCAACTGCAAAGATGACGACGCCGAGGAAGTAAAGCCAGAAAGTATCCATTAGAAAAAGATTAACCCGACCGTCTGACAATCAACCGAGAACAACCTCAGGAACCAATTACTTCATCAGCTCGCAGACGAGCCCAGCGCTCTGCTTCAAGCACTGCTTCTCGAGTCAGCTCCCCAGATGCGGGAGTGTGTTCATCCACGACGCGCTGAATCGTTGTGAGGATATCCAAGTAGCCAATTTTTCCTGCGTGGAAAGCCATGACCGCTTGCTCGTTTGCGGCGTTGAAAACTGCGGGAAAAGTTGAACCAGCAGTTCCAACTTGTTTTGCAAGCCAGACTGCGGGGAATGCATCTTCATCGAGCGGTTCAAAAGTCCAGGATTGTGCTTGTGTCCAGTCCAATGGTTCGCCAACACCGGCAACACGATGTGGCCAATCTAATCCCAGCGAAATGGGCAGACGCATATCTGGCGGAGATGCTTGAGCAATGGTTGAACCATCCACAAACTCAACCATGGAGTGCACAATCGACTGAGGATGAACCGTGACATCAATTCGGTCAAAAGGAATGTCAAACAGCAAATGGGCTTCGATAACCTCAAGCCCCTTATTGACCAGCGTTGACGAGTTGGTTGTAACTACCAATCCCATATCCCAGGTGGGGTGTGCAAGTGCCTCCTGGGGCGTCACAGAAACTAACGATTCACGGCTACGACCCCTGAACGGGCCACCGGAAGCGGTCAAGACGAGGCGTTGAACTTCGGCATGCGTTCCCGAAACGAGTGCCTGAGCTATCGCGGAGTGCTCTGAGTCAACCGGAACTATCTGACCTGGCTTCGCAAGGTCGGTCACGAGGGTACCGCCGACGATGAGGCTTTCTTTATTGGCCAGCGCAAGTGTTTTTCCGGTCTCTAGTGCCGCGAGAGTAGGCCCTAGACCAACAGATCCGGTAATGCCGTTAAGGACGACGTCTGCATCGACACTGCGAACAAGTTGTTCTGCTTCTTCGTGGCCAAGTGCAATGTTGCTGACGCCAAACTCAGTGGCTTGCTCGTGAAGAACATCACGATTTGACCCCACAGAGAGCCCGACAACCTCGAAACGGTCACGGTTGGCTCGGATCACGTCCAACGCCTGAGTTCCGATAGAACCTGAGGAGCCAAGGATAAGGACGCGACGCATAATCACCATCTTTCCACTTCTTTCGAACTAGCAATATTGTTCGGATACGAACTATCCTTGAAAATTGCGAGAAAAACTGGACTTTTTTCTTCCACACCCACCATTTACCCCAGTGCCGAGGAAGTTAGGATTGCACTATGACGAACACTTCAGCCCCCGCCGCAACCGTTGTTACACAAGAACGCAAGGTTGTTACCGCAATCCCTGGACCCAAGTCACAAGAAATGATGAAGCGACGTAACGCTGTCGTTTCTGCAGGTGTGGGTGCTGCACTTCCTGTGTTCATTGAAAACGCACACGGTTCTATCGTGGTTGATGTGGACGGCAACCAGTTCATTGACTTCGCAGCAGGCATTGGTGTAACAACTGTCGGCCACAGCAACGACGGCGTCGTTGCTGCTGTCGCCGAGCAGGCCGGTCATTACACCCACTTGTGCTTCACCGTGACACCCTACGAAGGTTATGTCGCAGTAGCTGAGCAGCTCATCAAGCACACCCCCGGTAACCACGACAAGCGCGTCATGCTCGCCAACTCTGGTGCAGAAGCAGTAGAAAACGCCGTCAAGTTTGCCCGCAAGTTCACAGGCAAGAACGGTGTGGGCGTTATCGACCACGCTTACCACGGTCGCACCAACCTGACCATGGGTATGAACTTCAAGAACGCCCCCTACGGAACCGGATTTGGTCCTCTCGGAAGTTCCGTTTTCCGCGCTCCCAGCTCCTACCCTTTCCACGATGGTCTTAGCGGAGCTGAGGCTGCCAAGCGCACCCTCTCCTACTTCGAAAAGATTGTAGGCGCTGAAGATCTCGCATGTATCTTCATGGAACCCATCCAGGGTGAAGGTGGATTCGTTGTTCCAGCCGATGGCTACCTCGCAGCCATACAAGAGTGGTGCACCGCAAACAATGTTGTCTTTGTAGCCGACGAGGTTCAGAGTGGTATTGCTCGAACCGGTGACTACTTCGCTACCACCAACATGGGTGTTGTTCCCGACATGATGACCGTTGCCAAGGGTATTGCCGGTGGTATGCCGCTGTCTGCTGTCGTTGGTCGCGCAGACATTATGGACTCTGTTCACGTCGGCGGAATGGGTGGAACCTATGGTGGTAACCCTGTTGCTTGTGCTGCAGCTTTGTCTGTATTCGAACAGCTCGAAGATGGAAAGCTTTTTGCTGAAGCTAAGCGCATCGAAAAGACTCTCGGTGGTGGACTGCGTCAGCTGCAGGAAAAATACCCCGTGATTGGTGATGTCCGTGGCCGTGGCGCGATGCTCGCAATTGAGCTTGTCCAGCCCGGCACCAAAGACCCCAACCCTGATGCAGTCAAGAAGGTTATTGCCTATGGTGCCCAACACGGCCTGCTCTTGCTCAGTGCAGGAAGCTACTACAACGTGCTGCGTTTCCTCCCCGCAGTGACCACCAGCGATGCACTCCTCGAAGATGCACTGAGTGTTCTCGATGAAGCACTGGCTTCACTCTAAAGAACAAGTAGATTGTGAGGGGTCACCAGTTGCTGGTGACCCCTTCCTTTTTGAACAGCACAAGGAATACTCATGGCAGAAACAGGCAGCGTCGCCACATCCGAAGAATTAGCCGTTCTGGTTCGGAATGACTTCATCGAATCACGTCACGCAGGAAGCGTGGTTGTGGTCAACCCTCAGGGCGATGTGATCTTCAGTAAAGGCGATCCCACAGCACTAGTTTTTCCTCGCTCAGCCATGAAGCTATTCCAGGCAATGGGTATCTTCTCGACCGGGATTAACCTCTCTCCCGAGCACACCGCTTTAGCAACCTCCAGCCACACAGGTTCGGCAGCACATACCGAGATGGTGCGTGAGGTGTTAGGCATGGGCGGTTTCACTGAAACTGATCTGCGTTGTGCCACAGAATGGCCCGTCAACAAAGAGATGCTCAAGCAGGTATACAAAGCTGATGGATTGGCACTGCCTATTTATCACTGCTGTTCAGGAAAGCACGCGGCGATGTTGCTGGCATGCCAGGCCGAAGGCTGGCCTACTGACAACTACACCGATCCAGGTCACCCTCTTCAACTGCGCATTCTCGAAGCTGTGGAATATCTCACAGGTGAGACTGTGACAGCCACCGCCGTTGATGGTTGTGGTGCTCCCGTCCACGCCATGCCGCTGGTTGCCCTTGCTCAGGGTGTTGCCAAGATGCGTTCAGCAGATGAATCTGCGCCCATGAACATCGCTTCCTCTGCACAGAAACTGTTTGCTTCCATGCTCGCGCACCCCTGGGTTGTGGGAGATCACGGGGAGCCCGACACACTCATCATGGAAGAGCTCGGCTTCGTCGCGAAGTCAGGTTACGAAGGTGTGTTCCTTGTTTCCACCCCAGATGGAACAACCGTGGCGACCAAGATTCTTGATGGAAATTTGCGCACAGCACCTCTTGTTGCCCTGCGGGCTCTGGTGCGTGCAGGCGCTCTCGAACAGAGTGCTCTTGATGCACTTATCCCCCGCTTGCACACCGAGGTTTACGGCGGCGGCAAAGTTGTGGGACAGCTCACAACAACCTTCTAGCTGAAAGCGTCAGCGGGGACATCCTTTTCATCGGCTGTGATCGCGGTGACAATACGCGTTGCAACAGCATCGGGCGAAAGTCCTTCAGGCATTGTTGGGGCAACACCAGAAATAGCGCGTGAGGCAAGACCTGTTTCGGTGTGCGGTGGACGCGTGTCTAGTATGCGAATACCCTCACGGCGCAGTTCTCGTTGGGCAGCATTGACGAAAGCTTTCAAGCCTGCCTTGCTGGCACCATAAGCGGCCATGCCAGCTGTTGGCATATCTGCGATCACACCAGAAATGGTGACAATGAAAGGATCGCTTCCAGCTAACTTGGAAGCAACCAAAGCAGGAATAGCTTCTCGAATAAGTTCGATAGCACTGGTTTCATTGACAGCAACCAAGGTGCTCAGCGTCCCCACCTCGAGTTCGGCAACTGGCCCAAATGCAACCAAGCCGTGAGCAATCACAATTCCATCAAGCTGGCCTGCAGAGGTGACTGTGTTCACCAGGGATTCCGCAGCGCCCGGCAGTGCCAAATCAAGCGTGAAGAGCTCACTGGAGATACCAAGTTCCTGGAGCTTTGCGCCATCGCGTCCCGTGAGAACAACGTGAGCACCAGCTTCAGAAAGTTGACGTGCAATACGGGAGCCGAGCGCACCGGTTCCACCGGTGACGAGAATACGCTTACCTGCTAGTTCAGTCATGAGCTCAGTCTGTCAGCCAAGGCCCGTAAAGCGCGAGAGCGATGACTTAATTGATTCTTCTCATCGGGATCCAAGATTGCCGCAGTGACCTCATAACCTTCAGGAATAAAAACGGGGTCATAGCCAAAACCGTTTGCTCCGTGAATTTCACGGGCAATGCGGCCAGGCCACTTCCCCTCGACCACATATTCCTCATTGGTCACAGGGTTCACCACAGCAATAGTGCATTGGAAGTGCGCACTGCGGTCTTCATCTCTGACATCACCGAGTTGATCCAGTAGGAGTTGAACATTCGCAGCATTGTCTTTGGCGGATCCTGCCCAGCGGGCAGAAAAGATTCCTGGGGCACCGCCTAAAACATCCACACAGATACCGGAGTCATCTGACAGGGACGTTAGTCCTGTGTGAGCGGCCGCTGCACGCGCTTTAATGAGCGCGTTCTCGGCAAAGCTCACACCATCTTCGATGGGCTCAGGCCCGTCATAGCCAATCACCGTTATGCCGGGAACAAGTGAGCCCAGGATGGCATTGAATTCCTCAATCTTGTGCTGATTGTGGGTTGCCAACACGAAAGTGTTCATGAGCTAAGCAAGTGCTTGTCGCTGGAAGTTGGTGAGGTCGTGTGCCCCAGCAACGGCAAGATCCAGCAACGAGTTCAGCTCGTTGCGGTCGAAAGGAGCGCCCTCAGCAGTTCCTTGAACTTCAACAAAGAGTCCGCGACCGGTGACTACGACATTCATGTCTGTCTCCGCGCGGACATCCTCAACATAGGCAAGATCCAGCATGGGCACACCATCAATAATTCCGACCGATACGGCCGAAACGCTGTCGATTAGTGGTTCGGCAGAGGCGGGAATGAGTTTTTGTGATTTACCCCACGTAATGGCCTCAGCCAGAGCAACATATGCTCCCGTAATTGCAGCTGTGCGGGTTCCCCCGTCAGCTTGAAGAACATCACAGTCGATCACGATGGTGTTTTCGCCCAAAGCTTTGGTATTGACCACTGCGCGCAGTGAGCGGCCAATGAGGCGAGAAATCTCGTGGGTACGACCACCAATTTTGCCTTTGACCGCTTCACGGTCCATCCGCGAGTTGGTCGAGCGAGGAATCATCGCGTATTCAGCAGTCACCCAGCCTTTACCGGATCCTGTCATCCAGCGAGGCACCCCACTGGTGAATGAGGCAGTGCACAGAACCTTGGTTTTACCAAAGGAGATGAGAGCTGAGCCTTCTGCTTGTTCACTCCAGCCTCGTTCGATGGTGATTTCACGAAGCTGGTCGACGGCACGGCCGTCAGCACGGGTGATGTTCTCTGACATAGGTTCCTTTAGTTGAGGGGAAGATTGATTGCCCCCGTTGGGGTGTAGTCCACAGAAACGACCTGGGGACCTAAAAAGAGTGATGACAAACGGAGGAACTCTGCTGTGTTATCGCCGGTTGCTTCATAAATGTAGGTAGGTGGAGTGGGGTCAACACGGTCTAATTCTCTGGTGACCAGTTCCCGGTAGACATCTTTGGCTGTTTCATTGTCGCTGGAGACGAGGCGGACGTGATCACCCATGACGTAGGAGATAGCTCCTCGGAGGAAGGGGTAGTGCGTACAGCCAAGGACGAGGGTGTCAATGTTGGCAGTGATCAGAGGTTGCAGGTATTCCCTGGCTACGCGCAAGACATCTGCTCCGCTGGTTTGTCCGGCTTCGACAAATTCCACAAATTTGGGGGCGGCCTGAGTGAAAAGTTCCAAGTGTGGAGCGGCAGCGAAGGCGTCGTTGTACGCCCTGGAGGTGATGGTTGCTGTTGTGCCGATCACACCAATGCGGTTATTGCGTGTGGCTGCGAGTGCACCGCGAACAGCGGGCTGAATAACCTCAACCACGGGCACGTCATAGCGTTCACGCGCATCACGCAGCATGGCAGCACTTGCTGTATTGCAGGCAATGACAAGCATTTTGACGCCCTGCTCGACTAGCCCGTCCATAACATCAAGTGCGTAGGTACGCACGTCCGCGATGCTTTTTGTGCCATAGGGCGAGTGTGCAGTGTCTCCGATATATGTGATTGATTCGTGTGGGAGGGAATCACGAATGGCCCTTGCTACGGTCAGTCCACCCACGCCTGAGTCAAAAATACCGATGGGCGCATTGCGGTTGAACCGGCCGCTAGTCATCTTGGAGCTTTTCGTAAATTTCTTTACAGGTTTGGCACACGGGAAACTTCTCTGGGTCGCGTCCGGGCGTCCACTTTTTTCCACACAGTGCACGAACTGGCTTTCCCGACAGGGCCGACTTCATGATGTCGTTCTTCTTCACATAATGAGCGAAACGATCGTGATCGCCTTCATCTAATTGCTCGTTACGCAGCAGCTCTTCGAGTTCACGGTCGAGGGTTGCGGTGCCACCACCGGTCTCCAATGGTGTGCCGTCAGGAAATGTCGAGCTCATACGCCAATTCTACGAGGCGGAAGCCTCCTGAGTGAACCCTGTGAATAGTGTCACGAAAAGGCAACAAACGGGCTTAACTTCTGGCTTTTTTGGGTAAACGGCGGGTAAACTATAGGAGACATAACGGGGTGTCGTTCTTATCGACATTTTCTGATGCCCGTTTCTCTTGTTCTTCTGGTGCATCTGACACCGCACAAGGAGCTTTATCGTGACTACACAGGTAGTAATTCTTGCCGCTGGCATGGGTAGCCGTCTCGGACGCTCACTGCCTAAGCCGCTGACTGAACTCAGTGACGGCCGCACCATCATGCAACAGCAGATGGAAAACATTCGTCACGCCTTTGGCAATGACGCACACATCACTGTTGTGGTTGGTTACAAGCTTGAGCACATCATTGAAGCTTTCCCTGACGTGAACTTTGTCTACAACGAGCAATACGACACCACCAACACCTCTAAATCCCTCATGCGTGCACTGCGTGCCTCGAGCAATGGCGGGGTGCTGTGGATGAACGGTGACGTAGTTTTCGATCCAGCTGCTCTCGTGCGTGCGTCTGAACTCATCGTGCGCGACCAGTCATTCGTGTCGGTGAACACCTCTTCAGTCTCTGACGAAGAGGTCAAGTACACCACCACCGCAGAGGGTTACATCAACGAGTTGTCCAAGACCGTCAAAAACGGTCTGGGTGAGGCCGTCGGTATCAACTACATCTCCGCCAAGGACAAGCCCGTTCTGCTGCACCACCTCACCAAGGTCAACGACCAGGATTACTTTGAGCGTGGACTAGAGCTAGCTATTGAACAGGATCGCCTCCTGGTTGAGCCCATGGATATCTCTGACCTCTACGCAGTCGAAATTGACTTCGCAGAGGACCTCGAGCGCGCCAACCTCTTCGTCTAACCTGCGCCAAAGCCGTAGGCTCTAAGTCGTGAGCGCAACCGTAGAACAGTCGCCGTATCAACGGTCTGCTTTCGCACGCTATTGGCACGCACTGTGGCTGCTGACTCGTCGTGACCTCAAGGTTCGTTACTCAACGAGTGCTTTAGGTTATCTCTGGTCCATTCTTGATCCGCTGATTATGAGCGGAATCTACTGGTTTATCTTCACTCAGGTTTTCCAGCGCGCAGCCGGAACTGAACCGTACATCGTCTTCTTGCTCGCCGGTTTGCTGCCCTGGATGTGGTTCAACAGTGCCGTCTCAGACTCCACGAGAGCATTCATCAAATCAGCGAAGCTGGTGCGCTCCACTTCAATTCCGCGCAGCATTTGGGTTGCCAGCATTGTGCTGGGTAAGGGTATGGAATTTCTGTTTTCCCTGCCGGTGCTTGCAATCTTTGCCGTTGTCGCCGGTGCGCAGCTGGGCTGGGAAGTGGTCTTTTTTCCACTGGCGATTCTTATCCAAGCAATCCTCACCTTTGGTATTGGCTTGATTGTTGCTCCGCTGGTGGTGTTCTTCAGAGATTTGGAACGAGTCATCAAACTCTTCCTGCGTTTCCTCTTCTACGCCTCCCCCATCATCTATGCCTTCGGAGATTTGCCTGCTGCGGTTCAGCCGTGGATGGCATTCAATCCACTTGCGGGAATCTTCGACCTCTACCGTGCTGCTTTCTTCCCCGAAGAGCTCAACTGGAGCGTGGTTGGCATCTCTGTGGCAATGTCGGTCATCATTCTTGGTTTGGGAATCTGGGTATTCTCCCGTGCTGAGCGTTCCGTATTGAAGGAGATCTAATGAGCTCGCCTTCTGTCATCACCGTGGAAAATGCCGGAATTCGTTTCCGCCGCAACCACAAGGGACGTCGCTCCCTCAAAGATTTGTTTGGCTCGAAAACGCGACGTTCTAAGCCCAATGAGTTTTGGGCACTGCGTCATGTGTCCTTCACTGTTGCTCCTGGTGAAGCCATCGGTGTGGTGGGCCGAAACGGTCAAGGTAAATCGACTTTGTTGAAGTTGGTTGCCAACGTACTGATTCCTGATGAAGGAAACGTGCAGGTACACGCCGGCGTAGCCCCGCTCATTGAAATCACGGGTGGGTTTGTCGATGACCTCACGGTGCGCGATAACGTCTACCTCACCGCAGGCCTGCATGGCATGACCCGGGAACAAGTTGCTGCCAAGTTTGATGACATCATCGACTTTGCTGAAATTGATGACTTCCTCGACACCCCCTACAAGCATCTCTCCAGCGGCATGAAGGTGCGTCTGGCATTTTCGGTGGTCACCAGTTTGGAAGAACCTGTTCTTCTCGTCGATGAGGTGCTGGCTGTAGGAGATAAGTCTTTCCGCAACAAGTGTTACCGCCGTATCGAAGAAATGCTCGGCGAAGGTCGCACCCTGTTCTTTGTCTCCCACAACGAGGGCGATCTCAAGCGTTTTTGCACTCGAGGTCTCTATCTAGATAAGGGCACGCTCAAACTCGATGGTCCCATCATGGAAGTCATCACTGCCTATAACGAGGACTACCCAGGCCTGTAAAGACCTGGGTAGCTTCAGCTCGGAACTCTAGGCTAGCTAAACGCGTTCAACCCTGTCAGAGCACGACCAATCACCAGCTGGTGAATTTCATCTGTACCCTCATAGGTGCGCACGGCCTCTAGGTTAGCCATGTGCCGCATCACGGGGAATTCTCCCGTGATGCCATCGCCGCCAAGGATCGTGCGAGCTTCACGGGCAATCTTGAGAGCTTCACGAACACTGTTGAGCTTGCCCACGCTAATTTGGGCGAGGTTCAAGGTTCCGGCATCTTTCTGACGGCCAATGTGGAGTGCGAGCAAAACACCCTTCTCGTATTCGAGCGTCATATCTGCCAGCTTGGCTTGAGTGATCTGGAAGGAACCTATTGCTTTGCCGAAAACCTCACGCTCCTTCGAGCGAGAAATTGCCGCGTCGAGACAAGCTCGAGCTGCTCCCATGGCACCCCAGATGATTCCATAGCGGGCCTCGTTGAGGCATCCGAACGGTCCGGACAATCCCTTTGCTCCCGGAAGAATCGCATCAGCAGGGAGGCGAACATCGGTCAATTCGATATCACACTGAATTGAGGCACGCATGGCAAGCTTGCCGTCAATGGCAGTTGCTACGAATCCGGGGGTGTCAGTGGGAACGATAAATCCTCTAACCCCCTCATCAGTCATTGCCCACACGATGCACAAATCAGCCAGTGTTGCCAAACCAATCCAGCGCTTAGCTCCGTTGAGAACCCAGGTGTCTCCCTCGAGCACGGCAGTAGTTTTCATGTTGGCAGGATCGCTTCCGCCGTGAGGCTCAGTCAAACCGAAGCAACCGAGCTTTTCACCCTTGGCCATTTGTGGCAGCCAGTAGTTCTTTTGTTCTTCAGTGCCGTATTTGGAGATGGCGGACATGGCCAACGAGCCTTGAACCGAAACAAAAGTTCGCCATCCACTGTCTACGGCTTCCATCTCCAGACAGACGAGTCCGTAGCTCACCGCGGAAGCACCAGCGCAGCCATAGCCTTTAATGTGCATTCCGAGGAAGCCTTGCTGAGCAATAAGTGGAATGAGTTCTTTACGGAAATACTTTTTATCGAAATCCTCCTCAATCACGGGACGGATTTCTGTCTGAGCAAAGTCTCGAGCCTTCATGGCCCACTCTTTTTCTTCTGGGCTCAGCAGCGCGTGAAAGTCAAAGACCTCATCGGCCAGAGATACGTCAGGATATTTAGCGGTACTCATTTGTTTTCCTTACTGTGTATCAGTTGACGAAAGCCAACCGACCTTTTCACTATGCTCTCCCAACGCTGGCGGGGCAAGCCGGTAGGTCGCTTCGCGACCTCGAATATGAATGGGGTTAGTTACTTGTCTTGTGCTGGACGAACCCTCAGGGTATGCGATGTCCACGACAGTATTGAGACCTAGAGCATTGGCGAAGTCGAAGGCCTCAGGAATGGTGTTGACCAAACCAGCAGGAACTCCTTGGGCCCTGAGCAGCGCAACCCAATGTGATCCTGACTCTGTCACCAGTACTTTCTCAAGTTCCGTGCGCAATTCAGTTCGATTGGTCGCACGCCGAGGGTTATCAGCAAAGCGATGATCTGTTGCGAGTTCTTCACGGCCTAACAGGTTCACGAGGGTGTGGAACTGTTTATCGTTACCCACAGCAATAAGTAATGGGCGATCCAGAGCATCAAAGAGCTCATAGGGAGCAATGCTGGGGTGAGCGTTCCCGAGGCGGTAGGGGGTCACTCCTGCATTGAGTGCCGCACCAGCTTGATTTGTGAGGGCACTGAGCAAACTAGTCAGCAAATCGACCTCAATCAGTTGGCCACTCCAACTTTCCTTGGGAGCATCATCGCGGGCTTTGAGAGCGAGCAAAATTCCCTGAACGGCATTCATCCCGGTCAGGATGTCCACAAGCGCAACACCAACTTTGGTGGGTCCGCCATCCTCAGGCCCAGTAATACTCATCAGACCGCCTACTGCTTGGACAAGCAAGTCATACCCCGCAAGGGAAGCACCCTTGCCACTTCCAAAACCCGTAATGGAGCAATAAATAAGTCCTGGGTTTATCTTTCGCGCCTGGTCAAAGTCCAACCCCAATTTGGTCATCACACCGGGACGGAAATTTTCAATCACGACATCCGCAGTGGCAAGAAGTTCAGTAACTTGTGCGTATCCTTCTTCAGTGCGCAAATCAATCACAACCGAACGCTTGTTGCGGTTCACGCTCGAAAAATAGGTGGAGACACCTTGCTCATCAGCTGGGGGCAACCATGCCCTAGTGTCATCGCCACTGTCGCTTTCAACTTTGATGACATCAGCACCAAAGTCTGCCAAGGTCATCGTCGCATAGGGGCCAGCGAGTACTCGAGAGAAATCAAGCACTCTCAAGCCGGAGAGAATGCCGCCCTGATGAGCAGAAGCAGTTGACATAACGCTTATCTTACGGGCCCAAATAATGTTGTGGCAGTTACTCTATTGGCGAAAGCAGGCCCTTCCAGCTTTGGCTCACTCTGCTTATGTCATAGTGTTGGCTTGTTCGTTATCAGAAAGGTCTTCTCATGGAAATTCGCATCGGCATGATCAACACTTCCCGCGAAATCGGCTTGGAGACCAATTCTTCTGTTTCAGAGGTTGAAGCACTCGTTGCTGATGCTCTCACCGGCAAGACTCCCCTGCTCAAGCTTTCTGATGAAAAGGGCAAGGTTTACCTCGTCTCCTCAGCAAACATTGCGTTTGTTGAGGTGGGATCAGACCAGTCTCGCCGAATCGGCTTCGTTGGCTAGCACCAACTTTTCTTAGGCAGTAAGCCCTAATTCATCCATGCGGCGCGAATGCGCGGCAATGAGATCTGTAAACACTGGTTCAAGACGCTGCTCGTCGTCATCGCGGTTTCCGGAAAGATGCAGTGCAGAGCGAGCAACAAGCTGAGTATCTCCCACAAGACGACGTCCCCACAGAGCCAATTGTGAAGCAAGCTTGGGATCTGCAGCGATGCCTTCTTTGAGCAGATTCACGATCACGTCAGCAGTTCGGTCCGTTTCAAGAATTTCCTCAACGCGCGGACGTAATGCTTTGGGGAGACCTGAAACTAATCGAACAAAAAAATCATCCAGAAAACCTGCAGTGAGATAGACACCCAGGAGCATTTCATACCAGTTACGCCCTGAGGTGAGTTCTTCAAAGGTGTCGATCGCTGGAGCAAAGGGGGCCATCGCCCCAGCTGGATCAACCTTTTTCTTACGAAGCTCAGCAACCAAACCGTGATGTTTGGCCAACACTTCTCCCGCAGCAGCACTGAGACCCTCTTTAGCTTCCAAGGTGGGAGCTGCAGTCACTGCACGAGTGAGAGATTCAAAAACTGCGAGTTCAAAATAGGCGACCTGTCCCAAATATGGCACCACATCAGGGGTCATATCGGAGAGATCTACCTTGTCTTCACGCTCAACCTTCTCTTGACGAGGTTTGAGGGTAGGGGCAACGACACGTCGCTTGCGAAGACCAAACCATGAAAAGACCACATATCAAGCCTATTCCCTTGCGAGCATATGAGCGAGACGCCGATAGGCTTAGAGGGTCGCTACCGGCATCGGATCGGTAGCCCTACGCCTGGGTGACGAATATAAAGGCGTAGAACCTTTTACACGACAGGCACACACGTGACTTTTGCAGACTTAAATATTGACGCTGACATTGTTGAGGCGTTGGCTTCTAGGGGAATCGTTGAACCATTCCCTATTCAAGAACAAACCATCCCTCTTGCTTTGGGCGGCCAAGACATTATTGGCCAGGCAAAAACTGGTACCGGAAAGACCTTCGGTTTTGGTTTGCCAATTATTCAACGCCTTGGAACGAACCCTGGCCCCGGCGTGAAGGTGCTCGTTGTTGTACCCACCCGTGAATTGTGTGTTCAGGTAGCTGAAGACATGGAACTGGCCACCTCCAACCGGGAAACTAAGGTTGTCTCCATCTACGGAGGCAAGTCCTATGAGGGCCAGGTTGAACAGCTCAAGGCAGGTGCCCAGATTGTGGTGGGAACCCCGGGACGTTTGCTCGACCTCGCCAACCAGCGCTTGCTGAACCTTTCTGAAATTCAAGAAATCGTTCTCGATGAAGCTGACAAGATGCTAGACCTTGGTTTTTTGGCAGACATCGAGAAAATCTTCTCGCAGACCCCTCCCAAGCGTCACACCATGCTCTTCTCGGCGACGATGCCCGGGCCCATCGTCGCCCTGGCTCGTCGATTCATGAATAGCCCCATCCACATTCGTGCAACTGATCCAGATGAAGGCCTTACCCAAGCCAACATCAAACACGTCATCTATCGTGCCCACAACATGGACAAAGATGAGGTTATTGCCCGCATTCTGCAGGCAGAAGGCCGCGGCAAGACCGTCATCTTCACTCGCACAAAGCGTGCAGCCTCACGCTTGGTTGAAGAACTGACCGATCGTGGCTTCCCCGCTGTAGCGGTGCACGGTGACCTCAATCAGGAACAGCGCGAAAGGGGCATGGCTCAGTTCAAGTCAGGTAAAAAAGACATTCTGATTGCTACCGACGTTGCCGCTCGCGGTATTGATGTGGACGACGTAACCCACGTGATCAACCACACCATCCCGGATGAAGACCAGACCTATTTGCACCGCGCAGGCCGTACTGGCCGCGCGGGTAAAACCGGTACCGCTGTTACATTCGTGGACTGGGAAGACCTGCACAAATGGTCACTGATTAACAAAGCTCTCGAGTTTGGTCAACCTGAACCCACTGAGACGTACTCGTCGTCACCACACCTCTACACCGACCTCAACATCCCTGCAGATGCGAAGGGCCGACTCAAGTCCACTCCTCCCACCAAGACCCCCGAGGGGCACACCGGTCGCCAGCGCGATCGTGAGAGTGGGCAGAAATCTGGTGGCGATCGCCAGCGTCGTCGCACCAATAACCCGCCAAAGCACGTCAGCCCTGAGGGCAGTCACGGTGTTGCCGGTGGCGCACACGATGGTCGTGGGGATGAACATCATGACGGCAACAACCCCTCACGCACACGCAATCGCACCCGTCGCCGCGGCCCAGGTTTGGGCTCAACACAGGGCTGAGTTTTATGGGCAAAGATGAAATTGAATTACTTTTCCGAGTAATTCCACTGGCCATTGGAGCCGCGTTCACCCCATCTCTATTTGGTCTTCAGCTCGTTGCTGCAGTTTCACCACGATGGGTGTCTCGAACAATCGCGACAGCAACAGGTGCCGGCCTCGCATTCGCACTGGCCATTTCTCTTCTGCTCTTTGGTTTTGCCTCTTTGCCTGCCGATAACCGTGGCCAAGATTCTCCACTCGGTGGCGCAATTTGGCTCATTATTGGCATCATTCTCGGCGCCTCGGCAACGTGGTTATTTATGCCTCACCCTGAACTTGCCAAGAGTTCCGAAATGCGTCTCACGGCGGGTCTGAACAAAGCCCGCCCCATCACCTTTTTCGGTGTTGCTTTTGCTTTGAGCATCAAAGATGTCACCAGTTTTGCGTTGCTAATTCCTGCCCTTCATGACATTGCGGCAAGCAAGGTGGATATTTGGTTCAAAATTCCCACCGCGCTTCTGGTCTATCTCATCGCACTTATTGGGGTTATTTTGCCCCCAATCTGGAGACTTATCCGGGGCGAAAAAGCCGAAGAACTGCTGGATAAGATGTTCCGTTTCACGATGGATCACCAGTTCAAAATCCTTGGTGTTGTGGCTGTCTTCTTTGCCGTATATTGCATCATTATTGCTGCGGGTGCAGGGAAATTCGGCTGGATTAACTGGTAGCTATCTCGTGCTCGCTGTTTTTACCCGAGCACGTACCGCAACACCCGCGCAGGCAATAACCGCAGCGGCAGCAATCCATTCAGCAAAACCAACACTCTCGCCAAAAAATAGTGCTGCCCACAAAATCGTCAACAGCGGTTGTAGCAACTGTATTTGGCTCACTGATGCCATGGGCCCAATTGCGAGACCTCGATACCATGCAAAAAATCCTAGATACATCGAGATCACCGCAATATAGGCAAACCCCAGCCAAGCTAAAGCAGGAACACGTGCCCACTCCAAACCAGAGACGCTTGTGAATGCCATAGGCAACATCACAGGCAATGCCACAATCAGTGCCCAACTAATGGTTTGCCACGATCCAATTTCACGCGAAAGCATGCCTCCCTCGGCATAGCCGATAGCGGCACACACGACTGCTGCAAGGAAATAGATATCTCCAAGTTCAAGATGGAATTGCGCTCCAGAGCTGAGACCAGAGAACACGACGACGGCAATTGCTCCCAGGATGGAAGCAGCCCAGAAGGTTTTCGAAGGGCGTTCTTTGCCACGAATAACAGCAGCAACAGCCGTTGCTGCCGGTAGTAAGCCAATCACTACTGCACCGTGGGACGCAGGCGCATGCTCAAGTGCGAATGAGGTAAAAAAGGGAAAACCCACAACAACCCCGAGTGCAACAACGCCCAATCGAACCCATTGCATTCCACGTGGAAGTGCAGTGCGCGTCACCGCTAAGACAACCGCAGCAATACCTGCCGCAACTGCTGCCCGGCCAGCACCCAGAAAGACCGGGGGGAATCCAAGCAGAGCAATCTTTGTCATAGGCAAAGAGAAGGAGAACGAGGCAATACCGATGAAGCCAAAAATGAGTCCAGCGTATTTATGCCCAAAGGTATCTTTACTAACAACAGGCGACTGGCTGTGGGCCGCGCTACTGTGATTGGACATACTGTTCACTCTATGTGGAAGCTAGCTGATGTTCGCTGTTCAATTCATATTCAATCCAGGAACCTACGACGAAGAGTTCTACCGCCTCGATGACTCCATTGAGGAATACGTCGCAGCTCTTCCTGGCTTTCTTGGAGTGGAAAAGTGGGTCAAACCTGATACCAGGGTTACGAACTCGATCTACTATTTCGAAACCAAAGAGGCCCTAACCAAACTGGCCCGCTTTGGCGATCACCGCGACGCCAAAGGAAAGGTCAGTCGCTGGTACGAAGGCTATCAAGTTGTGATTACTGAAGTTATTGCGTCGTATGGCGATGGAAACATTTCCAGCATTGCGGCTGAGGTCAAGGGCAAGTCCGCCTTCTACGCAGGGTAGCTCGGTTCGGAACCTGTTCCCTGCTCAATAATTTTGGCAAGCATCTCTGGAGTTGTTGTGTTTTCTCCTGGCTGGTTGGGTTTGCCCGTTCCGTGGTAGTCACTGGAGCCGGTGATTATCAGACCGCGCTCCAGACAGAGTTCCCGCAGGATAGTTTTCCCCGGTTCCATATTCTCTCGGTGATCTATTTCGTAACCGCCGAGGCCTGCATCGATAAGGCGATCAATGTATTCCATTGGAGCTACACGCCCCTTCGTGGTGGGGTGAGCCATCACAGGAACACCCCCGGCAGCTCTAATCAGTTTCACGGCAGAGACAGGGTCAAGGGCATATTGGGAGACGTAGTACGGCCCGTCTTTGGAGAGAATTCCTGAGAATGCCTCACTGCGTTCAGAAATAATCCCTCGAGCAACCAATGCATCAGCAAGGTGGGGGCGACCCACAGACTTCCCTGAGGCTGAGACTTGCTCCAGCACATGTTCCCAGGTGATGTCGTAGTCCGCGGAAACGTTTTCTGTCATTTGGCGCAGACGATTTTCGCGGTCGCTCTGGAGCTTCTTGAGCTCCTCAACTAAAGGCGCATAGTTGGGGTCGAAAAGATACGCCAAGATGTGGATGCTGCCATGTTCAATACGAGAGGTGAACTCCATACCTGGGATGAAAGTCATTCCCAAATCCAGGCACTCTTCACGCGCTTCATCCCAACCAGCAGTAGTGTCGTGATCTGTCAACGCCATGGTGCGCACACCAGCGGCGTGTGCCTCGCGCACCACCTCAGATGGAGAGCCTGTGCCATCCGAGACATTGCTGTGGAGGTGCAAGTCGATAGGACTTTGAGCTCGTAAAAATGCTTCCACCCTTTCACTCTATGCCTGGCTGAGGACAAGCTGAGACTTTTCCCGACTGACGATGACAGACTAGAAGCATGAACGCGGAAGATGCCCAGCACGAAGCCCCCCTCGGCACCGAAAACAGGTCAACAACTCCGGCATCGGATACTTTCCAGAAATACATCGGAAGCAACTGGGCAGATCGACAAGAGCAGATTCCCTCGCCGCGTGAACAGGCCTCATATGCCGCTGCGCGTCGTAAGGCACTGAGTCAAGCTCACCCGGGAAAGCGCATTGTTATTCCCGCCGGCCCCATGAAACGGCGCAGTAATGACACCTTCTATCCTTTCCGCGCCGATTCAGCATTTAGTTGGCTTACCGGCTGGGGTTCAGATTCAGAACCAGATTCAGTACTTGTGATGGAACCCACTGCGAATGGTCACACATCAACCTTGTATTTCCGCGAGCGCGCCGGTCGTGACTCGGATGAGTTTTATGCCAACAGCGACATTGGTGAGTTTTGGATAGGCCCACGGCCTTCTTTAGCTCAGGTCGCCGGTGACCTAGGTATGTCAACCAAGCACCTTGATGAACTCCCTGAAGCAGATAAAGCGGTTACAGAGATTCCTGAAGATCTTGCTCGCGACCTTTCAGAAATGCGCCTGGTCAAGGATGAGTTTGAGATAGCAGAAATGCGTGAGGCAGTCGCCTCCAGCGTTCGTGGATTTGCAGATATTGCTCGTGTTCTTCCAGCTCTTGCTGGGAATGTACGTGGTGAACGCCTAGTCGAGGGAGCTTTTGCTTCACGTGCACGCTTGGAGGGCAATGGCGTTGGTTACGGCACTATTGCCGCCAGTGGCGCTCACGCCTGCATCTTGCACTGGGTCACTAACGACGGTGTCGTCAATGAGGGTGACCTCATCCTGATTGATGCAGGAGTTGAACGCGATAGCTATTACACCGCAGATGTGACACGAACTCTGCCTGTTAGCGGCACGTTTACCCCGGTTCAGCGCAAAGTTTATGAAGCTGTGCGTGAGGCAGCTGATGCTGCCTTCGCCATTGTGAAGCCGGGGATTACTTTCCGTGATGTTCACAACACAGCGATGGCAGTGATCGCTCGTAAAACTGCAGAGTGGGGCCTTCTTCCTGTCACAGTTGAAGAGGCACTTCTTCCTGAGAACCAGCATCACCGCCGCTACATGGTCCATGGCACCAGCCACCACCTCGGTATTGATGTTCACGACTGTGCTCAAGCACGTCGCGAGATGTATATGGACGGCATCGTGAAGGAAGGCATGATCTTCACGATTGAGCCTGGACTGTACTTCCAGCCCGATGACCTCACCGTCCCCGAGGAATACCGTGGAATTGGTGTGCGCATCGAGGACGATATTTTGGTGACAGCCACCGGTGCGGAAAACCTCACGATTGCACTTCCGAGAACAGCAGATGATGTTGAGGCATGGCTAGCCCCTCATGTCGCTGCAACCAAGGCTGCTAAAGCTGCACAACTCAAAGCTGAGGCTCTGGCGAAAAAGAAACGGAAGTAACCATGAATAAGCGCGGTGTAGGTAGTTGGATAGTCATTGCGCTGTTAGGACTCAGCGGTTTTCTCCACCTTGTCACGCCTCAAGGATTTCTGTGGTTGATGCCACCTGAATTGGGTGAAGGAGTCAACCTCGGTGTTGTCTATGTCAGTGGTGTGGTGGAGCTGGTGTGTGTTGTCGGCCTTCTGCTCAGAGCACGGTGGGCACCGACGGTTACGGTATTAACACTTCTGGCTATTTGGCCTGCCAATATTTGGTTTGCCTTCAGCACGATCGGGGCTGGGGACACCGTGTTGACTGTTATTGCGTTTGTGCGTCTGCCATTGCAGCTGCTGCTGCTGTGGTGGGCGTGGAAGTCTCCGGTTAACGTGCGGCAGGGTTAACCAGTTCTGCAGTTCTTGAGAGAACATCCCGACAGACTTGGATTGCGGGGCTTCCGACACTTGCTCGTCGGGCTGCAGTGAAGACTGTTCTGCGCGGGTTGCCGGGAAGATCAATGAGATCAACGGTCACCTTGCGACCTACCCAGGCAAGACCTGTGAGTAGTGCAACGGCATTGCCAGACTCCACCAAACGAATGTGGGCTTGAATATCGGCAGTTTCAAACTGCACATCTGGTTCAAAACCTGCCTGGCGGCAGGCTTGTTCTGCCCAGTGACGCGATGCCGTTCCCCGAGGCTCCATCACCCAGGGAAGCCCTGCGGTGTCAGCCAAGTTCTTAATGTGATACTCGTCGACGAGTTTTCTGGAAACACCCAATCGAATTGGATCTGTGGTCAAATCCACACGATCAAGTTCAGGGTGACGAGGTGCTGCATGACCGGGGTATTGCTCAGCAATGACGAGATCAAAGTCTCTCGTCCAAGTTGCATGCAAGGCAGCCTCTGGTTCTTGTTGTGTTACTTCCAGGCGCATTTCGGGATACTCCTGGCGCACCAAGGTCAGAGCATCGGGCAGCAATGCCAAAGCAGCAGACTGGAACACAGCCAATCGAACGATGCCTGCAGGTCGCTCCAGTGAGGTCGTGACTTCAGCTTCAGCCTGTTCGAGTACTTCGAGAACTGTCGAGGTATGGGCCACGAGAATCTCGGCTTGAGGCGTGAGAGATACTCTGCGTCCACTCTTGCGCAGCAAGGGGACGCCGACTTCTTTCTCCAAAAGAGCAAGTTGCTGGGACACCGCTGAAGGGCTGTAGTTGAGGGCCTCAGCCACCTCGGCAAGGGTGCCACGCAACTTAACCTCTCGCAGCAGACGCAGTCTTCGAAGATCGAGCATGAGCACCTCTCAATAGTTAAGTAATTCTAATGAGTAATAGTAATAAATGTGCGCTTTATCTAAAGTCTTTTGCCCGCCAGACTATACACATGACCGCTGATGCATACTCCCCTGAACTGGCCAACGATTCCATCGCTCTTGTTCGCAAATGGTTGACCGAAGCACAAGGTTTCCCTGTTGATTCCAGTGCCGTGATGTTAGCGGGCGTCTTGAAAGATCCCACCGGTCTGGCCTTCACCGTGGGCTTCGTCGATGGTGTTGTTCGCCCCGAAGATCTCAAGGTTGCAGCACATAACCTACGTGAACTTGCCCCCAAAGTACCTGGCTTCCTGCCGTGGTATATGCGGGCAGCAGTGCGCCTTGGTGGTGCATTCGCCCCCCTGATGCCTGGTGTAGTTATTCCTATCTCACGCAAGGTGCTGCGCAACATGGTTGGTCACCTCATCGTGGACGCCACCGACGCCAAACTCGGTGGAGCTATTGCCAAGCTTCGCAAGCCAGGCATTCGCCTCAACGTCAACCTGCTCGGTGAAGCCGTCCTCGGCGAGCGCGAAGCAGCACGCCGTTTGGAAGGCACACGGGCACTTCTGGCTCGCGATGATGTCGACTACGTTTCCATCAAAGTTTCTTCCACTGTTGCACCACACTCAGCCTGGGCATTTGAGCAGGACGTTGAGCATGTGGTTGAGCGCTTGCTCCCCCTGTTCCACCTCGCCGCAGAAAGCCCCACTCCGAAGTTCATCAACCTGGACATGGAAGAGTTCAAGGATCTCGACATCACCATCGCGGTGTTCACCCGCATCCTCGATCGTCCTGAACTATTGAACCTCGAGGCAGGCATCGTGCTCCAGGCATACCTGCCAGACGCCCTTGCCGCCATGATGCAGCTCCAAGAGTGGTCTGCTGCACGCCGCGCACGCGGCGGTGCCGGCATTAAGGTTCGTGTTGTAAAGGGAGCCAACCTCCCTATGGAACGTGTTGAGGCAGCACTGCACGACTGGCCTCTGGCGACCTGGCACACCAAGCAAGACAGCGACACCAACTACAAGCGCGTCATCAACTACGCCCTACACCCAGACCGTATTCAGAATGTCCGCATTGGTGTTGCCGGCCACAACCTCTTTGATGTTGCCTACTCCTGGCTTTTGGCAAACAAGCGTGGCGTGCAGTCGGGAATCGAATTCGAAATGTTGCTGGGTATGGCTCAGGGACAAGCTGAAGCCGTCAAGAAAGACGTCGGTGGACTTTTGCTCTACACGCCAGTAGTCCATCCCGCAGAGTTTGATGTCGCCATTGCCTACCTGATTCGTCGTCTCGAAGAGGGCGCATCACAGGACAACTTCATGTCTGCCGTGTTTGAACTTGCAGCTAATGAAGCGTTGTTCGAACGTGAAAGGACCCGTTTCTTAAACTCGCTTGCAGAGCTCGATGACAGCGTTCCTGCCTCCCACCGCGTGCAAGACCGCACCAAGCCTGCCGAACCCATGCCTACCGACTCGTTCAAAAACGCAGCCGACACTGATCCCGCCATTGCTGCCAACCGCGCCTGGGGTGATGGAATTCTTTCTCGTATTGCTACTTCGCAGCTGGGCAATGAGACTGTTGCTCAGCACACCATCACCACCGAAGCACAGCTTGAGCAGGTTTTTGCAACAGCGACCGGCACTGGCGCGAGCTGGCGTCAGAAGTCTGCAACGGAGCGTGCTGAGATCCTTCACCGTGCAGGTGAAGTTCTTGAAGCACGCCGGGCAGAACTGATGGAGGTTGCTGCTAGTGAAACAGGGAAGACTCTCGACCAGTCCGACCCTGAAGTAACCGAGGCTATTGACTTTGCTCACTATTACGCTGAGCAGGCAAAGAAGCTTGAGCGCATCTCGGGTGCAAGTTTTGTTCCTGCCGGATTGACCGTGGTCACCCCACCATGGAACTTCCCAGTCGCGATCCCGGCAGGCTCGACATTGGCAGCTTTGGCCGCAGGATCCCCTGTGATTATCAAGCCTGCAGCACAGGCACGCCGTTGTGGTGCGGTCATGGTGGAGGCTCTTTGGGAAGCAGGTGTTCCTCGTGATGCTCTCCAACTGGTCAACATGGGCGATCGTTCACTCGGCAGCAAGCTGGTCTCGGATCCTCGCGTGGACCGTGTAATCCTCACCGGAGGTTACGAAACTGCTGAGCTGTTCCGTTCACTACGCAATGATCTGCCGCTACTGGCTGAAACCAGCGGGAAGAACGCCATCATTGTTACCCCGAGCGCAGACCTCGACTTGGCGGCAAAAGATGTCATTTACTCTGCCTTTGGTCACGCCGGCCAGAAGTGTTCTGCAGCATCCTTGGTGATCCTTGTTGGTTCTGTGGCCACTTCGCAGCGATTCCGCAACCAACTCCTTGACGGTGTTGCCAGCCTCAAGGTTGGCTACCCCCACGATGCCAACACCCAGATGGGACCCATCATTGAACCCGCCAAGGGCAAACTGCTCTCCGCATTGACCTCCGTAGGCAAGGGCGAGAAGTGGCTCGTTGAGCCCACACAGCTGGACGACTCAGGCAAACTCTGGTCTCCAGGTGTGCGTGATGGCGTCAAACCCGGCAGTGAATACCACCTGACTGAATACTTCGGCCCCGTTCTTGGAATCATGACGGCAAAAACCCTGGAAGAAGCCATCGACATGGTCAACGCCATCGATTACGGACTTACCTCAGGCTTGCACTCCCTCAACTCAGATGAGATTGGGCTCTGGCTGGAGAACATCCAAGCCGGAAACCTCTACGTCAACCGCGGAACAACTGGCGCAATTGTGCAACGACAGCCCTTTGGCGGTTGGAAGAAATCCGCTGTGGGAGCAGGTACAAAAGCTGGTGGACCAAACTACCTCATGGGCTTAGGTAACTGGGAAATTGCCCCCACGCAAGACATTGGTATTGCTCCGGTTTCCAAGTTCGTCAACACTCTCATCGATGCTATTGAGCGTTCTGAAACCCTCAGCGGTGGTGAACTCTCTTGGATTCGCCAAGCGGCAAGCCTTGATCAGTTCGCCTGGGCTACCGAATTCGGCGAAGCAATTGATGTTTCCCAACTCGGCGTCGAGCGCAATGTGTTCCGCTACCGCAGTGTTCCCACCAAGATTCGTCTGATGGAGCAAGGTAACCCGGTAGAACTCTTCCGTGTTGTACTGGCTGCGTTGCGTGCCGAATCAGACTTCACCATTTCAGTTCCCACCTCATTGGGTGAGAAATACCTGTGGGCATTGCAGGCAACAGGTATCCGTGTTGACCAACGATCAGACCAGTCCTGGCTGGCCAGTTTGGCAGAAACAGACCTCACTAACGCCCGAATTCGCCTCATCGGTGGCAGCGCAGCGCAGGTGACCGCAGCTACCAATGGCCGGCCCGACCTTGCTGTCTATGCCGGGCCAGTGTTGTTAGCAGGCCGAGTTGAAATGTTGCCCTTCCTCCGAGAGCAAGCAGTGAGCATCACAGCGCACCGTTTTGGAACCCCCAACCACCTCAGTGATGCACTGATCTAGACGCAGAATTCACCACCTGTTTGCGCTTCTCAAGGGGCGCAAACAGGCCTTAACGGGTAAGTTAGAGACGTGACTGGAACACGAGTATTTGTTGCGCGCCTGACAGGTAGTGGCGTATTCGACCCCGCGGGTGACCGCCTGGGTCGTATTCGTGATGTCCTCGTGGTCTACCGCAAAGACAATGCCCCCCGCGTAGTGGGTTTGCTCGCTGAGCTGCCCGGCAAGCGTCGTGTCTTTATATCCATCGGTCGTGTTTCCAGCATCGGCAGTGGACAGGTCATCACCACAGGCCCTATTTCTGACCGCAAGTTTGAACAACGCGGCGGTGAAGTTCGCCTCCTGGCAGAATTCTTAGGCCGCAAGGTCACTTTCAATGACGGCTCTGGTGAGGGAATCATCGAGGACGCCTCGATTGAAGAAACTGGTCCAGGCGAATGGGAAATCAACCAGCTGTTTGTTCGCCGTCCTCGTCAAAGCGGTGCTCCGTTTGCTAAAGGCCCCACCGCACTTGTTCCCTGGTCTCTCGTTACCGAGAAAACCAACGACGGTGAATCACAATCAGCTGAAGCACTGATTGCGTCTTACTCGGAGCTGCGTCCTGCTGACTTGGCAACAACCTTGCTGGATCTTCCCCAGGAGCGCATGCTCGAGGTTGCTGAAGAACTTCCAGATGACCGTCTTGCTGACGTCCTTGAAGAGATGGATGAAAGCGACCAGGTCGAGATCATGGCCCAACTCGACGACGAACGCGCTGCGGACGTTCTCGACGAGATGGAACCAGACGATGCTGCCGACCTCATTGCGCAGTTACCTGAAGAACGTGGTGAACACCTCCTTGAACTGATGGAACCTGAAGAAGCAGATGACGTTCGTCTTCTGCTGAGCTTTGGTGCTGACACTGCCGGTGGTTTGATGACGCCTGAGCCCATCATCCTCTCTGCTGAATCCACTGTCGCTGAAGGTTTGGCCATGATTCGCCGCAATGAGACTGCCCCTGCTTTGGCAGCGGCAGTCTGCATTACCTTGCCCCCGTATGAAGCACCCACCGGTCGATTCCTAGGAATGGTGCACTTCCAACGCATGCTGCGCTATCCCCCACATGAGCGCCTGGGGGCTCTGATTGATCCTGGACTTGAGCCAATCTCAGTAGATACTCCAGCACCTGAAGTGTCACGTATTTTGGCCAGCTACAACCTGGTTTCTGTCCCAGTTATTGACGAAAACCACCGCCTAGTTGGTGTGGTGACCGTTGATGACGTTCTTGACTACTTGTTGCCAGATGACTGGCGTAGCCACGACGATGACGATACAGATGCAACGCCCAATAAACGCACGCCCAAAAAGCGTCCAGTAAAGAAGACCGCTGCTTCTGCAGCTAAGCCCGCAAGCCGAGGAAGGAGGGGCTGACATGGCACGATTCAACCGTCACGATGAAAGCTTCGACTCCCCCAAAGGCTTCAGCGCGCTCAACCCACGCCCCAACCGATCTCGCGACCGTTTTGGCCGCTTTACCGAAGCAATCGCTCGCGGAATGGGAACGCCTTGGTTTTTGCTGGGCCTCACCATCTTCGCCATTGTTTGGATGGGCTTTAACACGTTTGCACCGCCTGCATGGCGTTTTGACTCCTATGCAATTGGCTTCACCGCTCTGACACTGATTCTGTCGCTGCAGGCCTCCTATGCAGCACCGATGATTCTGCTTGCACAGAACCGTCAAGATGACCGTGACCGCGTGCAGTTCGAGCAAGACCGTCAGCGCGCTGAGCGTAATCTTGCTGACACCGAATACCTTGCTCGCGAGGTTGTTGCACTGCGCCTTGCCATGAAGGATGTGGCAACCAAGGACTTCATCAAAGCTGAACTTCGATCTCTACTGGAAGAGCTGGAGAAGGAAGAAGCTCCTTCCACTGCCAAACCAGTTGCCAAAACTCCTGCCAAGCCTGCAGCCAAGAAAGCTCCAGCTAAGCCAGCGACTCGTCCAGCTTCACGCACATCCAAATAGCACGTGACTAACCTCTCCAACGCTGTTCGCGAAGCTGCGGGATCAGTCATTGATCCCGAGCTTCGGCGCAGCTTGGCAGAGTTGGGAATGATTGGTGCTGTTAGTGCCGAGGATGGCGTTGCCACTGTTGAGGTTCGACTGACCATCTCTGGCTGCCCGGCAGCACAGAAAATCGAAAGCGATGTTCGTGCTGCTGCAGCCAGTGTCAGCGGTGTTAGCGAGGTTGTTGTTTATGTTCAGGTGATGACCGCTGAGCAGCGTGCCGAACTCCTGACAAAGCTTCGTCCCGGTGGTCCCAAGCAGAACCCGTTCGGCCCCGGCACACTCACGCGGGTCATTGCGGTCACCAGCGGAAAAGGTGGCGTGGGCAAATCAACCCTCACAGCGAACCTAGCTGTCGCACTGGCTCAGCAAGGTTTCCGTGTGGGCATCTTGGATGCTGATGTCTATGGTTTTTCAATACCTGCGTTAATGGGTCTAGCACCCAACGGAGTCGCTACTAAACCCACGCGACTCGATGACATGATTGTTCCCCCCGTGGGTCACGAAGTGAAGGTCATCAGCATTGGCATGTTCGTCGAGAACGCCAATGCGGCTGTTGCTTGGCGTGGACCGATGTTGCAGCGCACCATCACGCAATTCCTCACCGATGTGTACTTTGGCGACCTCGACTTCTTGTTGTTAGATCTACCTCCCGGAACCGGTGATGTGGCGATCACCGTAGGACAGCAATTGCCTAATGCCGAAGTGCTCGTGGTGACAACGGGGCAAAGTGCCGCCAGTGAGGTTGCCGTGCGGGCAGGCGTCGTTGCACGCCAGACCGGCCAGCGCATCCTGGGCGTGGTGGAGAACATGGGCCCGTTAGTGTTACCGGATGGTTCAGCACTAGCGCTTTTTGGTCAGGGAGGTGCCGATACTGTTGCCCTCGAGCTGAGCATTGGCCAAGACAAAGCAGTAGAAGTTCTGGCTCGAATTCCGCTGAGCTTGAGTTTGCGTGAAGGCGGAGATGAGGGTATCCCTATCGTCCTTTCCCACCCTGCAGACCCAGCAGCACAGGCCATTAACGAGTTAGCCCGCGTGATTGCTCACAGCGGGCCGTCTCGTGCAGGTATCAACCTGGGTATCTCTCCGGCTTAGTCTCCGATGTAACTCATCACGTGCTTAATGCGGGTGTAGTCGTCAAAGCCATATCCAGAGAGGTCTTTACCGTAACCGGAGTGCTTGAAACCACCGTGAGGCATTTCAGCAACGATGGGGATGTGGGTGTTTATCCACACACAACCAAAGTCGAGTTTCTTCGCCATGCGCATGGCACGGCCGTGGTTTTGGGTCCACACCGAGGATGCGAGTGCGTAGTTCACGTCGTTTGCCCAGGTGAGTGCCTGTGCTTCATCGGTGAACTTCTGCACGGTCATCACGGGCCCGAAGATTTCGTTCTGGATAGCTTCGTCGGTTTGCTTGAGACCAGAAATGATGGTTGCTTCGTGGAAGTAACCCTGATCTCCCTGGCGTTGACCACCTAATTCAATGACCGCGTTATCAGGCAGGCGCTCAATGAAGCCTTGAACCTGAGCAAGCTGGTTCACATTGTTGACAGGGCCAAACATGGTGTTGGCGTCTAGTGGTGAACCAGTAATTGCATTGGCTCGTGCATATTTCACCAGCTCTGCCAAGAATTCTTCGTAGATACCCTCTTGCACGAGTAGACGAGTTGCTGCCGTGCAGTCCTGGCCAGCGTTGAAGTAGCCTGCACCAACAATTCCTTCGACCGCTGAAGGAATATCAGCATCGTCGAAGACGATGACGGGCGCCTTGCCACCGAGTTCAAGGTGAACGCGCTTGAGGTCCGTCGCTGCGCTTTTCGCTACTTCCATTCCGGCACGAACAGAACCGGTGATGGAGATCATTTGTGGAATCTTGTTCTCCACCATGGCTTTACCAGTTTCGCGGCTTCCCATCACTGCATTGAATACACCGGCAGGAAGGAACTCTGAGGCCATCTCAGCCAACAACATGGTGGAGGCTGGGGTGGTGTCAGAAGGCTTGAGCACGATGGTGTTTCCAGCGGCGATAGCAGGAGCAAACTTCCACACCGCCATGTTCAGCGGATAATTCCAGGGAGTGACTTGACCTATAACACCGATAGGTTCACGGCGAATCATGGAGGTGTGGTCGGCCATGTATTCGCCGGCAGACTTGCCTTCGAGATGGCGGGCTGCAGTGGCAAAGAAACGAATCTGATCAACCGAAGGCATGATCTCGTATTCCACGAGTGTCTCGAGTGGCTTACCGGTGTCCTTGGACTCGACCTCGGCGAACTCACGTGCGCGAGCTTCCATGGCATCGGCTATGCGAAAGAGCGCGAGCGAACGCTCACTCGGGGTTGTCTCGCCCCAGCTTTCGAATGCTGTTGCCGCGGCGCTGTAAGCGTCTGCAACATCTTTCTCGTTGGAGACCGGACTGGTCGCATAAACCTCTTCGGTCGCCGGGTTCAGAATCTCGAGGCGCTCATCCGAGCTCGATTCAACGAATTTGCCATTTACAAAGTTAGTGAAAGTGTGTGCACTCATAAACACAGCATATGACGAATACCGATAGTAAATAAAGGGTAATTCTGTGGATTTCGTAGTTTTGGGTTGACAATTCTGCGGTTTCACTTGCCACAGCCACTTTTTAGTGCCAGAATCAACCCCATGAACTCTAAGACTCGTAACGCACAACTTGATGAGGTCTCCAAGGCCATCATTGAGCAGCTGCAGGAAGACGGCCGTAGGTCTTATGCCGAAATCGGTAAGGCTGTCGGTCTATCTGAAGCAGCTGTGCGCCAACGAGTCCAAAAGCTCACCGACGCTGGCGTTATGCAGGTCGTCGCTGTGACAGACCCCATGCAATTGGGGTTCTACCGTCAAGCAATGATTGGATTGCGCTGCTCCGGGGACACCCGAGCAATTGCTGACCAATTAGCTGCCATGGAGTCTGTAGATTACGTCGTTCTCACGGCAGGATCATTCGACATCATGGCTGAAGTTGTCTGCGAATCAGATGATGATTTGATCAATCTTCTGAATGAGCAGATCCGAAAGCTTGAGGGCGTTGTTTCAACCGAAACCTTCGTTTATCTCAAGCTCCACAAACAGTTATACAACTGGGGAACGCGATAAAAAATGCCGTTATTCACATCACGGAAGAAAAAAGAAGCAGCACACGTGGCTGCACCCGCAGCGCATGTATCGGCAGATAAGCCCTACACCGCACCGGTATACAACAACAAGGACCTTCAGAAGAAGGCCAACGATCACCTCTGGATGCACTTCACTCGTCAGTCAGTGATGCACGAGAACGGTGTGCCCATCATCGTCAAGGGTGACGGTCACATGATCACCGACATCCAAGGCAAGAGCTACATTGACGGCCTCTCCGGCTTGTTTGTTGTTCAGGCTGGTCACGGACGCAAGCGTTTGGCTGAGGCTGCAGCGAAGCAGGCTGAAGAACTTGCCTTCTTCCCCATCTGGTCTTACGCACACCCTTCCGCAATTGAGCTCGCAGATCGTCTCGCTGACTACGCACCAGGCGATTTGAACAAGGTCTTCTTCTCCACCGGTGGTGGTGAAGCAGTTGAAACTGCGTTCAAGCTGGCAAAGCAGTACTGGAAGAAAATGGGTAAGCCCACCAAGCACAAGGTGATTTCTCGCTCTGTTGCTTACCACGGAACCCCACAGGGTGCTCTCTCCATCACAGGTATCCCTGCGATGAAGGAAATGTTCGAGCCTTTGGTTCCTTCCACCTTCCGTGTGCCCAACACCAACTTCTACCGCGCTGAACAGCACGGTGATGACCTGTACGCATTCGGTCAGTGGGCTGCTAACCGCATTGAAGAAATGATTGAGTTCGAAGGTCCAGACACTGTTGCAGCTGTTTTCCTCGAGCCCGTGCAGAACTCCGGTGGTGCATTTGCTCCTCCCCCCGGATACATGCAGCGTGTTCGTGAAATCTGCGACAAATACGATGTCCTCATGGTTTCCGATGAGGTTATTTGTGCCTTCGGTCGCATCGGTGAAATGTTTGCCTGCAACGCCTACGGTTATGTCCCCGACATGATCACTTGCGCCAAGGGTATGACCAGTGGTTACTCCCCTATCGGTGCAACCATCATCTCCGACAAGATCTACGAGCCCTTCTCCAAGGGAACAAGCTACTTCCCTCACGGTTACACCTTCGCAGGTCACCCCGTGTCAGCAGCTGTTGCTCTGGAAAACCTCAACATCTTCGAAGAAGAGAAGCTCAACGAGAACGTGCGCACCAACTCGCCACTGTTCCGTGCCGAGCTCGAGAAACTCTTGGACATTCCTATCGTCGGTGACGTTCGTGGTGATGGATACTTCTTCGCCATTGAGTTGGTCAAGGACAAGGCCACCAAGGAAACCTTCAACGATGACGAGTCCGAGCGTTTGCTCCGTGGATTCCTCTCCAAGGCCCTCTATGACGCAGGACTGTTCTGCCGTGCAGATGACCGTGGAGACCCCGTTGTTCAGCTTGCACCACCACTGACGATTGGTCCCAAGGAGTTCGCAGAAATGCGTGAAATCCTAGAGGGTGTCCTCAAAGAGGGTGCTCGTATCGTCTAAGCATTGAGACTCTGACTCTGGCGGAGGTTGACGAAATCATCCGCACGATGTCAGTATCCCAACTGGGGGCGTCGTCTGCATAAGGCGGCGCCCCCACTTTTTTGTGAATGAGATGTCGCACGAGTACATATCTTGGGCTGCATATTCGCGCCAGAATGAGGATATGCCCACACCACAGTTCTATGGAGTGACCACGACAGGAATCTACTGCCGTTTTGGGTGCCCTTCACGAACCCCTCGGCCAGAAAACGTGGTGTATCTGAACTCAACGCAGGATGCCCAGGTTCATGGTTTACGCCCCTGTAAACGATGTAGACCTGATCAGCTCATCGCCCCGCATCAGGCTTTCCATGAATTCGTTACGACACAGCTAGTGATTCTTGCTCAGCAACATCCTGCACACACCATCAAAGAGCATGCCCTGGCACTGTCGATTTCCACGCGGCAATTAGAACGGATTATCTTCATCCAAACCGGGCAATCTCCTCGGTCCTATCTCAATTACGTCACTTCTGCTTCCAGCTCTGAAAGAATCAGCACATGAGCGCAACCTTTGCCACCATCGATTCCCCCCTCGGACGCATCGAGCTGATCAGTGATGGTGAAGCCATCACTTATCTGAGTATTGAAGGTGAAGGAACTCCCCACGGACGCCTTCAGCACGGTGGGCGTCCGGGTACCCCTGATGCTGTCATCACCCAAGCGTCCAAGGAACTGGGCGAATATTTCGCTGGCATACGAAAAGACTTTGATGTTCCCGTCAAACTTGTGGGAACACCGTTTCAGCAGGCAATCTGGCATGAACTTCTGGCCATCCCCTATGGCGGCCACGCCTCTTATGGTGATCTTGCGGCCCGTGCCGGTAATCCCAAGGCAGCTCGGGCTGTGGGCGGCGCAGTGGGAGCTAACCCGGTTCCGATTATTGTTCCGTGCCACCGCATTCTTGCCGGCAACAACAAACTCACCGGCTACTCAGGTGGTTCTGGGGTTTCCACCAAGATTCAGCTTCTGGATATCGAAGGTATCGAATACAAGTAGATGGCTTACAACGATCTCGAAATTGGTGGGGACGGTTTAGCTCGCTGTGGCTGGGTCGGAAATGACTCTGAATACGCTCGCTATCACGATGAAGAGTGGGGTGTGAAGCTACTTGGCGATCACAAACTCTTCGAAAAGCTTTCCCTCGAGGGCTTCCAAGCTGGCCTGAGTTGGATCACCATCTTGAAACGTCGACCCGGGTTTCGTGATGCATTTCACAACTTTGATATCGATGCCGTTGCTGCCTTCACTTCAGATGATGCGGAACGGCTCATGCGTGACGAGCGCATCATTCGTCATCGAGCAAAGATTGAAGCAACCATCTCTAATGCGCAGGTAGCGCAGCGGATGATTGCACAGCAACCCGGTGCGCTCCATGATCTCATCTGGTCATTTCAACCATTGTCGAGGCAGCGTGCGAATGCGTGTGCTGGAGACGAGCAAGTGCGGTATCACTCTTTGGCCGAAATTCCTGCTGTCACTGTCGAATCTGAGCAGCTGAGCAAAGTCCTCAAACGACTGGGGTTTAAGTTTGTGGGAGCAACCACGATGTATGCGCTGATGCAATCTGCCGGCCTCGTTGACGATCACCTGGCAGGCTGCCACAGAGCTGTTTAGGTAGCTTCGATATCGAAGGGGGTAGCTGCGTTTGCGTCGCGCGGTGTCGCTTTCTTGGCAACTACTGCAGGGGCAATAACTGGAGCTACTTGAGGCGCGTCATCGAGAAGCGCCTCACGAATAATCCGACGAGGGTCATACTGGCGTGGATCGAGCTTCTTCCACTCCTCCTCATCAAAATCGTCACCGAGTTCTTCTTTGATGCGATCTTTGGCACCCGTGGTCATTTCTTTGAGCTTGCGCACCAACTGGCCAAATTTCGCCGAGTACGCAGGCAGTCGTTCGGGACCAATCACGAAAACAGCAATTACCCCAATGATGAGCAATTTCTCGAAGGTCAAACCAAACACACTACGAGAATACCGCTCCGAAAGCATGGGTTAGCTCTACGATTAAGCCCAAGGAGACTGACGTGACACACAACGAACTAACGTGGAAGTTCCTCAACGAATTTGATGTTGAGTCGAGCACACAGGCACAAGCCCGCGCTATTTCTCTCGAACACGGTTTAAATCCCATTAGTCCAGCTGTCGGAGCACAGCTTGCTTTGGTTGCTGCTGCAACAAATGCCACCAACATGATTGAGATTGGCACCGGTTGTGGCCTGTCTGGTTTGTGGCTTCTTTCCGGTGCTCCTGAGGCAACTCTGACCTCGATTGACCCCGAGTTTGAATACCACGAGCAAGCACGCGAGTTCTTTACTGAAGCAGGTTTCCCGGCCAGCCGTGTTCGCCTCATCACCGGCAAAGCTCTTGATGTTCTACCACGCATGAATGAGAACAGCTATGACGTTGTCCTTGTTGATGGTGACCCCAACCAGGTCGAACAGAACGTGGAACACGCATTGCGCCTAGTTCGTGTGGGCGGAACTGTGCTTGTTCCCCACGTCCTACACGACGGCGAAGTAGCCAACCCTGCCAAGCGCACAGCAGCAGTCAACGGATTGCGAGCCGTACTTACCGCTGCCCAAGAATCTGAGAACATCGTGGCAGCTCTCTCCCCTGCAGGTGATGGCCTGCTGCAGTTCACCAAGATTTCCTAAAACATCCATAAAAAAGAACCCCCGCTGTGATCAGCGGGGGTTCTTTCATTGAGACGTTAAAACTAGGCGGGGTTTACAACCTTGGCCAGTACGTCGTGAAGCTCCTTCGCTTCAGCGTCGTTGACGGAGACGACCAAACGGCCACCACCCTCGAGAGGAACGCGCACGATAATCAGGCGACCTTCCTTGACAGCCTCCATGGGACCGTCGCCGGTCCGTGGCTTCATTGCAGCCATTTAGGCCACCCCTTTCACTTACTTTGTGTACTTCTATTATCTCGTATTGTTTACTACTCAAAAACCACAGCTATGCCCCAAACAGCTACGGAATCCGTCGTTTCAGACTGTTGTTAGGGTGGACTCCAGTCGTATCCGTCAATGCGCCAACAGATCAACAGCCAGCCCCACTGCAACACGATGAAAAGCGCTGTGATGGTGATGCGATAGATCTTTGACTTCGGGGCAGCAATCGCACCCAAGGCGGGGAAGAGTGGGGCGAGCAAACGGAAGGTACTCGACTGTGGAAAGAAAACGGCTAAGAGGTAGAGTGCGTAGCTGATCAGCCAGAATCGAATGTCGACACCCAAACGCTTCATGGCCGGGGTAACCAAGAAGATAACAAACCCAATCACGAGCGCAGCAAGCAGAACATATCCGGCCACTTCGGGATAGCCGAAGTTGGTTGTCCACCACTGAGCAGCATAAATCCAGGGCGTAAACGGTACAAGTTCTTGGTAGCCGATGTAGGCAGAACGCCACGCTAATTCTGTTTCTAGATATGCCGTAGGCATACCTGTGACCACACCGGCAATGAACAACCAGACAACCCCAGAAAGTGCGGCAATAAGTGCAACTGCTGCCACCAGGACTTTCTCTTTGAGAGGGAAGCGTGCTTTCTGCACCGCGCGATAAATCCAGTGCAGCACCAACGTCAAAGCAATGGCGAGAGATCCGGGTCGAGTTACTGATAACACCAGAACGACCGGAATCATCCAGACATACTTGCGTCGCACCAACAAATACAGCGCTATGACAATCAGCATCAGCTGCATCGACTCGGCATAAGCCAGTTGGAATAGCGGTGAAACCGGGGCCACCGAGAACAACAGCACGGCGAACAGGGCTTGTTGTGCGGGAACGAAACGGGTCAGAAGCTTGTAGAACACCAGTGTGGCTACATACGCGCACACCACCGTGATGATGATGGCAGCGATATTCCAGGGCAGGCCGGTCAACACCATCACTCCCCTCACTAGAGCGGGATAGACCGGCATAAATGCCCACGCGTTCTCGGCGATGTGGCCATCTTCGGTGAGAGGAAGTTGGGTTGGATAACCAACTTCAGCAATGATGTTGTACCAGCGACCGTCCCACATCGAGGAGAAATCCCAAAGACTGGGCTGTGCACCTGTCCAGGCATTCTCTGCCTGTTGACTGGCCAAGACGAGAAGCATGGCCGTGGATATGGCTCGGCCAAGCAGGAAGATCAAGCTGACCTTAATCCACCAGGCCAGTCGTGTACGTGCCATCCCCCGAAAGTCCTTTAGGCCTGAGTAAGCCAGGTGCGAAGTGCCTGCTCGCAGGACTCAATCTGTGACGTCAATACGCGCTCATCATCAGTGTGGGCAAGGGAAGGGTCACCTGGCCCAAAGTTCACTGCAGGAATACCTAACTCCGAAAAGCGCGAAACATCCGTCCAGCCATATTTGGGCTTGGGCTCTTCCCCTACCGCAGCGACAAAGTCTTGTGCGATGGCAGCAGTTAACCCAGGCCTAGCACCCTCAGCGCTATCAGTTACAACCACATCAAAACCAGTAAATACTTCCTGCACGTGTGCAAGAGCTTGTTCAACTGACTTATCTGGAGCAAACCTGTAATTCACGGTAAGCGCTGCAGCATCGGGGATCACATTGCCGGCAACACCACCAGAAATCCCTACAGCGCTTAACCCCTCGCGATAATCCAGGCCATCCACTGTGATTGTTACGGGTGTATATGCCTCTAACGCAGCCAGTGCAGGTGAGAGTTTGTGAATAGCGTTCTCACCCATCCACGCTCTGGCTGAGTGCGCACGAACGCCCTTGGTGCGTACCTCTACACGTAACGTCCCATTGCAACCGCCCTCTACGGTGGAGTTGGAGGGTTCACCCAAAATTGCGAAGTCACCGGTAAGCAGCTCAGGAGCAACAACTGCCAAGCGCCCTAACCCATTGAGAGAAGATTCAACTTCTTCGTGGTCGTACCAAATCCAGGTGATGTCATAAGCGGGTTCGGTGAGTTCTGCGGCAAGTTTGAGAGCAACGGCAACGCCGGCCTTCATGTCAACAGTTCCCCTACCCCACAACCATTGGGCGCCTTCTTCTTCGCTGTAGCGAACCGGAAGGTTGTTGTTGACCGGAACGGTATCAATATGCCCAGCAATAATGACGCGTTGCGAGCGACCAAGGTTTGTTCGTGCCACGACAGCATCTTCATTGCGGAAGATGTCCAGATGCGCATATTCAGACAGTGCTGCTTCAATCGCATTTGCGAGGGCGTGCTCATTGCCTGAAACAGACTCAATGTTGCAAATGTCTGCTGTGAGCTCAACGCAAGTGCGGAACACATCAAGCGTTGGCGTGGAGGACATACCCCAAGTTTATCGCCGGTAACCTAGAGGCATGGTTTCTTCGCAGACAAACACGCACGCCTGGGGTTACGGGCTCGCAACTGTTGCCTCAGATGGCACCGTATTAGACACCTGGTATCCCTCTCCCCAGTTGGGCACACTGCCTGCTGGACGTGACAAGTGGATTGTTCCTGCCGAACTTGAAGACCTCGTCGGTGAGGATGCTCGTCGCAAGGTCGCCTTGGAAGCTGTCACCGTCGAGATCAACCTCGACGAACCAGCACAGGGTACCTCTGACGCCTATCTTCGCCTCCATCTGCTTTCTCACCTTCTGGTTGCCCCGAACACCATCAACCTCGATGGCATCTTTGGCCAACTCCCTAACGTGGTGTGGACCAACGCGGGGCCTGTGCACCCAGCCGATTTCACTGCGCTTCGCCCCCGGCTCCTTCGTGAGGGCATTCAGGCTCAAGGAATCGACCGATTCCCCCGCCTGACCGACTACGTCACCCCCGACCGCGTCCGCATCGCAGATGCGTCCCGCGTGCGCTTAGGCGCACATCTTGCTCCAGGAACTGTTGTCATGCACGAAGGTTTTGTGAACTTCAATGCTGGAACACTGGGAACCTCGATGGTGGAAGGCCGTATCTCTCAAGGGGTTGTCGTCGGTGATGGGTCAGACATTGGCGGTGGTGCATCCATCATGGGAACGCTTTCCGGCGGTGGAACCGAGAAAATCAAGATTGGTCAGCGTTCACTCTTAGGAGCGAACTCAGGCATCGGAATCTCCATCGGTGATGACTGCGTCGTTGAGGCGGGCTTGTACGTCACCGCTGGCACCAAGATCAATGTCATTGATGGAGAGAACACAACAGTCATGAAGGCAAAGGAACTTTCCGGAGTGAACAACTTGTTGTTCCGCCGTAACTCGGGAACCGGTGCCGTAGAGGTAACTTCGCGCACAGGCGTGGGCATTGTTCTCAACTCCGCCCTGCACTAATGTCTAGGGCGCAATAATTGTCACACCAGGTTCAGTACCTTCGCTCATCGCGGCTAACGCATCGGGTACCTCATCCAAACTAATGGTGCGGGTAATGAACTGCCCAGGGTCAATAGCGCCACTTGCAATGTCCGACAGCATCTGTGGATAAGCAGCTGCAGCCATACCGTGTGAGCCCAACACCTGTAATTCACGGCCAATCACTAAATGCATGGGGACAGTAGCCCGGTCTCCGATCTTGGCAGGTAGCAATAAACCTATTTGAACGTGGCGTCCCTGAACTCGCAGGCTTTCCACGGCGGTCCTAGACGTTTCTATACTGCCCAGGGCGTCTACGGAAACATCTGCACCCCCAGGAACAAGCTCATGGATAGCCTGAAGCACGTTTCCGTCCTGAGCATTGATCACATGCGCCGCACCGGCCATGCGGGCAAGCTTCAACGCATCCTTGTTCACATCGACAGCAATGACTTGTGCCCCACAAGAGGCTGCCGCCATAACGGCTGCTAAACCAATCCCGCCACAACCAAATACAGCAACGCTCTCTCCCTGAGTGACTGCTGCGACATGCTTGATGGCCCGATAGCTTGTGGCAAAGCGACACCCTAAGCTTGCTGCCACATCGAAGGGAACTTCATCAGGAAGTTTCACTGCATTGAAGTCTGCACGTGGAATAGCGACGAACTGAGCATAGGTACCTGGGCCACTGAAACCTGGTTGCCATTGATCTGGACAAACCTGGGCATTGCCACTTTCACACCACGAGCATTGTCCGCAACCACACACAAAGGGGAAAACGACTCTGTCTCCCACAGCAAGACCAGAAACCTCTGCTCCTACCTCATGAACCACCCCAGCAAACTCATGGCCTGGGATGTGAGGAAAAACCGTGATGTCGGGATCATGACCCTGCCAGGCATGCCAGTCAGAGCGGCACAATCCAGCGGCTTTGACTTCGATAACCACACCGTCAACAGGAACTGATGGCATTGCCACGTCAACAACAGTAAGCGGCCCTGCAAACTGTTCAAACTGGACTGCCTTCATGGCGGAGACGAGAAGGCTCAGAGGTTACGAAGCTGGTCGCCGATGTAGAGCTGCTGTGGGCGACCAATCTTGGTCTGTGGGTCTAGGTTCATTTCGCGCCAGTGCGCAATCCAACCAGGGAGACGACCTAGAGCAAACAGAACAGTAAACATGCGTGTGGGGAAACCCATCGCCTTGTAAATCACACCTGTGTAGAAGTCCACGTTGGGGTAGAGCTTGCGCTCCTTGAAGTAGTCATCCTCGAGCGCGATCCCTTCAAGTTCCTTCGCGATACCCAGCAGTGGGTCGTTGACGCCGAGGGCTGCGAGAACCTCGTCAGCGGTGTCCTTCACCAGGCGTGCGCGAGGGTCGTAGTTCTTGTACACGCGGTGACCAAAGCCCATCAGGCGGACACCGTCTTCCTTATTCTTGACGCGCTCAACGTACTTCGAGACGGATTCCCCTGAAGCTTGGATTTCTGCGAGCATTGTCAAAACCGCTTCGTTCGCTCCACCGTGAAGGGGGCCAAACAGAGCGTTGATACCCGCAGAGACTGATGCGAACAGGTTCGCATCAGTTGATCCAACCAAACGCACCGTCGAGGTTGAGGCGTTCTGCTCGTGGTCTGCATGCAGAATGAGCAAACGCTCGAGAGCATTGACGACAACAGGGTTCTGAACGTAAGGCTCTGCCTTATTGCCGAAGGTCAAACGCAAGAAGTTCTCAACATAGGACAGCGAGTTGTCTGGGTAAAGACGTGCCTGTCCGATGCTCTTCTTGTGAGCATAGGCGGCCATAACGGGAAGCTTGGCCAGTAGACGGTAAGTCGAGGTCTCAACCTGCTCCGGGTTTTTGGGATCTAGTGAGTCTTCGTAGTAGGTCGACAGAGCTGAAACACCTGCAGAGAGCACCGGCATAGGGTGTGCGCGACGTGGGAATCCGGAGAAGAAATCCTTGAGGTCTTCGTGCAGGAGTGTGTGACGACGAATGTTTTCTTCGAAGTTTTCTTTCTCGACTGCATGTGGAACTTCGCCGTGAATAAGCAGGTAAGCAGTTTCAAGGAAGGTCAGGTTAGTGGCCACCTGGTCAATGGGATATCCGCGGTAGCGCAGGATTCCAGCCTCACCATCGATGTAGGTGATTTTCGACTTGGTGGAAGCGGTGTTGACGAAGCCATAGTCCAGTGCGGTGAGGCCTGTCTGCTTGGTCAAAGTTGAGAGGTCAATTGCAGGATTGCCTTCGGTACCATGCAAAACGGGTAGCTCAATGGTCTTGCCGTTATATGTGAGGGAGATGTTCTCCCCCGCAGGCACTGAGTTAGTAGCTTCAGTCACGAAGACTCCTTGTGGAAACTGTCTTAGGTGAGTGGATACTCAAGTTCATTCATGGTGATGAAATCCCCAAGTTATCCAAGCCTATTGGCAAAAAGTACTGTTGCTAAACACTGAGAAGTCTGCGTGCAGCCTCAGCAATACGCTCGTCAGTTTCAGTCAGAGACAAACGAACATGGTTGGGATAGAAATCACCATAAAAAACCCCTGGGCCAGCAATGATTCCTAAGCTTGCAAGCTTGTCAATCGACGCCCACGCATCCACACCTTCGGTGACCCATAAGTAGAGTCCCGCTTCACTGTGATCGATGCGGTATCCGGCAGAGTTCAACGCAGGAATGAGCAACTCCCGGCGAGCGCGATAGCGTTCTTTTTGAACTGCAACGTGTGCATCATCAGTGAGTGCGGCAAGCATCGCCACCTGGACTGGCCCCGGTTGCATCATGCCTGCGTGCTTACGAATGTTGGTGAGCTGGGCAATCAACGCGGCATCCCCAGCAACAAATGCTGCACGATATCCAGCGAGGTTGGACTGTTTGCTCAGGGAATACGCGGTGAGAATTCCCGTGAGATCGCCCCCGGTTACCTCGGGATCAAGCAGGCTAGGAATAGGTTCGTGTTCCCAGCGCCCAGACCATCCCAGCTCGGCATAACACTCGTCGCCGACGATATAGGCACCGAGTTCACGCGCTCGCTGAACACGCGCCTTGAGCTGCACTTTATCCAGGACCTGACCATCTGGATTACCAGGGCTGTTGAGCCACACCAGCTTGGTGCTCTCAGGCCATGTTGCTGGATCATCTGAGGGGAAAGGAGTCGCCTCAGCCATGCGAGCGCCGATCTCGTAGGTCGGATAGGCAGCAGTGGGGTGCACGACCACATCACCGGGCCCCAGGCGCAACATAAACGGCAGCCAGGCAACAAATTCTTTAGATCCGATGGTGGGCAGGACATTCTCCACACCAAGTCCCGTCACTCCACGACGGCGGGCGAACCACTCAACGATTGCGTCGCGTAAGGCGGGAGTTCCGATTGTCGTGGGGTATGCGTGTGAATCAGTTGCCTGAGCAAGGGCAGCACGAATGACTTCTGGCGTGGGGTCTACCGGTGAACCAATGGAGAGATCGATGGCGCCGCCGGGATGAGCTTTCGCCTTGGCCACAAAGGGCGACATGGCATCCCATGGGTAATCAGGCAGCTCTGTGAGCATGAAACTTAGGCCTGTGGGGGCAGCGCAGTTATGACAGGGTGGTCGCCCTTGATAACGCCAACCTTGGCAGCTCCACCGGGAGATCCAATTTCTTGGAAGAATTCTACGTTTGCCTTGTAGTAGTCAGCCCACTGCTCTGGGAGATCATCTTCGTAGTAGATAGCTTCAACGGGGCACACTGGTTCGCATGCACCGCAGTCCACACACTCATCGGGGTGGATGTAAAGCATACGGTCACCTTCGTAGATGCAATCTACGGGGCATTCATCGATGCAGGCACGGTCTTTGACATCTACACATGGCAAGGCGATGACGTAGGTCAAGGTGGGGCTCCTCTATCGAAAGTTCAGGTGGGTCTGACTTAACTTTACTGTTCTTTTATGAGCTGCTGATGCTCTCGCCACGGCGGTGTTCAGGCAATTTGGGCCACGCGACGACGACGAGGGCAATGAGCGTGGGAGCTACAGCCCAGATTGTGCCCAGCAGATTGTTAGGCACAAGAACGGATCCCCCAACGCTACGCAAACTCAAGAGAAAAACCATGCCAATGATTCCCAGTGCCGCACACAGCACAATGAGCCTGTCTTGAACAACCATTCTCAAACCCACGAGGAAACCGATAAGCACGATGAGAGAAAGAATCAAGCCCCAGGGAATATCGATTCCCAACACTGTCACGACGTTTTGATGAGCAACGGTGGTGATTGATCCAACCAAAAGCCCCATCACGAGTGCTCCGAGGCACAGCAATAATTGGGTGGACCTGGGGCGTGCGGTGGGTTGTTCGACCATTTATGTAGTGTACCTAGCTAAAAATCATTCGTATCCGTATGATTATTTCCATCCTAAAGAATATACAGTTTGACCAAGTTAGGTTATCCTTACTAAGGTAAACCTTACTTAGGTTAACCTAACCCCTTCGATGCAACCAGAAAGACCAGTGCCAGAATAATGTTCGCAAACTTGCTCATCGGTCTTCGTGAAGGCCTCGAAGCGGCACTGATCATCGGTATTCTCGGTGCTTATCTGATCAAGATAGATCGCCGTGATGTGTTGCCCAAGATGTGGGCGGGTGTTGGTATAGCTGCACTTCTCTCTGCTGCAATAGGAATCATTCTCGGTGTTGGTGTTGCAACGCTGGATGACAGATCAGAGGAAATCCTCGCAGGGGCGCTGTCGTTCCTGGCTGTGGTGCTTGTAACCTGGATGATCTTCTGGATGTCCAAAACTGCCCGCAGCATCAAAGCACATTTGGAATCAGATGTAGACAAGAACCTTGCCGGAAACGGTTGGGGAATCATGCTTGTCGCATTTTTGGCTGTTGGGCGTGAGGGAATTGAAACAGCCGTCTTCATCTGGGCTGCAGCCAACGCAACAGGTGAACGCCTTCTGCCAACACTGGGCGCCGTCATTGGTCTCGGAATAGCAGCTCTGCTGGGATGGCTGATCTTCAAGGGAATGGTTCGCCTGGATCTCAAGAAATTCTTCACCTGGTCAGGAGCTTTCCTCATCATTGTGGCTGCCGGAATCCTCAGCTATGGAATCCACGAATGGCAAGAAGCTGGTTTGCTTCCAGGTGATGCCAGCAAGGCCTTTAACGTGGAAGCTGTCATAGCTCCAGACACCTGGTATGCCGTTTTACTTCGAGGAACAGTTGGTTTTACGCCCGAAATGTCTTGGCTGCAGGTTATCGGCTGGGTTCTCTACGTCGGAATAACCATGACGGTTTTCCTACGTTCAATGAAAACGAAAGCCCCCGCCAAATAAAGCGAGGGCTTGTCGTAGCTAAATCCGATTACTCGTTCTGCTTTTTGAGACGGCTTGCGTTACGTGCACGAGACTGAGCATCAAGCTCAACCTTGCGAATGCGCACCGTTTCAGGTGTGACCTCAACACACTCGTCTTCACGAGCGAACTCAAGGCACTCCTCGAGAGAAAGCTGACGTGAGGGAGTCATTGACTCGAAGCTGTCTGCCGTCGACGAACGCATGTTTGTCAGCTTCTTTTCCTTGGTGATGTTCACATCCATGTCATCAGCACGAGAGTTCTCACCAATAACCATGCCCTCATAAACCTCTTCAGTGGGCTGAACGAAGAAGCTCATGCGCTCCTGTAGACCAATGATGGCGAAGGGTGTGACAACACCGGCGCGGTCGGCCACGATTGACCCGTTGACGCGGGTGACAATCTGGCCAGCCCACTCTTCATAACCGTGAGCAATCGCGTTCGCGATACCGGTACCACGGGTTGCCGTGAGGAACTCAGTGCGGAAACCAATCAGACCACGGGAAGGAACGATGAATTCCATACGAACCCACCCGGTTCCGTGGTTAACCATCGATTCCATTCGTCCCTTGCGTGCGGCAAGGAGCTGCGTGATTGCACCGAGGTATTCCTCAGGTGCATCAATGGTGAGGTGCTCATAAGGTTCGTGAACCTTGCCATCAACCTTCTTGGTCACTACTTGAGGCTTACCCACGGTGAGCTCGAAACCTTCACGGCGCATGTTTTCAACCAAAATAGCCAGCGCAAGTTCACCACGACCCTGAACTTCCCAGGTGTCAGGGCGGCCAATATCAACAACCTTGAGCGAAACGTTACCAATGAGCTCACGGTCGAGACGGTCTTTCACCATACGAGCGGTGAGCTTGTGACCCTTGACCTTACCTACCAAAGGAGAGGTGTTCGTTCCGATCGTCATCGAAATAGCGGGGTCGTCCACTGTAATGGCGGGAAGAGGACGAACATCATCCGGATCAGCAAGAGTTTCACCAATGGTGATCTCATCAATACCTGCCACAGCAACAATGTCACCAGGAGCAGCACTCTCAGCAGGGAAACGCTCGAGGGCTTTGGTCTTCAATAGTTCGGTAATGCGAACGTTGGAGACAGTGCCATCGTGTTTCACCCAGGCAACGGTCTGCCCCTTTTTGATCGTTCCGTTGAACACACGAATCAGAGCCAAACGACCTAAGAAGGGCGAGGCGTCCAAGTTGGTGACGTGCGCCTGAAGCGGTGCTTCATCATCGTAGGAGGGAGCAGGAATGTGCTCGAGAATGGCTTCAAAAAGAGGCTCAAGGTCATCGTTATCTGGCAAAGAACCATCTGCGGGCTTGTTGTGGCTTGCAGCGCCGGCACGGCCAGATGCATAAACAACAGGTACATCAAGGATGGAATCCAGATCCAGATCGGGAACATCGTCAGCCATATCGGAAGCAAGACCGAGCAGCAGATCCTGACTTTCGCCCACAACCTCGTCGATACGAGCATCGGGACGGTCAGTTTTGTTCACCAACAAGATCACGGGAAGCTTTGCTTCCAGTGCTTTGCGTAAAACGAAGCGGGTCTGAGGAAGAGGACCTTCAGAGGCATCAACCAGAAGCACAACGCCGTCCACCATAGACAGACCGCGCTCCACCTCGCCACCGAAGTCAGCGTGGCCAGGAGTGTCAATCACGTTAATGGTGATCGGGCCGTTGGTGGCGTGCTTTCCCTCGTAGGACACTGCAGTGTTCTTCGCAAGGATGGTGATGCCTTTTTCGCGTTCAAGATCGTTGGAGTCCATCATGCGGTCTTCGCCAGCAAAGTGGGCGTCAAACGAGTTGGTCTGCTTGAGCATTGCGTCAACAAGAGTGGTCTTACCGTGGTCAACGTGAGCAACGATTGCGACGTTGCGCAGGTCTGAGCGGAGGGCGTGCGCCATGAAAAATCCTCTCGATGACCTCACCTGGTCATCGTTTGTGAAAAGTGAGCGCCCGAATAACGTGTACCAGCGGCACCACAAGTGTGCGATGCCGGGAAAATCGAGCAGTTCAAGCATACCGCAGGCCTGAAAGAATACCGCTGTGAGTTCTTTACACAACGAGAAAGGAGGAGAAATCCTTAGTGAATATGTGCGCCGGGAATAGCTTCCAGTAACTTTCTCGTGTATTCCTGCTGCGGATTATCAAACACGGTTTGCGTCGCTGCAGCCTCGACAATTTCTCCCTTGTTCATGACGCACACATTGTCAGCGATGAGACGAACAACGGCAAGGTCGTGCGTGATGAAGAGATACGTCAGACCTAAATCTTGCTGAAGCTGATGGAGCAACGCGAGAATTTGCGCTTGAACAAGAACATCGAGTGCTGACACCGCTTCATCGAGAATGACAATCTCCGGCTTGAGCGCTAATGCACGAGCGATGGCGACTCTCTGACGCTGCCCGCCAGAAAGCTCGTTGGGATATCGTGTGGCGATGGTCTGCGGTAGCGAGACTTGATCAAGAAGCTCCATCACTCGAGCGTTTCTCTCCTGCCTCGAACCGACGCGGTGAGTCAACAGGGGCTCAGCAATAGTGTTGAAAATGTTCCTCAATGGATCCAGAGAGCCATACGGATCTTGGAAAACGGGTTGCATCCGACGGCGCAGATCAAACAAACCTTTCTTGTTCAAAGAACCCACGTTGCTGCCCTCAACTTCAATAAATCCTGAGGTAGGTTTTTCCAAGCCCAGCAACATCTTTGCCACGGTGGACTTTCCGGAACCAGATTCCCCGACCAAGGCCATAGTGGTTCCCCGGGGTATGGAGAAAGAAACATTTTTTACTGCCGAAAAGAGTGATTTCTTCAACCCATTTCCGCCACGAATTTCAAAATCTTTGCACAGCTGTGACACCTCAATTGCAATATCGCTGGCTGAATTTTTTTGAGTCCGTTGGGCTGCCACCTCAATTAGATCAAAGTCTTTATCAGCTCCTTGTACTGCGTGCGTTCCACTCACTCTCTTTGAGGCGATACTTGGTGCTGCAGCGACAAGCCGCTGAGTGTAGGGGTGCAGAGGATTACTGAGAATATCTTTACTTGGTCCTGCCTCAACAATTTTGCCCTTGTACATCACGACAAGTTGTTCTGCCCGCTCCGCTGCAAGCCCAAGGTCGTGGGTGATAAGAATCACCGCAGTGTTTTTTTCACGAGTGAGCTCATCCAAGTGATCGAGAATGGTCCGCTGCACTGTCACGTCCAATGCAGAAGTCGGCTCATCTGCAATGAGGAGTTGGGGGTTAGCGGAGAGTCCGATACCAATCAATACTCTTTGGCGCATTCCGCCAGAGAATTGGTGTGGAAACTGCTTGAGGCGTTTTTCTGGATCCGCAAGACCGGCTTGTTCAAGAACTTCGATTGCTTTGGCTCGAACCTCTTTTTTCCCCGAAGCAACCCCATTTGCCTTGATTGTTTCCTCGACTTGAAATCCCACATTCCACACAGGATTGAGATTAGACATGGGATCTTGAGGAACAAATCCGATCTGCCTTCCTCGGATTTTTTCTAAGTCAGATTCGCCGAGACCAACTAACTCTTGGCCATCAAAACGAATGCTTCCGCCAGTAATTTTTCCTGTTCCAGGGAGCAAATTGATGATGGCGTGAGCTGTGGTCGATTTACCAGAGCCTGACTCCCCCACGATGGCCATGGTCTGTCCTGGCATCAATGTGATGTCGATGCCATCAACAGCTGTCACCTCGCCATTCTGCGTGGAAAAACCAACCTTGAGGTCTCGAATTTCTAATAGTGGGTTTTGGGATGTCATCTGCGCGCCCTCGCCTTCGGGTCGAGCGCATCTCTGATGACTTCGCCCATCATGATGAACGCAAGAACAGTGATGGAGAGAGCAAGAGAAGGCCAAATGAGGGTTTGAGGTGCGGTACGCAAGTCACCTTGTGCCTGAGAAATGTCATTTCCCCACGACATGAACGTCGGAGGCAATCCAACACCTAAGAATGAAAGGGTGGCTTCAGCAACAATCGCAGCGGCTAAAGAAATAGTTGTTACCGCGATTACGGGTGCAATTGAGTTTGGCAATACATGTCTGAGCAAAATACGGAATCGACTTACTCCAATAGCAGTGGACGCCATCACATAATCTGAGTTTTTCACTCGAAGAATTTCGGCACGCAAGACTCGTGCCGTAGAAGGCCACGCGAAAATTCCAATTGCGAGCGAGATTACAATGACGTTTCTGTGTTCCGAAAACACAGACATGATGACCACTGCAGCGAGAATGTAAGGAATGGAGAAGAAAATATCTCCAGCGCGGGAGAGCAGACCATCTAGCCAGCCGCCATAGAAACCGGCAAATGCTCCAAAAACAATTCCTAGTACCGCCGTCAAGATGGTGACGACAATACCAACCGAGAGCGATGTTGAGGTTCCGTAAATGATGCGGCTATATACATCACAACCTTGTTTGGTAAATCCGAGCGGATGTCCATCAACCGGGGCCCCATTGCTATTGGCAAGTAGACAGTTGGAATCTGGTGAGGTTTGAGTAAACCATCCTGGAAAGAGTGCAACAAGAGTGACCAACAGGATAAGAACACCGGAGATGTAAAACATCGGCCGCTTGCGCATATCACGCCAGGCATCAATCCAGAGATTGCTGGGTTTCTCAGAAATGGAGACAGAATCAACTGCCGCAACTGGAGTCTCCTCAATGGGAGCCACGAAATGCGTTGGTTTATTTGCCATAGCGAATCCTTGGGTCAAGTGCGGCGTACAGCAAGTCTGTAATCAGGTTGACGACCAAATAAATCAAGACCATCACGGTGACAAATGAGACAACAGTGGGACCCTCACCACGAATAATTGCCTGGTAGAGGGTGCGTCCAACACCGGGAACATTGAATATTCCTTCGGTCACTGTCGCTCCGACCAGAAGTACTCCAAAGTCAACAGCAAGGAATGTTACTACGGGGATGAGCGAGTTTCGCAAGATGTGAACTCCAATAACTCGCCGTCTCCCCAAGCCTTTGCTAAATGCGGTCCTGACAAAGTCCTGACCTTCGGTATCAATGACAGAGTTGCGCGTCAGACGGATGATATAAGCAATACTCACTGTAGCCAGGACGATTGCTGGCAGTATCAATTCGCCCCACTCCGCAGATGCTGAAACCGTAGGTCGTGCCCAGCCAAGATTCAATGCAAAAACTAATTGCATCACGAAGGCAATAACAAAGATGGGCAATGAAATCAGGATCAGACTGACGACCAATGCCGATGAGTCAAAAAGTTTGCCTTTTCGAAGCCCGGAGAACAATCCAACGGTGATTCCAACGACCATTTCAAAAAAGAGAGCTAACGTTGCCAAGCGCAGTGTCACAGGGAAAGTGGAGGCCAGAATATCGGCAACAGGTTGGCCTGAGAACGAGGTTCCGAAATCACCGCGGAAAATTCCACCGATGTAAATCAAGTATTGAATGATGAAGGGCTGATCAAGGTGATAGCGTTCCCGCAATTGTGCAGCGACGGCTTCGTTCACTCCTCTGTCACCAAAAAGAGCAACGATAGGGTCACCCGGCATGGCAAAAACCATGAAATAAATCAGCAGGGTGGTGCCGAAGAATACGGGAATCGCCTGCAGTATGCGGCGAATGATATAACCAAGCACGATTGTCAGCTTAGAAGATACGAGGTGGCGACACAGTCTGTCGCCACCCCGTCACTTCAGTTAATTTCTAGGAATTATTTCTTAGTGATTTGGTAGTAGAGAGGAACAGAGTTCCAACCGAATACCACGTTTTGTACGAGGGTTGAGTAACCACCGTTGACATTGCTGTACCACAGGGGAACAGCAGGGAGATCCTGAAGCAGGATTACCTGAGCGTCTTGGAAGTACTTGTTTGCCTCATCAAGGGAACCGGCCTCGTTACCCTGAGCGAAGAGAGCATCTACTTCTTCGTTGGAGTAATCACCGTCGTTTGCACCGGCGTCAGTCTGGTACAGAGGCTCGAGGAAGTTCGCGAGCGCTGGGTAGTCTGCCTGCCATCCGGTACGGAAAGCGGTGGTGATAGTGCGGTCGGTTACTGCAGTACGCAGTTCGGCAAAGGTGGGGTATGGAGCGCCAGAGGCGTCAATACCAAGCACATTCTTGATGCTGTTGGTTACAGCGTCAACCCATGCCTGGTGGCCACCGTCACCGTTGTATGCAATCTGGAAGGTTCCGGTCCAGGGCGAGATCTTGTCTGCCTGAGCCCAGAGTTCCTGTGCCTTCTTTTCGTTGTAGTCCAGAACATCTGAACCCTTCAGATCCTTTGACCATCCATCAATGACAGGAGAAGTGAAGTCACGAGCTGGGGTGCGCGTGTTATCGAAGATCACCGAAGTGATTTCGTCACGGTTGATGGCCATGGAGATTGCCTGACGACGCAGTTGTCCCTCTTCACCTGAGAAGTGCTCCAGAGACTCTGGAATGGTGAATGACTGGAAGATTGCCGCAGGCTGGTTCACTGCGCGGTCACCTAAATCAGTGGTGTAGGTCTTGAGTGCGCTGTCAGGAATTCCATCCAGTACGTCAAGGTTGTCACTGAGCAGGTCAGCGTATGCAGCGTCCTGAGTCGCATAGAAGACAATGTCAAGTCCACCGTTCATTGGCTTACGCCCACCCTTGTAATCAGGGTTAGAGACCAGGTTGATTTCAACATTGTGCTTCCATGCGCCCTCTTCAGCCAGCATGTATGGCCCGTTTCCAATGGGGTTTTCTCCGAACGCTTCCATGTCATCAAAAGCCACTGATGGCAGTGGGAAGAAGGCGGAGTATCCCAAACGGAGTGGGAAGTCAGACTGTGGGCTTGAAAGCGTGACGGTGAAGGTAAGGTCATCAACAACCTGCAGACCGGTCAGGTCTGTGTCTTCGTCATAACTGAATCCTTCAATGGCATCGAAGAAGTAGCTGTTGAGTTGAGCATTGCTGAGAAGCGCTCCATACTTCCACGCATTAACGAAAGACTCTGACGTAACTGGCTCACCGTTGGTGAATGTCCAACCATCATTCAATGTGATGGTGTAGGTCTGGTTGTCTGTGGTTTCGATTGACTTGGCAACCTCATTAACAGGAGCACCATTAGCGTCGTAGTAAACCAAGCCAGCGAAAATAGAGTCGACAATCTTGCCGCCACCAGTTTCGTTGGTGTTTGTCGGAATAAGGGGGTTCTGTGGCTCAGAACCGTTAGTGGAGATGATGTTCGAGTTTCCTCCACTCGAACCTCCTGATGAGCAGCCTGTGAAAACCAAGGCTGTTGCAGTGGCAAGCGCAACGGCAGCCACCGCAATTTTTGATAAACGCACTGTTCCTCCTGGTGAGATTTAAATAACCGCCTTGACGAAGCGGCGTGTGCTGTAGCTCAAAACTACGCTTCGGAAAGTGCAACTGGGGCGAAATACAGTATTTGTTACAAACTCGACACAATTGACGTTCCATTTGTTGTGAAAGTCCTCCAATGTGGAGCTATTTGTTGCACACAACGCATGATTCACCAATCCTGAGCTGAACTAACTAGGCTTATCGCCATGATGCAATGGACAGCACAACAGCAGCGTGCGCGCACCTGGCTCGAAATTGCTATCGTTCTCGCGCTTTCGCTGGGTTCATCTGCGATTTATTCCATCGTCTCCCTCATCCGCAAGCTGACCACTCCTGAAGCGCTCAATGCGCAGAAGACGGTCATCAACCAGCCACTTGCGGATCAACCCATTTTTGATCTGGTTTACCAACTCTTAGGGATTACTTTTGGCTTGGTCCCTGTGGTGCTGGTGTTCTGGCTCTTGGCGAAGCCCGGCGAGAGTGCATTCACCCAACTAGGTTTCAACTTCAAGGAACCTGGTAGGGACCTACTACGCGGCTTCGGTCTTGCAGCAGTTATAGGCATACCTGGTTTAGCGCTCTATTTAGTAGGCCACGCACTGGGCATTACTGTCACGATTGTTCCCACAGCGCTGGATACCTATTGGTGGACAATTCCCGTGCTGGTATTGGCTGCTTTGCGTGCCGCACTGCTGGAAGAACTCATCGTGGTGGGGTATCTCTTTACTCGTTTGCGGGAGTTGGGGTGGCGTACCTGGCAGATCATCACCGCAAGTGCACTCCTTCGCGGTAGCTATCACCTCTACCAAGGCTTTGGGCCCTTCATCGGCAATGTAGTCATGGGAGTTGTCTTTGGGTATGCATATCAGCGCTGGGGGCGGACAATGCCTCTAGTGATTGCACACTGGATTTTGGATATTGTCTCCTTCACCGGCTACGCCGCCATGAAGGCACTAGCTCCCGGCTTCCTGGCAGGAACCTAGGCTCACAACGCCTAGGCTAGAACCTATGTTCAAACGCATTGTCATTGCCCTGGTCCTTTCTCTGGTTGCCTCACTGACGGTAACTGCGTGTAGCGCAACAGATAACCGGAACCTTTCCGGCCAGGCAGCACAAGAAGCACTGAACACAGTGGTGAAGAACTCAGTCAAGAAAATGACAACTGAAGGTGGCGCTGAAACACTCGCCGTTGGTCAGACAACCTACGCGATTATTTATGACCCCACTGCTCCTGAGGGAAAACAGGTCGTAACCGCAAACTTAACTGATGAGTCCCCTGCGACTTTTGACTCTCTCGAAACAGTTTCACTGTTGGCACTCGAGCGACTGCTCACCACCCCTCTTCTTGAGGATGCCGAAGTTACCTTGGCGAAAAACATCTTCACGATTCAGGGAAAAGACTTTCTTGTTGAAATTTTTGTGACAGACGACCTTGTCTACAAGTCCAACATTTGGAGCAGCACCTCCGGTTCACAAGACCCTCAGATTGTTGTGATTAAGTACGGCATCAGCGACGAGTCTCGGACCTTGTTTAACAGCGCAGTCGAAACAGCACCTGCGCAATAAAGCAAGACTTTTAGTCCACGTTAGCTCCCTCATCCCGGGCGTAGAATTAACTATGCCCAAGTCCTCCCATCCCACTCGCGATCGTCTCATTGAGACGATGGCAGAGCTGTTAGATGGTTCAGATCCAGAACACATCACAGCAGATCAGGTTCTCAATGCCAGCGGCGTTTCCAAAGGTTCTCTTTATCACCACTTTGAGGACTTTGAGGATCTGCTCGAAGCGGCACTCATTTCACGTTTTAGTGTCAACGTCGACTCAACGATTGACGGTCTTTCACAGATTCTGGCAACCGTTGAGTCGCGTGAAGAATTGGTTGTGGCCCTTCGCCAAGCGAATGCGCACGACCAAGCTCAATCACGCGCTAAATTTCGTTTGGAACGCGCCAGAGCAGCTGGCCTAACTTACAGCAGCCCCCGTTTTCATGACGCGCTCGGTGTCGAACAACAACGACTCACTGACGCATTTACTGATCTTTTCATTGAGGCCCAAAACAAGGGTTGGATGTCAACTGATATCAGCCCCCGAGCCGCCGCGGTATTTGTCCAGGCATACACTGTCGGCCGTGTCGTGGACGATATCGCCCCTGACAAAGTTGATCCTCAAGACTGGGTTGACCTCATCATGACCGTCATTGACAAGGCCATTCTGAATTAGTCCTTCAACACCTCAGCGGTTGAACGAACGGTGGCAAACTCGCCATGAAGATTTGCACCGGTCACCCGGGCAATCTCATCTGCAGAAATGACGTTGCCATCTACGTCTTTTTTGTCATTGCAGTGGGTGGCATCGAGAACAAACGTCACGTCATAACCCAGGTTTCCCGCCATGCGCGCCGTGGTCTCACAGCAGTGATTCGTGGTGATACCGCAGATAGTGACCGCAGATATTCCTGATGCTGTGAGCCATGCATCTAAGTCAGGAGTTCCATAAAAGGCAGAGTTAACTTGTTTGCTTATCAGCAGCGCATGTTCACCGTCGATACCGGGCTTGAAATCATTTCCAGGCTGCCCCGGGCGAAGAGGCGAGTTAGCACCCACGGAATCGTGTCGCACCAACACAACGGGCTGACCTTCCGAGCGCCACTTCGTCAGAAGCGCACGAATGTTGTCTTCGCAGGCGGGGTTATTTCGAGGTCCCCAGTAATCCAGTTGGTCAAAACCTTGCTGAACATCAACCACAATGAGTGCATTCTTCGTCATGTCTTGAGCATAAGAGAAAAGGCAGGCCCCCGATAGAGGGCCTGCCTTTTCTTCTGTGATGTTTAGTCGCGGAACTCAGTCTTTGCGAACTCTGCATCGTCCTCAGCGGACTTCATGCGAGCGATCGAGAAGATGAGCAGACCGAACAAACACTTCGCCAGAATGTCGGCGATGGTGTAACCGACCTCGCGTGCAACAAACTGGTCAGCTACGAAGCCATCGCTGTTCATCGCAAAGATGAAGGCGATGGGGTAAACGCCCCAGGTTGCGATCAGCAAGAGACGAAGCTGCTTGATCTTCTTTTGAACTCCGGGAGACTGGCGAACCAGGCTCTTGCTGAGCTCAATGAAGAGCACGTAGAGGATGTAGAGGAAGGGGATGGTGGAAAGCAGACCCCAGACTGAGGGAGCAATGCCCCAAATGTCGAGCTTGGCATCTCCGGGGTAACCCAAAATAATCATCAGGGCCGCTGCTGGTACCAAACGCTTGAGCAGAGAGCTTTGGAGCTGTCTGGTCAATGCGAGTACGGCAACGATTTCCATCAGCAGCAGTGGAACGGTGAGCAGCCAGTCTACGTAGCGGTATCCCACGTTGTAGATAGCAGCATTGTTCACTGCTCCGTCAAGAGTAGAGAATGCGTGGTTGAACGAGTCAAACATTCTGAAGTAGTGGTAGGCCGCAATGCCTGTCACTGTTGCAGAGATGAGGACTGCGAGTCGATAACGCGGGAGCACACGATCTCTGGCTAATACCAGGAAGAACGTAGTGAACAACATGCTGGCAATACCCAGCGAGAGCATGTTGAAGACAATGTTGAACTGGCTATCAGTCAACAGGTCGGACAGATTATTCATTGGGGTGGAACCTTCCATTAGTGAGACGTACTAATGGCGGCGGAAAGCCCCAAAGTCAATACCCCTACTTTGGGGCTTGGCGTCACCATATTGGTAGAACATTCCCAGCTTATAGCGATATATCGTTAATTTCGACAAGCGCGCAAAAAGAATTGAGCCCCTCTCTCGAGGGGCTCAACCTTAGTTTTCGAATGCTTCAGGCGGTGGGCATGAACAGACGAGGTTACGGTCACCATACGCGTTATCGACGCGACGAACAGGTGCCCAGTACTTGCTGCGCACGCGCATCGTGCGGGTCGCAGCATCCAGTCCTTCAGCGAAGGGATAGACAGCCTTCTCACGAGAGTAGGGGTGGTTCCATTCCCCTGCGATGGAGGCGGCAGTGTGAGGCGCGTTGTGCAGCGGGTTGTCATCTGCTGGCCACTCACCTGCAAGAACAGCATCTGCTTCAGCCTTAATGGTGATCATGGCGTTGATGAAGCGTTCGATCTCATCGAGGTCCTCGGATTCGGTGGGCTCAATCATGAGGGTTCCCGCAACAGGGAAGCTCATGGTGGGAGCGTGGAAACCAAAGTCCACCAAACGCTTAGCGACATCATCCACGGTTACGCCGGTCTCTGCAGTCAGAGGACGAAGATCCAAGATGCACTCGTGTGCAACAAGCCCGTTATCCCCGGTGTAGAGAGTGGGGAAATACGGAGCCAAACGCTGAGAGATGTAGTTTGCAGCCAACACAGCAGAGGCTGTTGCTTGGCGAATACCCTCTTCACCCATCATGCGCACATAAGCCCACGAGATAGGCAAGATGCTGGGTGAACCATAGGGAGCAGCCGAGATCTGAACACCATCGTGTGTAACCGTGGAGACCATGCCATCTTCAACCAACACGTGGTGCGGGTTTTGGATTGCAAAGTGGCTAGGCAAGTAGGGAGCAAGGTGCGCCTTGGCTGCAACTGGTCCGACACCGGGGCCACCACCACCATGTGGAATACAGAATGTCTTGTGAAGGTTCAGGTGTGAGACGTCTCCACCAAAGTCACCAAAGCGGGCAAAACCGGTCATTGCGTTGAGGTTTGCACCATCAACATAAACCTGACCACCTGCTGCGTGAACAGCGGCGGTGATGTCGGGTACGGCGTGCTCGTAGACACCGTGGGTGGAGGGGTAGGTAATCATGAGGGCGGCGAGCTTGTCACCGTGCTCAGCAATCTTGGCGCGAAGATCATCGAGGTCAACGTTTCCGACCTCGTCACAAGCAACAACAACTACGCTCATGCCGGCAAGAACAGCAGAGGCCGCGTTGGTTCCGTGAGCACTGGAAGGAATGAGGCAGATGGTGCGCTGGGTATCCCCGTTAGCCAGGTGATATCCACGAATAGCTAGCAATCCAGCAAGCTCTCCCTGGCTTCCTGCGTTGGGCTGGAGAGAGATGGTGTTGTAACCGGTGAGGTCAATGAGCCACTTCTCAAGCTGAGCAATCATTTCAACATAACCGGCAACATCATCAGCAGGCGCAAAGGGGTGCAATCCGCCAAACTCAGGCCAGGTGACTGCTTCCATTTCGGTTGCCGCGTTGAGTTTCATGGTGCACGAGCCCAGAGGAATCATGCCGCGGTCGAGAGCATAGTCGAAGTCCGCAAGTCGCTTGAGGTAGCGCATCATGCTGGTTTCGCTTCGGTGCGTGTTGAACACTGGGTGCTCGAGGTAGCGCGAGGTACGAACTAGCTTCGCGGGAACAGTAGCGGCAACAACTTGGTAGGCGGCGTTAGCCCCAAAGAATCCAGCTACAGTTTCAACCTCACCAGGGGTGGTGGTTTCATCCACCGAGATGGAAAGAGTGTCTGCATCAACAAGATTGAGCAAGAAACCGCCCTGCTTAGCTGCATCACAGATAGCCTGAGCCTTGCCAGGAACAGACACGGTGAGTGTGTCAAAGAAGCTGTCATGGGCGACCTGGACTCCCCCGGCGCGAAGAATCGCTGCCAGCGCATTTGCGCGCTCGTGCACCTGGGTTGCAATTTCTTTGAGGCCTTCTGGACCGTGGTACACGGCATACATTCCAGCCATCACAGCAAGCAACACCTGTGCCGTACAAATGTTGGATGTCGCCTTATCGCGACGAATGTGCTGCTCACGAGCTTGCAGAGTCAAACGGTAAGCAGGTTCACCGTTAGCGTCAACGGAGACACCAACAAGACGACCTGGCATGCTGCGCTCAAGACCTTCCCGAACAGCAAGGTATCCGGCGTGCGGTCCACCAAAGCCCAGGGGAACACCAAAGCGCTGTGAAGATCCCACAGCAACGTCAGCACCCAATTCTGCGGGGGATGTAATTAGCGTGAGAGCAAGCAAGTCTGCAGCCACGATGGTGACAGCACCAGCTTCTTTCGCCTTGGCGATGACATCACTGGGGTCCCAAATACGACCCGAGGCTCCGGGGTATTGAATGAGCACACCAAAAGCTTCAGGCAGCTGTGCACCGGAGGCGAGATCCAGTTCCACGACCTCGATATCGACAGCACCAACACGACCAGCAATGAGGCTCTTGGTCTGAGGCAAGACATCAGAGTCAACAACAAACACATTGGATTGCACTTTGGAGGAGCGACGTGCCAGCAGCATGGCTTCTACGGCAGAGGTCGACTCATCGAGCATGGAACCGTTCGCGGTGGACAGACCGGTGAGGTCAGTGACCATCGTCTGGAAGTTGATGATGGCTTCTAGACGACCCTGCGAGATTTCTGGCTGGTATGGGGTGTATGCGGTGTACCAGCTGGGGTTCTCAAGAACGTTGCGCTTGATTACCGCAGGAGTGATGGTGTCGTAGTATCCCTGACCAATGAGTGAGCGACGAACAGTGTTCTTTGACGCCAACTCTCGCAGTTCAGCAAGTGCTTCACGTTCGGTTGCGGGTTCTGGAAGGAGGGAAGAACCTGCAGCACGGAACTGATCCACATGAATGGACTCAGGGATAGCAGCCTTAATGAGCTGCTCAATGCTGTCGTATCCCAACTGAGTGAGCATGTGTGCTTGAGCAGCAGAATCTGTTCCGATATGGCGGTTGACGAACGCGTTCGACATGTATGTTCCTTGCGTGAAAAGGGCAGGGCTTTGTGAAAGTGGTACAGGGGGCTACCCGAAGGTAGCGACGAATTATTCGCCGGTAAGCGCGGTGTAGGCGTCTGCCTCAAGCAGTGCAGGCAAGTCGGTGATGCTGATCTTGATCAACCATCCAGCACCGAATGGGTCTTCGTTGACCAATTCTGGGCTTGCAACGACGGCGTCGTTAACCTCGACAACTGTTCCTGATGCTGGAGCGTAAAGCTCACCAACACTCTTGGTGGACTCGATCTCTCCAACGACAGTTCCAGCGTTGATGGAAGAACCAACCTTTGGAAGTTCCACATAGACAACATCGCCGAGCTTCTCTGCTGCATAGGCAGTGATACCGACGGTGGCGCTGTCACCGTTAATGTCGAGCCACTCGTGCTCTTCGGTGTATTTGAGGTGTGAGGGGTTAGCCATGATTAGTTCTTCTTTCTTTTGTAAAACGGTAAAGCGGTAACGGTATAGGGAAGACGAGTGCCACGGATATCAACATCTATGACGGTTCCAATTTCGGAGACAGATGGATCAACAAAAGCCATAGCAATGGGGTATTCCAGGGTGGGAGAAAGGGCACCAGAGGTAACTACGCCCACCTTGTTATCTCCGAGATAGATTTCGTAGTCAGCTCGCGCAGCACGCTTGCCCTCCCCAACGAGGCCCACCAGCACCGGAGCATCAGCTGCGACGCCCTTTTCTGTTGCGGCACGGCCAACGAAGTCGCCTTCTTTGGACAAGGCAACGACCTTACCCAGGCCTGCTTGAACGGGAGCGGTGGTGAGGTTGAGCTCGTGGCCATACAGAGGCATACCGGCTTCAAGGCGGAGAGTGTCGCGGCACGCAAGACCGGTAGGAACGAGGCCACGGCTCTCTCCAGCAGCCATCAGTGAGTTCCACAGCACTGCTGCATGCTGAACATCGACATAGAGTTCGAAGCCATCTTCACCGGTGTATCCGGTGCGTCCGATCAGGACAGGGTTGCCCAGGAATACTGCAGGCAATGACCAGTAGTATTTGAGTGTTTCCAGGGTGTTCTCTGGGCGATCTTGCGCTTCAGCAGAGAGTTCGAGGCCAACGGTGTGCTGGAGGATTTCGAGTGCGGTCGGTCCTTGCACGGCAATGAGAGCTGTTGCGTCACTTTCGTCCTTGACGTTGACATCGAAGCCGGTGGTGCGGTGATTAAGGGCCTCAACTACAGGGAAACGATTGCCTGCATTGGCCACAACTAACCAGTGAGTTTCACCCAAGCGATAGATTACGAGATCATCAATGATGCCGCCTGCTTCATTGAGAAGCAGTGAGTATTTTGCTTGACCGATATTTAAGGCGGACAGCTTGCCGGCGAGTGCGTAATCCAAGAACGCACCTGCATCAGGGCCAGTAATGGAGATTTCTGCCATGTGGGAGATATCGAAGATACCCGCAGCAGTGCGCACAGCGTGGTGTTCGGCGAGGTCACTGTCATATCGAACAGGCATCATGAAGCCTGCGAAGTCAGTGAAGCTTGCGCCGAGTGACTCATGCACCGCGTGCAGAGGTGAGTATCGAGGTGTATCAGACATTGAGTTCTCCGATCGGTTAGAAACCTTCGTATGGAACTCCCCCTCTGTCATTTGTGCCTGAGAGCTTCACTACCTAAGGCAGTTTTCACCGTGGGCGAGATGGTTCTTTCACCATCTTCTTTTCAGAGTGGCCCGTTCACTGCGGTACGCGTACCTGAGAGATTGTCGGGGAGGATTGCTCCTTCGGTGTTCACCTCGAGGGTGAACTCTCCCGCAATGATCGATTGACCTCGATATTCAGTTGTCATGCCAAGTCTACGGCGGTATTGCCTTTTTGTTCCCACTGCGCCGGACGAAAACTTCCAATACAGAAAAGATGCTTCAAGTGAGAGTTGAAGGTAGGAAACTAGGCATCGCGTTTGAGTCACAATGACACTAAGATGGATTTACTTAGAGTCATCCTGACTCTTACAAAGTTGGAGCAATGTCAACCGAGCAAAGCCAAGTCTCCCTCGCCGTCTCCACGGTGATCTTTGCGCTGCGCCCGGATAGTTCAGGAACTCCAGAGCTGGTTCTGCCGCTAGTTCGACGCATTCGTGAGCCTTACCAAGGGCGCTGGGCTCTTCCTGGTGGACCATTGAACTTGGATGAAGACCTCTCCCAGGCCGCCTCACGGACTCTGCTGGAAACAACAGCACTGGAACCGCGCTATCTGGAACAGCTCTATGCATTTGGCCAGCTTGACCGCTCCCCCGATGACCGTGTGGTCTCGATTGTCTATTGGGCCCTGGTAGCCGGTGATGAGGCTGACCGCGCCATTCAAAGCGAAAATGTCCAGTGGTTCACTGCCGATAACCTTCCCGAACTGGCTTTTGACCACAATCTGATTGTGGAATATGCGCTGTGGCGCTTACGCACCAAGCTGGAATATTCCAGAATTGCCCACGGCTTCTTGGGCGAGACCTTCACCCTCGCTCAGCTTCGTGAAGTCTATGAAGTGGTTCTGCGCAAGCCTGTAGACCCTGGCAACTTCCGCCGCATGGTCGAGGCCAGTGGAACCGTGGTGCCAACCGGCGAGCGCCTCGCCGGTACACCACACCGCCCACCACAGCTCTATCGCTATAACACCTCTATTGATTTATCGGACGATGGTCCACTCTCACAGCTCGAGGCATCCCGCACTCTGGCATTCACCCGAGGAGAACACTCATGACCCCGACCGCCTCGGTCAACGACCGCATTCAACTCATTGCTGCAGGCAAGAGCGAAGACACGACCTGTTCTCCGGCTTTAGCAAAGGGCCCCTGGGAGTTTGATAACGGTGCACCCGGATACGGCCCAGGTGCTTCAATGGGCGATGTCATTCCGACTGGTGCTCCTGTTCAAGGCGGCCTTCCAGAGGAATACAAAACTGCGACCAATGAAGAACTTCACGCCAGGATTCGTGCTGCTAAGGAAATACTTGGTGACAAAGTTGTCGTGCTGGGCCACTTTTATCAGCGAGATGAAATTGTGCAGCACGCAGATTACCTCGGCGACTCATTCCAACTCGCTGTAGCAGCTAAGGGACGCCCCGAGGCAGAAGCCATTGTGTTCTGCGGCGTGCACTTCATGGCGGAAACCGCAGACATTCTCTCCGGAGAAAACCAAAAAGTAATCCTTCCCAACCTGGCAGCTGGCTGCTCGATGGCTGACATGGCCGATATCGACTCTGTAACTCAGTGCTGGGAACAGCTCGAGGAACTCTATGGAACAGAACCAGATGAGAATGGCCGGGTTCCGGTAATTCCGGTGACCTACATGAATTCATCTGCAGCACTCAAGGGTTTCTGTGGTGAACACGGCGGCATTGTCTGCACCTCCTCCAATGCCGCCACAGTCCTGGAGTGGGCATTTGAGCGCGGACAACGCGTACTGTTTTTCCCCGACCAACACCTTGGACGCAACACTGCCAAGGCGATGGGCATTCCCGTTGAGCAAATGCCATTGTGGTGGGGTCGCAAGCCTCTCGGTGGCAACACTGAGCAAGAACTCCACGACGCCAAAGTGATCCTGTGGAATGGTTTCTGCTCCGTGCACAAACGCTTCACCGTGGAGCAGATTGAGAAAGCCCGTGCCGAACACCCTGGTGTGCGCGTGATTGTTCACCCTGAAAGCCCGATGGCTGTCGTCGACGCGTCAGATGAATACGGTTCCACCGATTACATCCGCAAGGCCGTCGAAGCAGCCACTGAACCGACCACCTTTGCTATCGGTACCGAGATCAACATGGTGCAACGCCTGGCGGCCCAGCACCCTGAACACACCATCTTCTGCCTCGACCCTGTCGTGTGTCCCTGCTCCACGATGTACCGCATCCACCCCGGCTATCTCGCCTGGGTACTAGAACGTCTGGTGGACGGTGAGGTGGTGAACCACATCACCGTCGATGAGAGCGTGGCAGAGCCTGCGCGTGTTGCTTTGGAGAGGATGTTGGCTGCCAAGCCAGCTCATTAATCCATGGCCAAAGTAGTTGTTATCGGCAGTGGCGTCGCAGGACTGATCGCCGCTGCTCAGGCGAGCCGGCACCACGAGGTTGTCCTCGTGACGAAGGCAAACCTAGCCGAAAGCAACACTCACTACGCCCAAGGCGGTATTGCAGCTGTGGTCTCTACTGAAGACACCGTGGCAGAACACATCGCAGACACCATGTTTGCCGGTGCGGGAATGTGTTGGGAGCCAGCCGTGGAAGTCCTGTGCTCTGAGGGCCCAGGCCGCATCAACGACCTCGTGAACTTTGGTGTGGAGTTTGACCGCAGTGGAACAGACTTTGCCATGGGCTTAGAAGCAGCTCACTCGCATCCACGTATCTTGCATGCCGGTGGCGATGCCACCGGCGCGGTGACCAGTGACGCCTTGGTTAACACTGTCCAAAAAAGTGCCACAGAAATTCGTGAATACACGTTTGTAGCCGAGATAGTGGTCGATAACGGAAGCGTCAGTGGTGTTCAGGTTCTCGATGCAGACGGAATGCACTTTATTTCCGCAGATGCTGTCATTTTGGCCAGTGGTGGTGCCGGCCAGCTGTATCGCCACACCACCAACCCAACCGTGACCACCGGCGATGGTGTCGCTGCAGCGTTTCGTGCCGGAGCTGTGTTGGCAGATGTGGAGTTCTATCAATTCCACCCCACAGCGCTCGCTGTGCCAGGTTCCTTCCTCATTTCCGAGGCGGTGCGTGGCGAGGGAGCTGTGCTCATTGATGCGCAGGGCGAGCGCTTTATGCAGAAGATCCACCCCCTAGCAGAGTTGGCACCGCGTGATGTTGTTGCTCGTGGCATTCAACAAACCATGATCGAACAGGGAGGACAACCTGTATTGCTGGATGCCACCGCTTTGGGAAGTGAGTTCCTTGCGCAACGTTTCCCCAGCATTACCAAGGCATGCCGTTCCTATGGTTTGAACTGGGGTCGCGACCCGATTCCGGTCACACCAGCCGCTCACTATTGGATGGGTGGGATCGCCACCGACACCTTTGGGCGCACATCTATTCCAGGCTTGTTTGCTGTCGGTGAGGTGGCCTGCACGGGAGCGCACGGTGCTAACCGTCTGGCTTCTAACTCTCTACTGGAGAGCATTGTCTTTGCCCACCGGGCAGTTTCTGCCCTGGGTGAAGCATGGCCTACCGATGCACCTAGTGTGCGGTGGAATGCAAGCGAACCGCTTGCAGAACTCGAACTCCTGGAGCCCGATCACACCTCAACCGCGCAGGTTGTAGACCGCGTGGAGTTACAGACACTGATGTGGGACAGCGTTGGCCTGGCACGTACAGGTACAGATTTGACCCGCGCACTGGAACAACTTCACTCCTGGCGTCCAGCAGATCCCGCACACCGCCTCTTCCCCGACTGGGAGGATGCCAACCTCCTTCTGCTCGCTCGCACGGTAACCGAAGCCGCTCTCTCTCGTGAAGAATCTCGCGGCGGTCACTACCGGCTAGATTTCCCCGAGACCAACCCTGCACAGGCTCGCCCCATCACGCTGGTTCGAAAGGCATAACTATGTTGGACAAACAGACCATCGAAACTGTCGTGAAAGCAGCGTTATTAGAGGATGCTCCCACCGGAGATATCACGTCACTGCTCGTCATCCCAGAAGACGCCACCGCCACAGCAGTGCTCTCGGCCCGCGAAGCGGGAACCTTTTCTGGTGCTGAGGTTTTTCAGGCAGCATTTTTCCTGACAGACCCCCGCATCCACGTAGAACTCATCAAAGATGATGGGGACAGTTTTGAACCCGGAGATATCCTCGCCCGCGTGTCTGGCCCGGCACGAGGGATCTTGACCGCAGAGCGTATTGGCTTGAACTTCACCCAGCGCATGAGCGGAATTGCCACGTTGACAGCAGCGTATGTTGATGCTGTCAAAGGGACTCACGCAACCATCTTGGATACCCGAAAGACAACACCAACCCTGCGCGCATTTGAACGCCATGCTGTGACGTGCGGTGGCGGAACAAACCACCGCCTCAACCTCTCCACCGCTTTCATGGCCAAAGACAACCACCTTGCCGTGCTTCTTGCCGGAGGCAAGGATCTCACCACCGAACTTCAGCGAGTGAAAAAGGAACTTCCCGAGGGCGTGAAGTTTGAGGTGGAGGTCGATCGACTCGACCAAATTGAACCGGTGATTGCCGGTGGTGTCGACATCATCATGCTCGATAACTTCTCTCTTACAGATTTGAAAACCGGCGTTGCCCAGGTTGCCGGTCGTGCCGTGGTGGAAGCAAGTGGCGGGGTGAACCTCGACACGGTTCGTGCCATCGCCGAAACAGGTGTGGATGTCATTTCTGTTGGAGCATTGACCCACTCCGCCCGCGCACTCGACCTCGGACTTGACGTCACCATAGATACTCCCGAGAACTAAGACCGCCATGATTTACCTCGACAACGCCGCAACCACCCCAGTGGTTCCTGCTGCACTGGAGGCTGCTTGGCCCTTCTTGACATCCGAGTTTGGTAACCCCTCGAGCACCAATGAACTTGGCTTCCGGGCTAAGAACGCCCTCGAGGATGCCCGCAGCTACTGCGGCTCGTGGCTGGGTGTTCCAGCCTCAGACATTATCTTCACCTCCGGTGGAACAGAGGGAGACAACTTCGCCATCACTGGTCTTGCCTTGGCCTATCCTCGCGGCAAGCACATTATCTCTGCCCTGACAGAACATGAGGCAGTACTCGAGACACTGCGTTTCCTTGAACGGGTTCACGGCTTTGAAATCACCTGGCTTGAGGTTGACTCCCAGGGAAATATCAACCTCGCTCAGCTCAAAGACGCCCTCCGATCCGACACCACTCTCGTTACCCTCATGCTGGCCAATAACGAAATTGGTACCCTACATCCGCTTCCCCAGATCATCGAAGCGGCTCATGCAGTGGGGGCACTCGTACACACGGACGCAGTCCAAGCTGCCGGCTGGTTCGATCTACGAGTGGGTTCGTCTGACACCCTCGTGTTCGGTGTGGATGCGCTGACCATCTCTGGTCACAAAATAGGAAGCCCCAAGGGTAGCGGCCTGACCTATATTCGTGGGCGCCTGGCCGTGGAGCCTGTGCTCCACGGGGGCGGCCAAGAATTCGGACGCCGTTCAGGGACAGAAAACGTTGCATGGGCTGTTGCGCTTTCAACAGCATTGCAGCAACTTCCGGAGCCCACAGCAGAAGCGGCTCGCGTGAGCACACTGCGTGATGACTTTATTGCACAGGTAGTAGGAAATATCCCCCAGGCCGCATTGACAGGAAACCCCATACAACGTCACCCCGGCATTGCCAGTTTCACGTGTGCCGGGCTCAACGGTGAGACCTTGTTACTGGAGTTGGAACAGCAAGGTGTGATTGTTTCGAGCGGCTCTGCGTGTGCAGCTGGAAGCGACGAACCCTCTCACGTACTTGTGGCGTGCGGGATCGACCCAGATGTTGCCAGAACATCAATTCGTTTTAGCTTTAGCCACAACACCACAGCAGAAGAACTCGCCATGGCAGCTGCTGCCTTTGTGAGCGCAGTTTCAACAGTGAGCGGACTAGCCCAATAATTTGTGCCCTCCAGGCCTAACCACGTGACGCTAGGGCAACTAAGACCTCATTGCGCTTGAGAAATCCTGGTTTCCAGGGTGGATCAAAACGGGCAAAGTAGACATTGCCTTCGGGAATCAGGCCTGCTTCTTTCACACGCTCAAGGAGGAGTTCCCCGTTGTTCTGAAAACGCGTCGCGTTCCAGCCACCACCAAATTTCATCACTGCTGCATCGTGAGCATGAACGTGTGCCGTGCGCACGCGTGCATTGGCAGGCACAGGAACCTCAGAAATATCGACACCTTCGGGAAGAACGAAGGAAACCGTATGTGTTTCTTGGGCCGTGGTTTCTTGAATGACAGGCGCAGTCATGGCGAACTTCTTGTTCGCCGTGTTGTTTCCTGAGATGTAGCTCACAAGTGGCCCAAAGGCCACATTCCCAGCACGCATGAAATCGCCAACGACGTCTACTTGGACAAGGACGTAATCGGGATAGTGACGCACATCGAAACCGTCGTAGTGCTTCACAAGCGTATAGGGCTGTTCAGCAGTCATAGTGCGAGTGTATTCCTGCCGACTGTTATCCAGCTGGGAAAGCTTGAGCCATTCGCACGGCAATAAGTTTTTCAATCAGTGCATCTGGAACAGCTTGATCGATGGGGAACTTCACTCCCCCACCCTTTTCAGAGACCTCATAGCCGGCCAGATCATCCATCATCACTTGGAAAACTTGACCCGAGTGAGGGTAGTACCCAATGTGTTTCTTGTAAGCAGCAAATCCCGCAACAACTTTGCCGTTGACACGGAATCCGGGCATGGCATAGGAAATGCACTGTTCTGCCTCAGGAATGATTGCAAGTATTTGAGACCTCAGATGCTCCAGAGTAGAGCGTTGCGGTTCAGGTTGTGCCTGGATATAGGCATCTACCTCAGCAACAGTCATGACAGACCATTGTTTGCGCGATACACCGCAACAACCGCATTGGCATGACCATGCCCCATGCCGTGCTCGGTCTTGAGGTAATCCACTTGTTCCATGTGTTTCTTGTCTTTCACCGCATCGAGCTGGCCCATCCAGTGATCGATGGGCTGGCCATACTTCTTCTCAATTGACGGGAAATAGGAGGCGGGTCCGGTGACTTTTTCACTCATACTTCGAGGCTAGTCATCTCATGAACAAAGGTGAAGTTAACGAACTGTGCCTCCGAAATTCCGGAGGCACAGTCAGAACACCGTGTTTATCGGCGAGATTCACTTCCGTTGAATCCCAGGCCAAATAGCGGTGCAAACATGCAGGTGTCAGACGCTCCAGCGGAGATCAAGAAAATACCAATAAAGAAGAAGACAGCACCAATGGGTCCCCACGTCAGTGCAGCGATAGCAAGAACAAGGCCGACGACGATACGTAACCAACGACCAAATGTTGAGGACATAAATGCAACAAAACCCATGATGACTCCTGTTCTGTGGGTGGTTCTAGATTATCGCCACGCGCCAATTATGAGGCCCATAATGGTGAGGTTAACCACGTCACTTCCGACCTCAATAATCCACACCTTGAATCCTTGACCAGCGAACAACCGGTGAGATAAGGACGACGCTGCTGCTAAACCAAGACCAAGGAGAAGGCCGACGAGGCCACCGTCCAGAACACCAAAATTGGGGTTTGACTGTGCCACAAAATAAATGACCGATGCAACAGTGACGGCCTCGATAAAGGCAGCAATGGCAGTGGCACCGAAAGTGACCGCCATATTGCCGGTTACTTCCATGTTGTTGGGGTCTTTGCCCATAGCTCGCCACCACGCAGGGAAGAACGTCTTTGGGCCAAACCACACAGCTCCAGCAATAAATGCGGCAACAAATGCCACAAGAATGGCAATCCAATTCAATTCGATTAAAAACATGGTGTTCCTTAGTGATAAAGCGACGATTTAGTTTAGGACCGCTCAGTGGCAAAAACCACTAACCACTGGTAACTGTGCAGGAGGATACTGAAACTGGATGGGTTGTTCTCATTCAGAAAAGAGTTCACTGATGGACATCGCAGGAAAAGTATTCGTCGTTACCGGCGGGGGTAACGGAATTGCACGCGAGCTGGTTTTACAACTTCTCGCAAAAGGGGCAACCGTTGCCGCTGTCGATCTGAGTGCGGAAGGCCTCAAGGAGACAAAGAAGCTTGCCGGACCTGGTGCCAAGCTTTCTACGCACACGCTCAACATCACTGACCGAGCCAAAGTGATGGCACTTCCCAAAACAGTGATTACCAAGCACGGTCAGGTCGATGCGCTGGTCAACGTTGCCGGAATTATTCAACCCTTTGTGAAAGTCAACGACCTCGACTTTGACGCCATTGAACGGGTCATGAATGTCAACCTCTATGGAACCATCAACACCGTGAAAGCGTTCCTGCCTGAGTTACTTCAACGCCCCGAGGGTTACATTGCCAATGTTTCCAGCATGGGCGGGTACGCCCCTGTTCCAGGGCAAACTATTTATGGGGCTACCAAGGCAGCCGTGAAGCTTCTGACCGAGGGTTTACATTCTGAGCTCATGGACACAAACGTGCATGTCACTGCCATCTACCCCGGTGCCATTGCAACTAATATTGCCCAGAACTCCGGCATGGCTATGCCCGCCAACATGGACCCTCATGAGGCAAACAAGTTCAAAACGACCAGTGTGGAAGTGGCCGCACAAACCATCATCGGCGCAATTGAAAAGAATGCGTACAAAGTCTTCATCGGCTCAGATGCCAAAACCATGGACAAGCTCACCAGGCTTATGCCTGAAAAGGCAGCTGCCCTGATCTACAAGCAGATGAAATCTCTGTTGGCTTAGCTATCCCAGGTAATCGGCTAAGGACTGGAAGTAACTTTCCATTCCTGCTTTTGCCAGAGGAATATGCTCTTCCGGTAGCTCACCGTACTGCGTAAAGCGAACCCAGCTTCCAGTAGGGCGTTCTTCAAAATCGACCACAATCTTGGCAAATTCTCCTGTTAGATCTTTGGCGGCGAATTCTGCTGGATCTTGGGAATAGAACATGGTGTGCTCGATGAGTTTGCCTGGTTCGAGAGCGGTGTAGGTGCCCCAAAAGCAAGATTGGAAGCCGTACTCAGGAACATCGACAGCAATAGCCCACATGCCGCCGACCTCAGGCTCTGAGACGGAAGACCCGGGAACATTCTTGAGATCGGTGGGGTGATACCACTCCTCGAGTTGTGTCGCATCGGTCCATGCTTCCCAGATACGGGACATGGGTTGGGTGTACTCACGCTCGACGGAGTATAGGAAAGTGTGCTGCATTACTTCTCCTTCGGCAGGAACATCTTGCCCACCAAGTTGATGGTCATTTTCTTGGGGAAAAACTTCACAAGACTGGCGGCAACAGCATTTGCTCCACCGACCACGACAGAGGGCGTGTTCTTCTCGAGCGCCGAGAAAGTCTTCTCGACCACATCCGTTGCAGGAACAGCTTTGCCCGATGGCTTACCGCCAGCAACGATGAAGAATTCAGATTCTGTTGCGCCAGGGCTCACAGCAAGCACCCGGACTGTCGATGTCCCTAGCTCTCCCCAGAGAGCTTCAGTGAAGGAACGCACAAAAGCTTTCGTGGCTCCATAGACAGCCATGCCAGGAACAGGCTGGAAAGAAGCCGTACTGGCAATGTTGACCACAGCTCCACGGCCACGTTCGAGCATGCCGGGTAAGAATGCAGCAGTGAGATCAACAAGAACACCGATATTTAACGTGATTTCTTGTTGAGTCAGTGCTCGGTCTTCCTTCACAAAGAAACCGTTCAATCCAAAACCTGCATTATTGACCAGAACATCAACGGTGAGTTTCTTTGTGGCTATCGATTTTTCCAGCTTGGCCACGGCACCTGCAGAAGTGAGATCCAGAGCAATGACCTCCACGCTCACGGAATATTGCTGGCGCAAGCGCGCTGCGAGGCTGTCAAGACGGTCTTTTCGACGTGCCACAAGGACAAGATTTGCGCCGCGCGCAGCAAAACCCTCTGCATAGGCAACACCGATGCCGGCGCTTGCTCCGGTAATCAGTGCAGTACTGCCCGTGTATTCCATTACTGTCCTCTTTCAGCAAAGATCTTGTGGTCTCAAGTCTAGGTTGTGTCACTGATTTGTTAGCGTTGAGTCATGACTGAGCAAGCTGTGCAACCTCCGACACGTCCTGATGTGACAGACATGCTCACCGAGGCAGCTGCAGCCATGGTCAGTTCCACATACCCTGCCCCTCAAGCAGAAAGTGTTCTCCGGGGGCTGGCAGAGGCGTACAACGCCGATGCTGAGATTGTGTTGCTGCCGACAATGGTTTTGACAGAAACTCATAAACACGGGGTTCCTCAGTTGCGAGTGGTCAAGAGTAGTTATCGCTTTGATCAAATGACGCAAGTTCAATCTGTACTCGCACAAGCCCGCCACAACAAAGACAACGCCCACGATGTTGCCGAAAGCCTCCGTGCTATTTCAACCAAGAAACCCATCTATCCTTCCTGGTTGAGGGTTATTGGCTACGCGCTGTCTGCTCTGGGATTTGGTGCAGCGTTCCGCTTGGATCTCCCAGCATTGGTGGCAGTCACTGTCATGGGTGTGCTTGTGGGAATCATGGTACTCAACCTCAGTAGAAGCACACGCTTTGTCGCGCTTCTGCCCCTGATGGCGACCTTTGTTGCCGGGTTGATGGTTGCTGGAATCTCAATTCTCTTTGATAAACCAGACCCTGTCCGCATGGTTGCCATGCTCATTGTGGTGTTGTTACCTGGGGCAACACTGACCTCGGGAATTATTGAATTAGTCAGCGGGTATATGGTCTCTGGGGCATCGCGACTGATGTATGCGCTCATGATTCTAGGAAGTATGGCTTTCGGAGGTGTGTTAGCCATCACTGTTAGTGGAATTCCTGCAAGCAGACTGGAGGACGTCACAGTAACGCTCACCCCACAGTGGGTAGCCTGGGCAGGTGCTGCGATCTACGGGGTGGGAACATTCCTTTACTTCTGCACGCCACTTCGACTGTGGCTTCCCAGCTTGTTTGTCATGATGTTTAGCTTTGCTATCTCTGTCCTGGCAGTTCCCAGCCTGGGTGTTCCCCTCTCAGCTGGGTTAGCAACAGCTGCTGGGCTCATCACCTCTTGGGCAATCAATGCGCGTTTGGGTGGTGGCCCAGGAGATTTGGCAATCTTCCTTCCCACCTTCTGGCTGATTGTTCCTGGATCGACAGGCTTCGTCGCTCTCACGGGTGAGCTGGAGTCATCACAAAATTTGAGCGATGTTGCTGGAACGGCAGGGCTTACCTTCTTTGCTATGGCCATTGGAATGATGTTGGCCACAGCGGTGTACCCGCTGCTGACCAAAATCACCCCAGATGCCAAGCTCATTATGCGCAACGGCGCGGGCTTGATTCTCAACACCGTGAAAATCAAGCCCAGCAAGTAGTTTGGCTTTTTCTAGTTAGCTCACAAAAAGAGGAACAAGAGCTCCCGAGAACACCTGCCAAGCAAGCACACTCTTGGCGACCAAACTAAGGGTGATGTACGCACGCTCACCACGCAGGTAGCTCTTCCAGCCGCCAATTTGGCGATACTGCAGGGCCTGGTTGATGGCAAAGGTGTTGAAGAAAATAAAGAGCGAAATCACGATGCCATAAACAAAGCCGGGAACTTCTGCTGCGCTGGTTGATCCTGGCTGCAGGGCGTAAATCGCGATGATAATCCAGGGGACGATGCCTGTCATGGAACCAAAAATAAACGGCAGGAAGCCTTTGCTTCCTGGCTTTTCATACTTCTCCTGCAGTGCTCCGAAGAAGATCATGGAGGCGTTCACCGCAAAGATGGCGAACAATGCCGCGAAGTCTGTCGCGCCATTGAGTTGAGCTATCAGCCAAATCATGACCGAAGAGCTGAGCGAATACTCGGTCCACCGGAAATAGTTGTGGTTGAGCTTGAGGCCATTGGCATAACGGGTGAAGACACCGGGTAAAGAAATGAGGAAGTGGAAGAAAGCAGACATGAACAAGAACGCCACCACACCAAGCCCCAAGTTGACTTCAAACAAAGTCACACGCTCGGTGGGAAGATCGACCCCGGGAGGGCCGGTCATGTAGTCCACTGTGACAGGGAACATCACTTGGGAACTGAGCTTGGTGAGAATAAACAAGAACGCAAGACCTTGTAGCAGGTGTATTGCTCCGGCAACGATGTTGTACACCCGAAGCCGTTTAATTTGTTCGTCTTCACTGCGAATTTTCCGAGCCACTGTGCACCGTCCTGTGTTGTCTGGAGAAAGTCCCCGTTAGGTGTCAGTCTGCTCGCTTGAGCCAGCTAAAGCAATAAATGGCGCAGAAGTTTCAGCGATTCTTGAGCTAGCGAGGCACAATCAGTTCAGGTCCGTTACCGCGAAGAGGGTTGACAGCGAATTCGCTCAAGCTAGATGCAACAGGGATTGCTTCAGCCACGGCAGCATCAACCAATTCTTGAGTTCCTACCGTTGCAGGATTGAGCCACTCATCCCAGAACTTCTCAGGCAGCGGCACAGGATTGCGATCGTGAATGGATGCAAGCTCCAGCACAGTCGGCATTGTCAAGATGGTGGCCGTGAGTATCCACGGATCACTGTCGGCAGCTCGCCACCACGAATACAACCCCGCAAGAGCAATCAGGTTGTTGGAGTGAATGTAATGCGGAACTTTCACACCGTCTTCGACAACCCACTCGTAATACCCCGAGGCAGGAACAAGGCAGCGCTTGGACTTGACCGCATCACGCCAGGAAGCTTTGGAGGCCGCATCTTCGCTGCGGGCGTTGAAGGTGGAGAACTTGGGTGGCTCACCTTTGACCCACGAGGGAATCAGGGACCAGCGAGCGCTTTCTAGACGGCGAAGCTGAGTGCCTGTTTGTGTATCGATGGTGTCGACCACGATAGGAACCTGGTTCGTGGGCCGAATATTCCAACTGGGACCTGGCAGGTTTTCGCCGATGACATCGACATGGAAGACGTCCTCAAGCACTTCGGTGGGTTCTGCGAGCGCGTAACCTCCACACATGGTGAGCTCCTGAGGGCGATTTAGGACCTGAGAGAAACGTCACAATTCACGTGAATGAAGTTTCCACTCGAAAGTGTTTCACGAATATCGACCCGAACAAAGTTACTGAGATCACCAAACAGCTTGACCCCACCGCCAAGCACTACAGGAGCGAAGGTGACCTCAAGCCGGTCAATCAGATTTGCCGCAAGAAATTGCGAAGCCAAGTGACCACCCCCGACCAGCCAGATGTTTCCCTCACCAGCACGTGTGGCAATCTCATCAAAATGCTCTTCAGGTGAGCCATGGACGAAGGCAATATCTGCATTCTCTGGGAGAGGTAGTGATCGCGAACTGAACACCACTGTTCTCATCTCGCCAAAGAACTGTGACCATTTTTCTGGATGGCTAAGGATGTTTTCATTCTCGAGCAGCCATTCGTAGGTTCGAGAACCCATAACTTGAACGCCCACAGTAGACATAAAGCTGGAGGTGATCTCCTCGGGAGCCCCCTCAATATTTGTGAGCCACTCTAGTGATCCATCAGAGTCAGCGATGTAGCCATCGAGAGATGAGGCGACAAAGTAGACAACGTTAGACATTGAAACGGAATTCGACCACGTCGCCATCTTGCATGACGTAGTCCTTTCCTTCCATTCGTGCCTTACCTTTGGCGCGGGCTTCAGCGACAGAACCAGTCTCGACGAGGTCGTCGAAGGAAATGATTTCTGCCTTGATAAAGCCCTTTTCAAAATCAGTGTGAATCACACCGGCTGCTTGAGGCGCCTTCCACCCCTTCCCGATGGTCCACGCACGCGCTTCTTTGGGACCTGCGGTGAGGTAGGTCTGTAAGCCGAGGGTGTCAAAACCAATACGTGCCAGTTGATCCAAACCTGACTCTTCCTGACCGGTAGATGCAAGCAGTTCAGCAGCATCTTCTGCAGAAAGGTCAATGAGTTCAGATTCGAGCTTGGCATCCAAGAACACTGCCTTGGCAGGAGTGACAAGAGCAGCTAATTCAGCGCGCTTTGCCTCATCGGTCAACACGGACTCATCCACGTTGAAAACGAAGATCACAGGCTTGGCCGTCATGAGACCTAGGTCTTTGATGGGAGCAAGATCAATGCCAGAAACCGAAAGCAGCTTGCCTTCGTTGAGCACTTTTTGTGCTTCGATTGCTGCTTCCAAGGCTGCGGGTTCCGCCTTCTTGGCTTTGACTTCTTTCTCCAGGCGCGTGATGGCCTTCTCTAGGGTTTCTAGGTCAGCAAGGATGAGCTCGGTGTTAATGGTCTCCAGGTCACTTGCCGGTGAAATCTTGCCGTCCACGTGAACAACGTCAGGGTCAGAGAATCCGCGCACAACCTGGGCAATGGCGTCTGCCTCACGAATGTTGGCGAGGAACTTATTTCCCAGACCTTCACCCTCGGAGGCACCCTTCACAATGCCGGCAATGTCAACAAAGGACACCGCAGCTGGCAACAGCTGTTGGCTGCCAAATATTTCAGCCAGCTTGTTCAAGCGTGCATCAGGGAGGTTGACCACACCGATGTTGGGTTCAATCGTGGCGAATGGATAGTTCGCCGCAAGAACTTGGTTTTTGGTCAGTGCATTAAAGAGGGTGGACTTGCCTACGTTGGGTAGTCCGACGATTCCGATAGTTAGAGCCACAAGGGTTAAGCGTACCGGTCTTGGGATGACTTCCCCGACCGTCAGTTAGTAGGTATACGGTCGCGTTCTGTCGTCACAGAGGTATATCCGTGAGGGGTCGGTTTTCCATCTTGACCAAGACCTACGAAGACAATGTGATCGACGGTAAGGATGGATTTTCTGGTGATCATGTTCCTCACCTCAGCACGCATCGTGATAGATGTCGTGCCGAATTTTGTCGCAATGAGGCCCATCTCAATAAGGTCTCCCTCGATAGCGGAAGCAACGAAGTTGATTTCAGAAATTATTTTGGTTACGACGCGACGATTGCCCAGCTGCAAAATTGCATAGATGGTGGCTTCTTCGTCAATCCATTTCAGCAGCGAACCCCCAAAAAGCGTTCCGTTCGCGTTGAGATCTTCTGGACGCACCCACTTACGCGTGGTGAATTCGATTTGATTCATAGAGGCCTCGTTCACCATTACTCCAAAGTTATCTTGGCTAGCTGAGCGGCTTCTAGTAAAACTGAGCTTGCCACCTCGAGTCCTTCAATTCGGCCGAGCGAGACATCCTCATGTTCAATGTTGACCATCATGTTGGGGTCCACTTCATAGAGTGCTGTGAGGAATTCTGCCCAATATGACACATCATGGCCGCGTCCCAGGGCGACAAAGTCCCATGCCGAGTTTTTGGGCCATTCGTTCACCCATTCGCCTAAACCCAAACTGGTTCGGGGTTCGTTTTCACCCATTCGACGGAAACTGTTGTCAAGTACCCCCTCAATTGCGACGTTGGGGTTTATTCTCACGTCTTTTGCTGCGGCATGCACAACCAATTCCCCCAGATTGCGAACTACAGCTACGGGGTCCATCTGCTGCCAGAACAAGTGAGAAGCATCTAATTCGACACCAATATTCGTTGTTTCTGCTCGCTCAACAAGTTCACGCATAGATGCAGGATTGAACACCAGATTCTGTGGATGAAGTTCAAGTGCAACTTTGACTCCGTTATCGCGAGCGATGTGGTCCATTTCTTTCCAAAAAGGAACCGCAATACTCCATTGATATTCAAGAACGTCTAATGCCGCAGAATTCCATGCGTTTACAATCCAGTTCGAGTAGCGTGCACTAGGCTCTGCCCCGGGTAAACCTGACATCGTCACCACCCGGGTTTGACCAAGGCGACCGGCCAACTCTATTGACCGTCGAACATCCCGGGAATGTTGCAACCTTATTGGTTCAAAGGCATGCAAGGGATTCCCATTACAGTTCAGACCTGCAATCTCAACCCCGGTTCCTTCGAAGTTCCCTAAATATTCGTCGCGAGCAACGTCACTGGAGAGAATTTCATCAATGTTCGGAACATGAACCGGTGGTAAAAATCCTCCGGTGTTGATTTCAAGACCAGTTAAGCCAAGGTTGGCCACGACCTCTATGGCTTCTGGCAGAGAACGATCATGCAGGATTGCGTTATACACGCCTAGCTTCATTGCAGGTCCTTGTAATCGGATTTTTGTATTTTCCTGTCATCTTAGAGCAAGAGTGACTAATCTTGTAAATATGTCATTACAAATACCACCTCCGGTGGTAATTCGCCCCGAATCCGCTCCCATCTTGCGATGGGGGATGTTTGGCACCGGCTGGATTTCAGAAGAATTCGCCACCAGCACGATGAAACACACCTCCCAAGACATCGTCACCATTGCATCGCGAACTCCTGGAAAAGCTCAAATATTTGCCGAGAGCCATGGCTTACCTGAGTGGGACGAAAGTTATGAGAGCCTAGCTGCCCGAGAGGATATTGACGCTGTCTACATTGCTACTCGCCCTCGTGACCACCTTGAACATGCCCTCATTGCCATCAATGCTGGAAAGCATGTGCTCATTGAAAAGCCAATTGCAACAACGCCTTCAGATGCTCAAGAGATTTTTGACGCTGCCTCCAAACAGGGTGTTTTTGCAATGGAAGCAATGTGGAACCGATATCTCCCCCAAGCATCAATAGTCCGGCAAATTCTGGAAAATAATCTCATTGGTAAACCACAACTCATGTTGGTTGATTTTTGTCAGGACCAAAGACAGGATCCACGCAAATGGGACCCCCACCATGGAACCATCATGTTAGATATGGGGATTTATCCCGTTGCTTTCGCTTTAGAAATTATGGGCGACCCAACTCGTGTCCAGGCAATCGGAAAGCTCAATGACCATGGTGCTGAGGCAGAGGTAACCGTAGTAATGGATTTTGCAAATTCAGCACGAGCAATATTTACTGTCTCAGGGCTTACGCATGCTCCCCACCATGCAACTATTGCGGGCGACCAAGGAATTATTGAATATAAGACTCCGTTTGTTGTGCCTTCAGGAATCAGTCTCCTTCCCTCTGGTTTCAACCAGAAAGGCCAAGCTTGGGAAGATACCAACCTGCCACAAGGTCACCAAGGCTTGTGCTACCAAGCAACAGCTTTTGCACACTACGTTGGTGCTGGTATGACGGAATCTCCTGTTCATTCGCATCAGGAATCGGTGAGGGCCCTAGAGATTGTTGAGGACATCCTGAGGCAGATTGGTGTCACCTACCTACAAACCACAAGCAACAAAAACATGAGCTATGAATACACATCTCATAGGCTTTTGTAGTGCTAATGTCTTAACAAGTTGCCACCAAAGCACAATTGTCAATGTAGACGAATGGAAAAAGCGTGAACCCGACGGAACAGATACTTCCTCTGTCGATCTTTATGGATCTTGAGCGAACCGGCCCAATTCCGCTTTATTTTCAGGTTTCAACCCGCATTGAAAAAGCAATATTAGATGGCACGTTGCCAGCAGGATCTCGACTTGAGAACGAGGTCGCACTAGGCGAAAGATTAGGTCTGAGCAGGCCAACCATCCGCCGAGCCATTCAGGACCTCGTAGACAAGGGATTACTTGTTCGCCGTCGGGGAATTGGTACCCAAGTAGTTCATGGCCAAGTAACACGCGGAGTTGAACTGACCTCCCTCAATGACGACCTCAGCCGAAGTGGACAAAAGCCGTCGACAGACATGCTCATCTGTGAAGTAATTGCTGCCGACGCGAAAATTGCTGAAGAACTTGCAGTAGAAGTTGGCGCCCCAACACTCCACCTCAAGAGAGTAAGAAAGGCAGACGGAGTTCCAGTTTCTGTACTAGAAAACTGGTTACCAGAAGAGTTCATCGACCTTAATCCTGACGATATTGCAGAACACGGTCTCTACGCTGTCTTCCGTTCTCGAGGGGTAACGATGCGTGTTGCAAAACAGAGAATTGGTGCACGAAAGTCAACTAATCTCGAAAGCGAGCTTCTCGACGTAGAAAAGCACGCTGCACTATTAACGATGGATCGAACCGCTTTCGACAACTCTGGTCGTGCAGTGGAATTCGGTCATCACTGCTACCGTCCAGACCTTTATTCATTCTCCGTCACCCTCGTCGAGAAGTAGCCAATTACAGCTCCAACTGAACGGTGTCGGCAAAGGCAAAGTGCCAACCGAACCACCACCAGGCTGCGATGACGCTGACTCGGGTGGTACGCGAGGTCATCACATGCTCAAGCATGTCACCGATGGGAGCAAATTTGTTTGGTCTGTGCTGAGCATAGATTTCACAACAAATTGCAACGGCAACGATAACGAGATACCCAGCAATAACGATGAAGCGAGTCATGAGCGTCTCCAGAACCGAAGTAAACCGTATCCCGCAGCCAGCCACAGTCCCACAAAAATCATGCGGCCAATAATGTTTTCAACAAAGGGGTCAAGAAGGACAGAAATAGTTGGAAAATCTTCGCTTCCCCCAGGCATGCTGACGCTCAATACAAAGGCAGTGGCTTCCCATATGCATATCGCTATAGCCAACATCGACCAGGTCCACATCGAGCGCAGTAAAGCTTTGTGAGGCCGTTTTTCGCGGTCTGGCGCAGGCTCCCATGCAACCAGAAGTACTGTCACACCGATTGCAATAAAGACAGCGAGATCTACCCAACTATGACGTGGAGCCACGACAAGCACTACACCTAATACACCGGTGATTGCGAGGGTAATTTTTTTGGGGGCAATAATTGGTTTCTTCATGATGACCAGACGGCCACCGGTGAGGCGATCAACAATAAGCATGGCAACTAGTGCAAAAAATAAAATGCCATCCACATAAGCACCCCGCCAGGTTTGGAATCCAGCCATGATGGATAACACAATGATCCACAGCACTGAACTCAACGACCAGGTGGGTTTCACTGTCTGAGTGGCCATGTTTTCACCCTATCTCCAGACAAACGCAACAAAGCCCAGGCAGAAGCCTGGGCTTTGTTGTTCCCTCCCTCAAGGGCGACCTAGAAGGTGCCCTTTCGGAATCGCTCTACACCGGTGCGGCCTTCGACCACGGCAGCAGTGAGTTCTTCAACGCTGGTGTCTTCCTTGCGCACATCCAGGATCTTCTGACCGTGGTTCATCACAATGTGACGGTCGCAGACCTGATAGGCGTGGTGCAGGTTGTGTGTGACGAGAACCGAACTCACACCTTCGCTCTTGAGCTGGGTGAGATAGTTCAGCAAAGCCTCAGTCGCGCGCACAGCGAGAGCAGAGGTTGGTTCGTCAAGAATGAGCAGGCTTCTGTTGAAGTGAACTGCACGAGCAATAGCTACAGCCTGTGCTTGACCACCAGAAAGTGATTGCACGAGTTGCTTAGGGCTCTTAATTCCCTCGATGGTGACAACGCTGTCGAGAACCTCAGCCGCGATGTCATCCATCTCTTTGAGCTTCATGAAACCAAGCTTGTTGGTAATTTCACGGCCCATGAAGATGTTGCGGGAAATGGTCATCTGTGGAACCAGAGCAGAGTCCTGGAAGATGGTTTCAACACCCAAACGCTCGGTTTCTGCGCGTGTTACGTTGTTGACCTTCTTGTCGTCCCAGAAGTACTCACCAGAGCTCATGGGAACAACACCAGACATGATCTTGACCAGTGTGGACTTTCCAGCACCGTTGTCACCGAGCAGTCCAACAACTTCGTTTTTGTTGATGGTGAAGGAGACGTCTTTGAGGACGGTGTTTGGCCCGTATTGCTTGTTTACTTTTTCAAGGCGGAGAAGTTCGTTCGTCATGACGCCTTTCCTTCCATGAATCGGTTGAAGATGGCGGCGATAACAATGGTCACACCAACGAAGAGCTGTAGGTAGAAGCCAGGTGCGTTACCCAGGATCAGACCATTCTTGATTACTTCGATGAGTGCGGCACCAATAATCATGCCCAGGATTGTTCCGCGTCCACCCAAAAGGGAGGTTCCACCAACAACCGCTGCTGCGACAGCAAAGAGGGTGAAGTCCTGAGTTGCTGAACCACCTGGCTGAACGGAAGGGATACGTGCAACAAAGAGGATGGAAGCAAATCCAACCAGCAGACCTTCAATACCGAATGCCATCAACTTGACGCGTGTTGGACTAATTGAAATAGCCTGAGCAGCTGCAGGGTTTCCGCCCACTGCGTAGATGTGGTTACCCAATTTGTGGCGCTGAAGGAACAGATAAGCAATGATGCCAATCAAAATCAGCCAAACAAATTGTGAACGGAACCAACCGAAGTCGTGAGCAAACAGGAATTCAAACCAACTTCCATCTGCAGACAGTGAAGGGGGCAGCTGTGCTGCGTTTGTTCCGTTGATGAAGATAGAAGCTCCACCCCAGAAGAAACCCATACCGAGAGTGGCAATGAAGGATGGGATCTTGGTGAAAACTACAATTGCTCCGTTGACAAGCCCAATCATGACGCCAGAGAGCAAACCGGCGATGATACCGATTTCTGGTCCGACCGATTTAGTGAACATGACGAATACAACTGCGTTGAATGTCAGGGCAAAACCGAGAGAAAGGTCAAATTCTCCAGCGATCATCAAGATGCCCACGCCGATGGCAAGAATAGCCATGAGCGGAATGGACTGTGTGAGAACACCTGAGAGGTTATTCGCGTCTAGGAAAGGGAAACCGGATGGGTCAATCGCGCTCATAATGCTGAATACAGCAAGTATGGCAACGAAGACCAAAGTGATTTCGAGTGCACCACGTCCGCGCACAAACTGAAGATTGTGCTTGAAGCGGCCCATGGCGGTTGTGGGCTTATTGCCGGCTAGGTTACGACCAGTCTTCACTGCTTCAGTGGGAGCTGGAGCTTCAATGTTGGTAACCGTTTTGCCTGACTTACTGTCTGACATTGTTTTTCCTTTGGTTCTAGGCGTCTATGCCTAAATCAAGTTCGTGCTGAGGGAAGGAATCGGGGCCGACCGAAGATTTCCGACCGGCCCCGATTGATGTTATTTCAAGGAGCTACTAATTAGTAGCGGATTCCCTGGAGGTCTTCAGCCTCAATGTTTGCTACGTTGTCTGCGGTGATCAGACCGTTACCACCAGAGTTGATGTTAGCGGGGCTGAAACCGAAGTCAAGGTAGAGTGCACCCTGCATCACAGACTGGAAGCCTTGGATGTAGCCCTGCTGGTCAGCGGTAGCTGTGAGGACGCCGTCCTTCAGACCCTGAACAACCTGGGGAGAGGTGTCGAAACCGATGACCTTCATAGTGGTGTTACCTGCAGCTTCGAGAGCAGCAGGAAGGTTACGGTGAGGGGTACCACCAACAGGAACGATGAGGTTCACGTTAGGGTTAGCAACGATCCAAGAGGTCAGTGCGTCCAGTGCAGGAGCGTCGTCACCACCGGTACGGAGCCATTCGGACTCAGGAAGCACGTTGACACCTGCTGCCTCGAGAACCTTCTTTACACCGCCACCACGCTGGAGAGCGTATGGCTGGTCTGGCTCTTCAGCAGTGATCTGTACGGTGTCGCCAGCCTTGACAAGACCCTGTGCGAGGGCAGCCTGACCGATGATTTCACCAACTGCGAAGAAGTCCTGACCTACGAATGCGAGAACACAGTCACCTGCTGATTCAGGAGCAGGTACGTTGAATGCGATAACAGGAATACCTGCATCGTGAGCCTGGCAAGCTACGTCAACCCATGCTTCACCTTCGTTGAAAGGCATGAAGATCATTGCAGGCTTCTTAGCAATAGATGCCTGAACCAGGTCAACCATTGTTGCAGAGTCGCCCTTAGCGGTCTGGTAGGTCATGTCGAGGTTAGTGAGTGCTGCTGCGTCTTCAGCACCAGCCTGGATCTGTGCCCAGAATGCGTCACCTGTTGGGTCATAGTAGGTGAAGAAGTAAGCGCTGCGGTTTTCTGCACGAGAACCGAGCCCTGACTCGAGGCCAGATGCGGTGTCAGCTGCAGGTGTTGCTGCTGAACATGCGGTCAGTACGAGTGCTGCTGCACCAACCATTGCGGCTGCGGCAAGTGCGCGGCCTTTCTTGAATGTGAGTTTCACTTCTTTGTGTCCCTTTCGGATTTGTGTTCACCGCCTTGGTTACGGTGAACCTCAGCGACTTTCTACTGCCAACGTAACTTCAATTTCGAAGAAGGTCAACAGTTTGTTATGACATATTTACGTCATTTCATAACCCTAGCGCAAATCGACACACCTTTTTGGCAAAAATAGGCCTTTTTTGCTGAGAAAAATCCCAGTTCAGAAACTAAAAATAAGAAACCCCGGCAGGACTTGCCTGTCGGGGTTTCAATTATCACAATTTGGTGACAAATGTGATCTATGTGAGTTTTTCGATGTATTTCTTCATTGATTCAAGCTGGAACTTAGCAACCTCAGCTGCGTTTTCGTTTTCCGCAAAGACGCTTGAACACATCACAGAATTGGGGTTGTCCAAGAATCCGATCTCCTTGAGGCCGCCAAAGAATTCATCCCAGTTCACATCGCCATCACCCATTTTGAGGTGCTGGTGAACGCGCACTGCGTTTCCTGGAGGGTTGGAGATGTAACGCAGGCCGTGCGAACGGGTGTGGTCCATGGTGTCAGAGACGTGAACGATGCCAATCCGCTCCCCCGCTGTACGCATAATCTCGAGAGGCTGCTCTTGCATGTGGAAGGTGTGTGACGCTACATAGACCATTCCGAAGTTCTTGGAATTGATGCCACGAATCACTCGCCAAGCTGCCAGGCCATTCTCAACGAAGTCATCTGGGTGCGGGTCAATGAAGACTTTGATGCCTTCCTTCTCGATGATGGGAACGAGTTCCTCCATCGATCGGTAGAACATACGCTCTGATTCCTCAGCACGCTCAGGACGTCCAGAGAATTCAGTGCCGATAGTGTCCACACCCAACTCAGCGGTAATGCGAATCACACGCTTCCAGTAGCGGACAGCTGCTTCACGCGCATCCTCATCAGGACCAGACCAGCGCAACACTGGAAGAGTGGAGGCGATACCCACCCCTGCGTCCTTGCAGGCCTTCTTGAATGCCTTGACGTAGTCGTCATCGGCCTTCGGATGGTTGAAGAAAGGAATCATGTCTGGGTGCGGGGTGAGTTGCAGCCATTCATAGCCCAAATCCGCTGCCACACGAGGGAATTCCATCAGTCCGTGTGAGTGGTGGAACGGGGTGGGGTCCAGAGCAATTTTCACCATCGTGATCTCCTTCGATCCTTATTCTTTTGACATTTAGTTGTAGAAAGCAGGCTTAGGAGCGTATTCAACCTCAACGCGCTTGCCTGTGGTGAGTGCCTCAACACCTGCGGTGACCGCCGCGGAGGCCAGGTAGCCATCCCACGCACTTGGCCCGTCAATCTTGCCCTGCATTGTGGCGTTGACCCAGCGCTGAATCTGGCTGTCATAGGCAGCCGCGAAGCGCGTCTTGAATGACATGTGCTCGTTAGTGGAGAGCAGTCCGTCCTGCCACAAGTTCAAACCTGCGGTCCGGCCTATCTCCGCAATTCCCCTCTGGAAAATAGCTTCGGTTTTGACTTGGTAGCCGAACTGAACAGATACATTCATTTCGACGTTGGCTAGAACTCCACTCTCGGTGTACAGGAGAGCGAAGATGGGCTCATCCAGGTGATCTGGAGAAAGAGCATTGCGCTTAGGGTGCTTGACTTCGATTGCAGCAATTGGAGAGTCAGTCAGGAATCGCACAACATCGATCTCGTGAACAACGGAGTCTTCAATTAACATCGTGTTGGTGTACGTGTCAGGCACTGCAGGGTTACGGTGTGCGCAGTTCATGGCAAGCAGGTCACCTGCCTTGCCTGAAACAATAAGTTCACGCAGATCCATGTAGCCCTGGTCGAAGCGGCGCATGAAGCCAACCTGAATGAGCTGCTTACCACCAGCAATTTCTGCCTCAACCACTCGCAAAGATGCCTCAGCGCTCATGGTCAGTGGCTTCTCGCACAGAATGGGAAGGCCAGCTGCCAAAGCAGGAAGCAGAACAGGCTCGTGGAACTGTCCGGGAGTGGCAATGAGAACTGCGTCCATTGCCTTGGCTGCGATAGCGTCCTCGATGTTTGAAAAAGCAGATGCGCCAGGTGCATGTTCAGCTGCCGCCTTACCGCGAGCCTCATCTGGCTCAACAATGGCGGATACGCGAGCGCCAACAATTCGCTCAGTTATTCGGGTGACGTGGTCTGCACCCATCATGCCTGCGCCAACAACGGCGATACGAAGTTCTTCCATGAGCTTCTTTCTTTGTTTATCTCTAACGTGTGGGATTACTGAAAACGGGCTGCGTGGGTGCAACTGTGGATGTGGTCACGAGTGCGCTTGGCAATCGGGAAGGGGAAGTCCACCGAGCAGCCATACATATCCTGCTCAACAATGGCGAACATGTCTGGGTCGATTTCGGCAGCTTTCTCAATGATGGGAGCGAACTCGGGAACACCGTTACCACCAGGCTCAGTCATGACACCCTTTGCAACAGCATCCACAAAAGGCATGTCATTCTTGAGAGCTTCGGCCAAGATGTCTGGTTCAACCTGCTTGAGGTGAAGGTAGCCAATGCGGTCTGGGTAAGCATTCATCAACTTAACGTTGTCACCCAGGTAATAGGCAAAGTGACCTGTGTCTAAACAGAGGTTGGTGTATTCCTTGTTGGTTTCCTGAAGGAAGCGCTCGACTTCCTTGTACGTACCAACATGACTGTCAGCGTGAGAGTGGAACTGCTGCTTGATTCCATATTCCTCTAGTAGCGCCTTACCCAGCTTGTCGTGGCCAGCGGCCAACTTCTTCCACTGGTCGCTGTCAAGGGTACGAGCCTCTAGAACTTCAGCTGTTGCGTCTGAACGCCATAGGTCTGGAATTACCACCAAGTGCTCTGCCCCGAGCTGTGATACCAATCCAGCGACATCGAGTGCTTGATCCCAAGCACGCTTCCACTGATCATCACCCTTGTGGAATCCGGTGAAAACAGTTCCGGCGGACAGCTTGAGGTCGCGCTTAGCTAGCTCGTCTTCGAGCTGGTGAGGATCAGTAGGCAAATATCCAAATGGACCTAGCTCAATCCAGTGATATCCAGCTGCCTGAACCTCATCGAGGAAGCGCTCCCAAGGAACCTGGTTGGGGTCATCAGGAAACCAAACACCCCAGGAATCAGGTGCCGTACCAACACGGATTTGTGCATCAGACATTGTTAGTTGTTCCTTTCGGATACGCCACGACCGAGGTATGGCTTCTGGGTTTTCTGGATTTCTTCGTACTCTGCACGCGCCTTTTGGGTGGAGGCCAAGGTGGAGGTCGCCGCTACAGGAACATCCCACCAGCCTTCTCCATCAGGAGCGTAGAGAAGAGGATCACTGTTGATGTGGATCAAAGTGGCAACATCGCTAGCCTTTGCAGCCTTAACGGCAGCTGAGAGGTCAGCGATGGCATTGGTGGTGGGCTCAACGCGAATGACGTTCATGCCATATGACTCAGCGTTTGCTGCGAGGTCAATGGGGAGAATCTCGCCCTGCTCGAAGTTGTTGCCCTCCTTGTCGTGGGTGCGATACAGCGTTCCATAACGCTGGGAACCCACGTCTTCTGAAAGGTGACCGATGGAGGCATAACCGTGGTTCTGGATTAACACGATGATGAACTTGATGCCTTCAGCCACAGCGGAAACGATCTCAGAGTTCATCATGAGATAGGAGCCGTCACCAACCATCACGATGGCATCACGGGTCTTATCAGCACGAGCTACACCGATACCACCGGCAATTTCGTAGCCCATGCAGGAGAAGGCGTATTCGACGTGGTAGCCCAGATCGTCACGCACGCGCCAAAGTTTGTGGAGGTCACCGGGGAGTGAACCGGCGGCACACACTACAACATCTCGAGGATCAGAAGCTTCTTGAACTGCTCCAATAATTTCTGTCTGGCTGGGAAGAACTAATCCGCGGTCAACAAATGCCTTGTCAACCTCAAAATCCCATGTTTCTTTTTGACGTGCAGCTTCTGCAGCATATTCAGAAGAAATGTGGAATCCAGAAATAACGGAGTGAAGCTCGATGATGGACTCACGTGCATCTGCAACAACCGGTAGTGCACTTCCGTGCTTGAAGGCGTCGAAAGATGCCACGTTGATATTGATGAACTTCACATCAGGGTTTTGGAAAGCAGTCCGGCTTGCGGCAGTGAAGTCGCTGTAACGGGTACCAATACCAATAATGAGGTCTGCTTCACGTGCGAGGCGATTTGCAGCGGTAGTACCGGTTGCACCAACAGCACCCATGTTCTGGGGGTGATCCCAGTTCAGTGAACCCACACCAGCCTGGCTCATTCCCACAGGGATGCCGGTTGCTTCAACGAACAAACGCAGTGCTTCGGCAGCGTCGGAGTAGATCACGCCACCACCAGCAACGATGAAGGGCTTCTTGGCCTTGGAGATCTGGCGTGCAACCTCAGCCATCAATCCAGCGTCAGGTCGTGGGCGGCGAATGTGCCACTCGCGGTCCGCTAAGAATTCAGCGGGAACATCAATAACTTCAGCCTGGACATCTTCAGGAAGAGCGATGGTGACCGCACCTGTTTCAACTGGGTCAGTCAAGACACGCATTGCACCGAGAGCAGCAGAGAACAGCTGCTCTGGGCGGTGCACGCGGTCAAAGAAGCGAGAGAGTGGCTTGAACGCATCATTGACACTCATGCTTGCATCGTGTGGAAGCTCGAGCTGCTGAAGCACAGGGTCGGAGACGCGGGTTGCGAAAGTGTCCGAAGGAAGCAAGAGAACCGGAAGGCGGTTGGTAGTGGCCACAGCAGCACCAGTGAGCATATTGGTAGCACCGGGGCCGACGGATGCGGCACAAGCAAAAGTAGAACGACGACGTGTCATGCGTGAGTAGGCAACGGACTCGTGCACCATGCCTTGCTCGTTTCGGGCTTGGTAGTAGGGCATGAGTTCTGGCTGGTCAACTGAGAACTGCTTGAGTGCTTGGCCCACACCAGCGACATTTCCATGGCCAAAGATACCGAAGGTTCCCACAATGGTGCGTTCACGGTAATCACCATCCACGGTGTACTGGTGTCCCAAGAACTCGATGAGTGCTTGGCTGACAGTCATGCGACGGGTAGTCATAGTTTTCTCTCTTTGTTTCTATGCCGTGTAAGGAAGTCGGGGGTCAATCTCTTGGCCATTCCAGGTCTCGCGGATCCACGCGTGGGCAGGGTCATCACTGATTTGCCAGACCCGATCAGGGTCTGGCCCTGCCATCACATTGAGGTAATACAGGTCATAGCCTGGTGCTGCCACGCAGGGTCCATGCCAACCGTGAGGCACGAGAGCAACATCACCCGAGTGAACCTCTTCGAGGGTGTCTATTGGACCAGCTGCAGATGCATAGGTCCTCATGTAGCCAAAAGGCTCTGCAGAGGTTGGAGAATCCAGGCCCTTTGAGGTCGCAGTTTCGAAATAATAAATCTCTTCGAGGTGTGACTCGTGTCCAGGAATATGCTCATCGTGCTTGTGAGGAGGGTAGCTAGACCAGTTTTCTGCGGGAGTAATGACTTCGCAAACAATCAGACGGTCAGCAGCTAATGCTTGAGGGGTGCCAAAGTTGTGCACCTGGCGGCTCGACCGTCCGGCCCCACGGAGTTCAACTGGCACCCCCTCAGCAGCTATGTAGGCGACAGGGAATTTTTTGTTGGTTGGCGCTTCCGCGACAGCAACTCGTCCTGTGCCAGAGATTTCTGCATCTGTTCCGGTCGGAAGATAAAGCACATCTGTAGGTCCGTGGAATACAGACTTTCGGCCAGCTAATACCTGGGTGTGGGTTCCCGGATCACCATCGAGTTGAAAGGTAACTGTAAACGACCCAGACAGTGGAACAACGATGCGTTCCACAGCTGCTGCCTCAAGAGGAACAGAAGTTCCTGCAAGTTCAGCGACACGAATACCGGTGTACTGCCATCCTACGATGGCTCCGTCAACGACTGTTTCCCAGCCGTCACGCGCTAACGAGGTGCGTTCATAAAACCATTCGCCACTGGTGGTGTGGGCCATGTTTGTCAGCTCCTTCGCTAGAAAAAAATCCCGGCCGGCCCCTAGAACAACCGGCCGGGATCATGGTGATAGGTAATTAGTTTTGGGGGAAGCCCAGGTTGATGCCACCGTGGCTGGGGTCAAGCCAGCGGCTGGTGATGGCCTTTCCACGAGTGAAGAAGTGCACGCCTTCAGCACCGTGAGCCTTGGTGTCTCCGAACAGGGAGTTCTTCCACCCACCAAAGGAGTAGTACGCAACAGGAACGGGGATGGGCACGTTGATACCGATCATGCCGACCTCGATCTCGTTCTGGAAACGACGAGCAGCACCACCATCGTTGGTGAAGATTGCTGTTCCGTTACCGAACGCACCGTTGTTGATGAGTTCAACACCTTCGTCGTAGCTCTTCACCCGAACGATAGAGAGCACAGGGCCGAAGATTTCCTCGGTGTAGACCTTGGAAGAGGTAGGAACGTTGTCAATCAGAGTGGGGCCAAGCCAGAAACCGTTCTCGGCACCGTCGAAGGTGTCGTTACGGCCATCGTGAACAACAGTTGCACCATCAGCGATAGCAATATCGATGTAGGAAGCAACCTTGTCACGGTGAACCTTGGTGACCAAGGGGCCCATGTCACAATTACGACGACCATCACCGGTGGTCAGCTTGCTCATGCGCTCCACGATCTTCTCGATCAGTGCGTCAGCAACGGGCTCAACGGCCACAACAACAGAGATAGCCATGCAACGCTCACCGGCAGAACCGAAGCCTGCGTTGATGGCAGAGTCAGCAACCAGGTCGAGGTCTGCATCGGGGAGTACAAGCATGTGGTTCTTCGCGCCCCCAAGAGCCTGAACACGCTTGCCATTCTTCGCTGCGGTCTCGTAGATGTACTGAGCAATCGGGGTAGAACCTACGAAGGAAATCGCCTGGACTGCAGGGTGCTCCAAGAGACCATCAACAGATTCCTTGTCACCGTTGAGGACGGTAAATACACCATCAGGAAGACCAGCTTCCTTGAACAGCTTCGCCATCCAAATTGCCGCACTGGGGTCCTTCTCAGAAGGCTTAAGAACAACGGTGTTTCCTGCAGCAATAGCAACAGGGAAGAACCACATGGGAACCATGGCGGGGAAGTTGAAGGGAGAAATCACACCCACAACACCCAGAGGCTGACGGGTTGAGTAAACATCAACACCGGTGGAAGCGTTCTCGGAGTATTCACCCTTGAGCATCTGGTTCATGCCGCAAGCGAACTCCACAACTTCCTGACCACGAGTGATCTCACCGAGAGCATCCGAGAGAACCTTCCCGTGCTCGGAGGTGATGATTTCTGCCAGCTCACCCTTGCGCTCGTTGAGGAGTTCACGGAACTTGAAGATGATGGCCTGACGCTTAGCAAGCGACTGGTCGCGCCATGCAGGGAAAGCAGCCTGAGCAGACTCAATAGCAGCAAGAATCTCTGCCTGGTTAGCAAGAGCTACCTCCTTGGTGATTTCACCAAGAGCAGGGTCGTAAACGGGAGCGGTACGGCCAGAGGTGCTGACAACTTCAGCTCCATCAATCCAGTGGCCAACTACGGGAAGAGTAGACATTGATCTTCTTTCGTGAGGGTTTCTATACGAACTTATGAACCGTGAACCAGTGCGGCAGCGGTGTCGATGGCGGAGGCTACGTCTCCGTCAGCGGGGTAAAGCAGGCTTCGACCAACAACGAGTCCTCTCACTCCGGGGAGTGCGAGGGCGGCTTCCCACGAGGCGAAAGTTTCTTCTGCATCGCCATTGGGGTCTCCTCCTAAAAGGAGAGTTGGAAGGGTAGTCGACGCCATTACGCGTTCCATCTCTGGAACAACAGGAAGCTTGAGCCACGAGTAGGCGCTGGAGTTACCCAGGCCTGACGCAATAGCAATCGACAGGATGACCGCATCGGGTGAGAGGTCATTAACAATCTTGCCATCTACCCACTCGCTCATAAAGGGTTCGAGCATGATAGGAAGCTGTGCGTCCACTGCTTCAGACACAGCTAGTGCAGTTGCCTCGAGAGTGTCGACAGAGCCGGGGTCTTTGAGGTTGATACGAACGAGGTTTTTCGCAAAATCAAGTCCAGCTTCAACTATGCCTTCGACGTCATAAGCGGTGTAGCGGTCATCCATCTCGAATGAGGCACCTTTGAGTCCACCACGGTTCATAGACCCGACGACAATTTTGTCATCTAGGAGACCGAGTAGCGCAAGGTCTTCGATGATGTCGGGGGTCCCCAAAACACCATCAACTCCTGGACGAGACAATGCAAGGGCTAGTCGCTCCAGTAGAACGTTACGGTCTGCCATGGCCATATCGTCCTTGCCTACACCGAGAGCGCCACGAGCTGGGTGGTCCGCAGCAACGATGAAGAGTTTGCCATCTCCACGAAGGAGCTCACGGCGCTTGCGGTTAGCAAGAATCTCGGTAATCTTGCCGGGGTATTCTGCGCGCGCTTTGCGCAGAGCGTCTAAATCGATGGTGCTCATGCGCCGATCTCCTTCAGAATTGCCTCTACCTCTGCCGTCGTTGGCATGGCAGTTGAACATTCGCGGCGGCTCGCCACCACAGCACCTGCCACGTTGGCAAAGCGCAAAATCTTTTCTAGGCTCCAGCCTTGGAGTAGGCCGTAGCACAGCGCTCCTCCGAAACTATCTCCAGCACCCAGCCCGTTGATGACATCAACAAAGTAGGGAGGAACTTCAACGGTCTCGTCCTTGGTCTTGGCCAGAACACCCTTGGGGCCTTGCTTCACAATGGCAAGCTCAATACCGCGCTCGAGCAGAGCGTCTGCTGCGCGGTGAGGTTCTGTCTCCCCGACTGCTACTTCACACTCTTCTTTGTTTCCCACTGCAACGGTGACGTTCTCCAGCGCCTTTGCAACCTGGATCGAAGCGTTTTCTGGGTGCTTCCAAAACATAGGGCGGTAGTCAAGATCAAGGATGGTCAGTGGCTTGCGTCCACGGGCTTCCCAAGCAGCAAAGTGTGCGGTGCGGCTGGGCTCTTCAGACAGACCGGTCACGGTTGACCAGTAAATCTTTGCGTTTGTAATCGCATCGAGATCCAGCTCGTTAGCTTTGATCACCAGGTCAGGAGCGATGGGATCACGATAAAAATAAAGAGGGAAATCGTCAGGTGGGAAAATTTCACAGAACACCACAGGAGTGTTGAGCCCCTCTACGCCAGAGACAAATTCGTCACTGACGCCCAAACGTCGAAGTTCTTCGTGAACGTATGTACCAAAGGGGTCATTACCCGTGCGGGTAATCACAGCAGACTTGAGTCCATGGCGCGCAGCAGCAACTGCAACGTTGGTGGCGGAGCCACCAAGGTACTTACCGAAGGTTTCAACCTTCTCAAGGCCAACGCCATCCTGGAGTGGGTAGATGTCAATACCAACGCGACCGATGGTAATCACATCGTATGGGGTTTTGGATGCGGAGGTCATACTTCGGTGTACAACTTTCTGGAAAGAGGGAACTGCTTATTTCTAAGCTCTAAGGTACATATGTTAGGACATATTGACAAGTTTGAGATTACGCGTGTCAAACTGCGAGCGCAACAGCGAAATGTCCGCACCTCCTGAGACACTGTGAAGATGGACTCAACACTCTTCCTCTTTCTTGGATTATTTACCGGAATTATTGCCGGAATAGCTATCGGTTGGGCTCTTCGATCCCGCAGATCACTTCCAAGTGATGCTGGAGATTTAGCTGTGCGTGCCGCAACTGCCGAGGCTCGCCTTGCGGGTAAAGACGAGCAAATCCAAATTCTTGAGCGCATGCTCTCGGAGCTCCGCGAAGCAAACGACCGCAGGCAAGCAGATGATGCTGCTCGTGCTCAAGAGGAACACAAAGTCCTTGAGGCACTTGCTCCGGTAAAAGAGACCTTGCAAGCGATGCAGACCAAAGTCAATGATTTGGAAAACCAGCGCCAGGAACAATACGGCCAAATAGCGCAACAACTGACCCAATCTCGTCAATTCGGTGAAGAGCTACGCGCGACGACACAATCTCTTGCTTCAGCGTTGAGTTCCAATAGTGTCCGAGGCACCTGGGGTGAAGCACAACTTCGCCGCCTCGTGGAGGTCGCTGGCCTAACTGCCCACGTGGACTTTGATACTCAAACCACCATGACAACCGATGGTGGAACCATCCGTCCAGATATGGTGATTAATCTTCCTGGCGGCAAGACCATCGTGATTGATGCCAAGGTGCCTTTCAACTCCTACTTGGAAGCAAGTCAGATTCCAGTCACGGCAACTGGTGAAGAAGCAGCTCGCCGTGAAAGCCTGATGAAAGCGCACGTCAAGGCTGTTCGCTCCCACGTTGATGCCCTGAGCTCTAAGAGTTACTGGAGTGGATTTGATTTCAGTCCAGAGTTTGTTCTCGCGTTCATTCCTAGCGAATCTCTGCTGGCCTCAGCGCTGGAAGCAGACCCCACTCTGCTGGATTATGCCTTCGGTAAACGCGTCGCTTTAGCCTCCCCGGTCAACCTGTGGGCTGTTCTCAAAACGGTTTCCTATACCTGGCAGCAGCAGGTCGTTACTGATGAAGCAAAGAAACTCTTTGATCTCGGTATTGAGCTATACAGCAGACTCAGCACCATGACCAAGCACACCGAAGATCTACGTAAAGCAATCGAGAACACGGTCAAGCACTACAACGGCTTTATTTCCTCACTCGAAACTCGCGTTCTTTCAACCGCTCGAAAGTTCCCCGGTATTGATCCCACCAAGATCTTGCCCGAAGGTATCGAGGTCCACGAAGCTCCCAAACCACTCACAGCAGGTGAGCTCGTGGATCCCGATGACACGACCGAAGCAAGCTAATGCCATGATGGGACAGTGAGTTCCTCAGCTTCTAACGCGCCCCGCGCTTTGCTCGCCGGGCGCGTTTTAGCGTTTGCGGGCATTGTTCTCGTAGCTTTCAGCATGCGCGCAGCTGTTGCGGCACTTTCCCCTTTGATTCCACACATCTCTCAGAGTTATGAGCTCACTACCGCTGCCATTGCCCTTTTGGGCTCCATTGCACCGTTAAGTTTTGCATTTGGGGGAATTGTGACTCCCCGAATCGAAAAACGAATTGGGCTCGAGCGCACACTCATTGTGGCATTGGTATTCATGGCCCTTGGACATGTCATCCGTGCTCTTTCTGTAAACTGGCAAACTCTCGCCGCGGGAACGTTATTGGCGCTGGTTGGTATGGGCTTTGCCAACGTCGCTATGCCTCCTGCGGTGAGGAAGTATTTCCCTGATCGTGTCAGCACAATGACGGCCATCTATATGTCGGTCATGTCGGTGAGCGCTTTTCTTCCGGCTCTTGTTGCTGTTCCAGTTGCAGACGCCATTGGGTGGCGTGGATCATTGCTCGAATGGGCGGTCTTTGCAGTTATCGCACTGGTGCCGTGGATTTTAGAGTTTCGCAAACATCGACAAGACACCACATTTGATGCCCCAGAAGAGTCTGTCCTCGTTCGCAAGATTCACCCGTGGCGCTCCCCCACTGCGTGGTCCGTGGGAATTGTGCTCGCTGTTTCGTCGGTAACCGGTTATGCAATGTATGCCTGGATGCCCGTGATCTTGATCGATATTGCAGGCGTATCTGCGGCACAAGCCGGAGCTTTGCTTGCACTATTCGCCGGCATTGGATTGCCTCTTGCCTTTGCAACCCCGGGGCTTGCCAAAAAAATGGGGAAACATGTTCACTGGCTTGTGACAATATCCAGCTTGTTTTATCTGGTGGGATATTTGGGACTGTTGTATACCCCAGAACACCTCACATGGCTCTGGGTCGCTGTGCTCGGGACTGGCTGTTTGGAATTTCCGCTGTCGTTGACCTTGGTCAACCTGCGCACAGCTAACATGAAAAGCTCGATGGCGCTCAGTGGCTTTGCCCAGATTGTTGCTTATGTCAGCGCGGCTATGGCTCCCCCGCTGATGGGGCTATTGTACGGAACGACTGCAGACTGGACCGTCGTTCTCACCACATTGATGGTGATTTCCATCGCTGCAAATATACCGGCGGCAGTGATTCTGCGTCGCAACCGAACAGTTGACGCAGAATTAGCGGCAGCTACTTAAAGTTCTAACCAGCGGTCGGCACGGTAGTCGGTCTGCACACGACGGATAGTGCCGGACTTACCTCGCAAAATGATACTGTCGGTGCGGATAATCGGCCCCTTACGGCGAACACCTTCCACGAGACCACCGTCGGTTACACCGGTGGCAACGAAGAAGGTGTTGTCACTGGTGACCAAGGTGTCTTGGTCGTAGACGTAATCGAACTTCAGGCCAGCATCAATACCGCGCTGCTTCTCTTCGTCATCTTTGGGAGCCATCATGGTCTGGATCTGTCCGCCAAGGGCCTTGATAGCGCAGGCGGTGACCACGCCCTCAGGGCTTCCACCGATACCGACGCACATATCGATGCGTGATTCGTAACGAGCTGCGTTGATACCACCGGCAACATCGCCATCCAGCAGCAAACGTGTTCCTGCCCCAGCATCGCGGATTTCCTGAATAAGACCCTCATGACGTGGGCGGTCAAGAATGGCCACACGAATGTCGCCCACCGGCTTGCCCATTGCTTTAGCCAAGGCACGAATGTTCTCGCCAATGGGCTTGCGAATATCAACAACACCAACACCGGCTTCCCCAGTGACGATTTTGTTCATGTAGAAAACAGAAGAGGCGTCCAGCATGGTGCCGCGGTCAGAGACGGCAATGACGGAGACCGCGTTCTGACGGCCCGCAGCCGTCAGGCTGGTGCCGTCGATGGGGTCTACCGCAATGTCGCAGGCAGGACCACGACCGGTTCCCACCTTTTCCCCGTTAAACAACATGGGGGCTTCATCTTTTTCACCCTCACCAATGACGACAACGCCCTCAAAATTCACGGTTGAAAGAAACGCGCGCATGGCGTCGACGGCAGCCTTATCAGCTGCATTCTTGTCACCATGACCGATAAAGGGAACTGCGCGAATCGCTGCCGCTTCCGTAGCGCGCACCAATTCCATACCTAGGTTGCGATCGGGGTGGAGGTTCAAAATGCCTGTGTTTGTTGACGTCACGACTTCAGCCTAGGCGTCGACGCGCGTCACCTTCTATTCGACGAGCGCGCGGCAACACATTTGGATGCGAAATACCAATAAAGAGCGGTCTCACATCCCGATTAGACTAGAGAGGCGCTTTCCCACCTATATTCGCGCCAGAATCAAGGAGATGACATGCCCGTCGCAACCCCGGAACAGTATGCAGAGATGCTCGACAAAGCAAAAGCCAAGGGCTTTGCTTACCCTGCATTCAACGTCTCGAGCTCTCAGACATTGAACGCTGTTCTTCAGGGCCTCACCGAGGCAGGTTCCGACGGAATTATCCAGGTCACCACTGGTGGTGCTGACTACTTTGCCGGCCACACGGTCAAGGCTCGTGCAACGGGTGCACTTGCTTTCGCGAAGTTTGCACACGAAGTAGCGAAGAGCTACCCCATCACCGTGGCACTGCACACCGACCACTGCCCCAAGAACGCTCTTGACGACTTTGTTCTCCCCTTGATCAACGCTTCTGAAGAAGAAGTCCGCGCAGGGCGTAACCCCATCTTCCAGTCCCACATGTGGGATGGTTCGGCAGTGCCCCTGACCGAGAACCTCGACATCGCTGAGATGATGCTGGCAAAGACTAAGAACATCCACGCCATCCTTGAGGTGGAGATCGGTGTTGTTGGTGGAGAAGAAGATGGCGTCTCTCACGACATCAACGACAGCCTCTACACCACCGTTGAAGATGGCATCAAGACCGTTGAAGCTCTCGGCCTGGGAGAGAATGGTCGCTACATGGCCGCCATGACCTTCGGAAACGTTCACGGCGTCTACAAGCCAGGTAACGTCAAGCTTCGTCCAGAACTGCTCAAGGACATCCAGGAGGGTGTGGCAGCCAAGTTCGGCACCGGCCCCAAGCCTTTCGACCTCGTATTCCACGGTGGATCTGGCTCAACGGATGAAGAAATTGCTGAAGCCGTTGATAACGGAGTGGTGAAAATGAACATCGACACTGACACCCAGTACGCCTTCACTCGCTCGGTGGCAGACACCATGTTCCGCAACTACGACGGTGTGCTCAAGGTTGATGGTGAAGTAGGAAACAAGAAGATCTACGACCCCCGCGCTTGGGGCAAGCTTGCCGAGACTGCGATGGCAGCTCGCGTCGTCCACTCCACCGAGCAGCTGGGTTCTGCCGGTCACTCCGGAAAGTAATTCTTGTCAGATAAAAAACCGCAGGCACCCAAGCCTGAAGATTCCAAGCAGGCTCCGACTCCGCTGACTCCCGAGGAGAAGCAGGAGCGGAGCCTTGCTCTGGATCGATTCGTCACCTGGGGCTTAATCTTCGTTGGTGTGTATTCGGTTTTCTCTGGACTTGCCGACTACATCAACCCTCGGCCGGTGATGAATGCACTCGTTGACGAACTCAACACCCTGATGCCCGACTTCAACATGGGCACGTTCACTGGTGTGGCATTCGCGACACAAATGGGCTGGATTGCCGTGACTATTCAGGCAATCATTCTTGCTTTGGTTGTGTGGAAGTCACGCGAGCGCATGCAGGCAAAGAAGAAGTCGTGGTGGGTTCCGGTTATCGGAGCAGTAACCGCAAATGTTATTTCCACCGCATGCATCTTTATTTCGTTGTTGGCTGACCCTGGTTTCCAGGAAGCCATCAACAATATGGCGAACTCTGCGAAGTAGTTTTAGCTTGCGCGCTTAGGTCGCAATTCTTTAGGCAGTGAGAAGATGAGGTCTTCTTCGGCTGTCTTTACTTCTTCGATGTCGGTATATCCGGCAGTGGCAATCACCTTGAGAACATCTTGAACGAGCTCTTCGGGAACAGAAGCACCGCTGGTGACACCAACAGTGGAAACACCGTCAAACCATTCCTGCTGAATTTCATCAGCGAAATCGACGCGATACGACGCTTTGGCCCCGTATTCCAAGGCAACTTCCACCAATCGCACGGAGTTTGAGGAGTTTGCTGAACCAACCACGATGACCAAGTCAGAGTTTGCTGCAACCTTCTTGATGGCAATCTGACGGTTTTGGGTGGCATAACAAATGTCATCGCTCGGGGGATCTTGCAGGTTCGGGAAGCGTTCACGCAGTAAGCGCACTGTTTCCATTGTCTCGTCCACGCTCAACGTGGTCTGAGACAACCAGACAACCTTGTTGGGGTCTTTGACCTCGATGTCGGGAACCGCGTGAGGGCCATCCACGATGGTGACGTGGTCGGGTGCTTCTCCTGCGGTTCCTTCTACTTCTTCGTGGCCGACGTGCCCAATAAGAAGGATTTCATAATCGTCACGGGCAAAGCGCACTGCTTCCCGGTGAACTTTGGTCACCAGCGGACAGGTGGCATCAATGGTTTGCATGTTCTTGGCTTCAGCACTAGCGACGACCGCTGGTGAGACACCGTGAGCCGAGAACACGAGATGTGAACCTTCTGGAACTTCATCGACTTCGTCGACGAAGATGGCGCCAGCCTCTTCGAGGGTAGAAACCACATACTTGTTGTGAACAATTTCTTTGCGCACATAGACGGGTGCACCATACGTCTCAAGTGCCTTCTCTACCGTGATAACCGCACGGTCAACGCCAGCACAATAACCGCGTGGGGAAGCCAAGAGAACCTTCTTAGGGTTCGGCGATGGCATCTCAACCAGGGTTTTCATGGGGCGGGGAATGCGGGGCATGCCCAGACCTATATTCGTTGCGCTCACATACTCCAGCTTAGGCGACGAAGATGAGTGTTTGCCCGTGGTCTCGACTAGCCTGATAGGTATGAGTGAGGCAGCATCGACCCGGGAAGAGCCGTGGCCCATTGCTGCTTTGACGACCAAGCTCAAGGCATACCTTGACCGCCTCGGTCTGGTGTGGGTTGAAGGCGAGATTACCCAGTGGGATCAACGTTCTTCTGGAATCTTTGGAAAACTCAAAGACCTCACCGAAGACTCCACTATGGGCTTCACTATTTGGTCAAATGCGCGCACCAAGATGCCTGATGACATCAAACAAGGGGACCGTGTTGTTGCCCTGGTCAAAGTGGACTTCTGGAAAAAGAATGGCCAGTTGGGGCTTAATGTTCTCGAACTGCGCCACATTGGCTTAGGCGATCTACTGGAAAAGTTAGAGCGCCTTCGCGCTCAGCTGGCCAAAGAGGGTCTTTTTGACGCAGACCGGAAAGTTCCGCTTCCGTTCTTGCCGCAATGCATTGGACTAATCACAGGTCAAGACTCTGACGCAGAAAAAGATGTTTTGCGCAACGCTCATTTGCGCTGGCCTCAGGTTGAGTTCAAAGTGATCCACACCAAAGTGCAAGGCGACCAAACAGTTCCCGAGGTTATCGCTGCAATCCAAAAACTGGATGCCGACCCCGCGGTTGATGTGATCATCATTGCCCGCGGTGGTGGCGATTTCCAAAACCTGTTGCCGTTCAGCGATGAAAAACTTTTGCGGGTTGCAGCTGCCTGTGTCACCCCCCTGGTGAGCGCCATTGGCCATGAAGCCGATGCGCCGCTGTTAGATAACGTGGCAGATCTGCGCGCCTCCACCCCCACTGATGCAGCGAAGCGCGTTGTTCCCGACGTGAGTGAGGAACTTGCTCGCGTTGCCGATGCGAAGAGTCGCATCAGCAACAAGGTCACAAGTTTCCTTTCAACTGAACTGGAGCGCCTAGAGAGCCTGCGTTCTCGGCCAGTGCTTGCGGATTCTGACTGGATTATTGCCACTCGGGCTGAAGAGATTGTGCGCAACGTGCAGCGCGGTTCTGACCTTGTCGACCGCGCACTCCATAACGCCATGCAAGAGACGGTGTCTTTGAAGACTCAACTGCGAGCGCTTTCGCCTCAGCAGACTCTGGATCGTGGCTACGCCATCGCAGTTTTGGCCGATGGCTCCGTCGTACGCAGTGCGAAGGACGCTCCGGCACACACAGAATTCACACTGAACCTTGCCGAAGGTGTGGTTGATGCTGTCTCGAATGGTGCTCCGAAAAAGAAGTAGTGTGCTTCGTGCTTGGCGAAGTGCTTAGTGTTCTTCGCTGACGCGCACGGCAATCTTGCCCAGCTGTTTGCCAGCGATGAGCTTCTGGAATCCTTCGTGGATGTTTTCGAGACTCACCGTGTCGGTAATGGTGGGACGTAATCCTTCAGACTGCATAAATGCGAGAAGGTGAGTGAATTCATCCACAGTGCATCCTGTCGACCCAATTACCGAAAGCTGCTGATAGAACACCCGGTTCAGATCTGCTGAAGCATTCGGGCCCGAGGTTGCGCCACAAATAACAACTGTTCCCCCAGGACGAAGTGCTTTGAGTGAATGAGACCAGGTAGCTTCCCCGATGGTTTCCACGACAATATCTACACGTTCTGGTAGTCGGGCTCCCGTGAGGAATACCTCGTCCGCTCCTGCCTTTTTCGCAAAATCAAAGTTTGCGTCATCGCGAGTGGTGGCATAGACCGTGGCACCAGCTGCTTTCGCTAAAGAAATCGCTGCGCTGGCAACACCACCGGTGGCACCTTGCACGAGGACTTTATCTCCAGGCTTGAGTCCTGCACGAGTAAAAAGCATGCGGTACGCGGTTCCCCACGCGATGGGAAGCACCGCTGCTTCCTCAAAACTGAAATAGTCAGGCTTGGGGACAACGTGTGTTTCGGGAACGAGCACCCATTCAGCAAAACCACCGTTGTGAACCTCTGAGAGCAAAGCGCGCTGCGGATCCATGGTGATGTCACCATGTCCGCGCTGCGCATCGCCAAAGACGGGGTGAACAATCACTGGGGTTCCATCTTCGAGATACCCAGCTGCATCGCATCCCAAAATCATCGGGATACGTTCTGCCGGGTGGCCCACACCCTTGAGTGTCCACAGATCGTGTGGGTTCACCGATGAGGCAACCACTTTTACTGTGACCCAGCCAGGAACTACTTCTGGTTTCGGCATATCTTGAACAACCAATCCTGCTAAAGGGTTGGCGGGGTCTTGACTGATTGCTACGGCTGCACGCATACCCTCATTCTGACTCACCAGGGTGGTCTTTGTCTGCCCCACAGGAATGCTGTGCATACGGACGTGAACGCACTGCACAGCTGCAGGTAGAATTGAGCTATGGCAACACCAGCAGATGTCTCCAAGCTCAGCTACGAGGAAGCACGTAACGAGCTTGTCGCTGTTGTGGCGCAACTCGAGCAGGGCAGCCCCACTCTCGAGGAGACTCTCGCCCTGTGGGAACGAGGGGAAGCACTCGCTGCGCGCTGTGAAGAATGGCTGGTTGGAGCCAAAGAGCGCCTCAACGCCGCTCGAGCTGGTATAGATTCTGCAGGCGCCTCAGCAGAATGAGCCCCCGGAAGAAAGAACCCAAGATTGTCGCGGAGCTAGGCAGGCCCGAGACACCAGAAGAGACTGCTGCGCGTAAAGCGGAAAACTCCAGACTGTACAAATCTCGCAAGACCATCAACAACCTGGTCTATTCCATGCTGGTCACGCTGGCTTTAGTCATGGTGATCTATTTCCTCGTGCCTCGCCCGGACGGTGACCCTCAATGGAATATCGACTATGTGGCCCAGAGTGAGGTTGCTGCACAAACACTCAACCGTGACTTACTTGTGCCGGCCATGCCAAAAGATTGGCGAGCAAACGCAGCAGAGCTGCGTAATGCCAACAATGGCAAAGTGACCAGTTGGTATATCGGTTTCATCACTCCCAACGATCAATTTATTGCTTTCAACGAAGCCTTTGACGCAGATGCAACATGGGTTTCGCAAACCCTCAAGGAATATCCTCCAACGGGTGAAATGACAATTGATGGGCACGTCTGGACCATCTATGACAACAGCTCCATGAGTGACCCCGGCAATGTTGAATACGCGATGGTCACCACCTCCGGTGATGCCACCATCGTGCTTTTTGGCACGGCAGAACCTGCTGAATTTGAACAGCTTGCCACCTCGATAACAGCAGACCTGAGGAGCGCCCAGTGAACCGAACGCGACTAAGCCCAGCTGACGCATGGGCTGAAATGATTCGCGGTAATGAACGCTTCGTCTCTGGTGCCCCCGCTCACCCTCGCCAGGATGTAGAACGTCGGGCTGAACTCATGGAAGAACAGCGTCCACTCTCAGCTCTCTTTGGCTGTTCTGACTCACGTCTCGCCGCAGAAATCATTTTCGACAAGGGCTTGGGTGACTTATTTGTTGTGCGCAATGCAGGCCAGATTATTTCTGACTCTGTCGTGGGCTCCCTCGAATATGCCGTGGGAATCTTAGAAGTTCCCCTCATCGTTGTGCTTGGTCACGATAACTGTGGTGCCGTCAAGGGCGCGATCAACATGTTGGGCCCAGATGCCTCTCAGCTTCCACCCCACATCGCAAGCCTGGTCGCGCGGATCGTTCCTGCTATTCGTCGCGTTGCCGGCAAAGCAGGACAGTTTGCTCCTGATGGCTCCCTCAACCCTGCAGACGTTGATGCCCTCGAGGTGGGTCGCGAACATCTGCGCGACACAATTGCTGAGCTGATGGAAAGCTCCGAGCTCATTACCCAAGCAATTGCCGACGGCAAACTCGCCATCGTGGGCGCCAACTATCGCTTGGGCCAAGGTGCTGTTAAGCCCGATGTTGTCGTAGGAGACATCGGCATCTAACTTTTCCCATCTCTTCACCACCTCAGGAGTACTCGTGGCCACAAACAAGGAATTCCGCGTCGAACACGACACGATGGGTGAAGTGATGGTTCCCATCACTGCACTCTATGGAGCACAAACTCAGCGCGCAGTGGAAAATTTCCCCATCTCAGGTTCCACTCTCGAGGCAGCTCACATCGCAGCACTGGCGCAGATCAAAAAAGCTGCAGCCCTGGCCAACGCTGAACTAGGTGTGTTGAACCAACGCATTGCCGAGGCAATCGCTTGGGCAGCTGATGAGGTTATTGCGGGCAAGTATGACGATCAGTTCCCTATCGATATTTACCAAACAGGCTCTGGTACCAGCTCCAACATGAACATGAACGAGGTGCTGGCTACTCTTGCGTCGAAGAAGCTGAAGAAGCCAGTTCACCCCAATGATCATGTGAATTGCTCACAGTCCTCCAACGATGTGTTCCCCACGTCCGTGCACGTGGCCGTGACCAGCGCGCTAATCAAAGATCTCATTCCATCTTTGGAATATCTCGCTAAAGCGTTGGAGAAGAAAGCCAAAAAGTGGGCAAAAGTAGTCAAGTCAGGCCGCACCCACCTCATGGATGCCACCCCTGTCACACTTGGCCAAGAGTTTGGTGGCTATGCAGCACAGATTCGGTTAGGCGTTGAACGCATCAAAGCAGCTTTGCCCCGTGTGGCAGAGGTTCCCCTCGGAGGGACTGCTGTGGGAACGGGAATAAACACCCCCAAGGGTTTCCCTCAGCTGGTGATTAAGAAACTAGCCAAAGAAACCAAACTCCCGATTACTGAAGCCCGCGACCACTTTGAAGCCCAAGCCAACCGTGACGGTTTGGTGGAGGCCTCAGGTGCTTTGCGCACCATCGCGGTGAGCTTGACCAAAATCTGTAATGACATTCGATGGATGGGCTCAGGTCCAAATACTGGCCTTGCTGAAATTCATATCCCTGATCTGCAACCAGGCTCCTCCATCATGCCTGGCAAGGTGAACCCTGTGGTTCCCGAAGCCGTGCTCATGGTGTGCATGCGCGTTATCGGGAATGATGCAGCCGTTGTGATGGGGGGCGCGTCTGGACTCTTTGAGCTCAATGTTGCTATACCCGTGATGGGAAGCTCTGTGCTGGAATCAATCCGTTTACTTTCTGCCTCTGCACGCATCTTGGCTGATAAGACCGTTGACGGCCTCGAGGCCAATGTGAAGCGAGCTCGAGCTCTGGCTGAGTCCAGTCCGTCAATTGTGACACCACTGAATAAATTCATCGGTTACGAAGCAGCTGCAAAGATTGCCAAACATGCCGTTGCTCATGGCATCACTATTCGTGAAGCCACACTGGAACTGGGTTATGTCGATGGCAAGAAGCTCACACTCGAACAACTCGACAGTGCCCTTGATGTGCTGTCCATGACACATCCCTAACCTGGAGATCCACGCATGAAATACACCCAGTTACGCGAGCTCACCGTTTCTCGAATTGGTTTGGGCTGCATGGGGATGTCTCACTTGTTCACGGGTAAGGATCAGCCCGACGAAGTGCACATTGCCACGATTCACCGTGCCCTAGATCTTGGTGTGACATTCTTCGACACTGCTGAAATCTATGGTCCCTTCAAGAATGAAGTTCTTGTGGGCAAGGCCCTCAAAGCACACCGTGACAATGTTGTTATTGCCACCAAGTTTGGCCTGATGACTGGCGAGGGTCCCGATCGCAAACTTGGTATGGATTCCACTCCAACGAACATTCGTTATTCGGTGGAACAATCTCTCAAGCGTCTAGATATGGATTACATCGATCTTTACTACCAACACCGCGTGGATAAGTCCGTCCCAATCGAGGACGTCATCGGAACTCTTCAGGAACTCATTACTGAAGGAAAGATTGGGCACATTGGCCTCTCAGAGGCAGGTAAAGAAACCATTCGCCGGGCAAACGCCGTTCACCCAATTACCGCGCTGCAGTCAGAGTATTCGCTGTGGACACGTGATGGTGAAGACGGCACTCTTGACGTGTTGCGAGAGTTAGGTATTGGCTTTGTTCCATACTCCCCTTTGGGTCGTGGCATGCTCAGCGGAAAGATCACCTCACTGGACCAGTTCGACCCTGATGACTGGCGTTTGACGAATCCCCGCTTTGAGCCAGAAGCTTTCGAAAAGAACAAAGAAATCCTGACCGAAGTGATCGCCATTGCCGAAGAAGCAGGCTGCACGCCTGCTCAGCTCGCTATTGCCTGGTTGTTGGCGAAAGGTTCTGATTGGTCCCCCATTCCGGGCACTGTGCGAATCAACCACCTCGAAGAGGACCTCGCAGCTGTGGATATTGTGCTCAGCGATGATCTCGTGGCACGTCTGGATAATGTCACTCAGCCCATTGGTGATCACCACACGGCTGCGCAAATGAAAATGTTTGACCGCTAGGAAACTAATGACTCGTATCGCTGTAATCGGCTTATCCGATTCCCTACTTGCGTTAGCAGTATCACTCAAGGACGCTGGCGCTGAAGTGGTGGGCTTTGATACTCACACCCCACAGTATGTCCCGATCACGGTGAGCTCCAGTATCGAAGATGCTGTCACAAGCTCAGATATTGTTCTTGTGCACAGCACACCACATCTCGCGCATTCAACAGCAGAGAAGATTGCTCCTGTCCTGAAAGCAGGAGCAATCTATGCAGATTTCACTACAGCAACTCCTGAGCTCAAACAGCGCATTGCTCAAACAGTTCCTGAAGAAGCCCATGCGGATGCCGCCATCGTTGACGAGCTGGGAGTGGAAGCATCTGGGGCAGCAGCGTTGCGCCTGGTTTCTGAGCTCACTGCCCTTTCCTTTCCTGCCTACTTCATTTCTGATAAGGCAGGAGATGTTGCGTTACGTCAGTTACTGCGAAATCTGCTGGCAAAATCTCTCACCGGTGCTCTTACGGATACTCTGTGGGCAGCCGAGAGCGTCGGCATGCAAGACTTTGCGTGCCAAGAAATTCAGCGGCAATTCGATGGCATGACCGCTGCCCGCGCTCAAGAACTCATCGATGATGCCGCGCACAACTTCAAACGCCACCAAATAGAAATGCAGGATGTGGTGGAGATATTGTCGCAAAGCGGTTACGAAAGCACGATGATTGCGCCCATCCAGTTCACGCACGGTCGCATCATGCATGGCAAGAAAATTCCTCACGCTCAGCCCCCGACTAAGAAGTCTTAACGAGTTATCCCCGCACAGTGTGCGGGGATAACTCGTTAAGTCCTGGAGGTTGCAGAAAGCTTTAGTAATCCAGCTGCTGCTGCAATCTGTCGAGAACGATGTAGCAGGGAAGAACCTGAGCAACACTCGCGTTAGGTTCACGGCCTTCCTGGATAGCTGCCACGAATTCGCGATCTTGCAGCTCAATGCCATTCATGGACACATCAACGTTGGAGACGTCGATCACTTCTTCCTTGCCAGTGACCAGGTCGTCATAGCGGGCAATGTAGGTGCCAGTATCGCCGATGTAGCGGAAGAAGGTTCCTAGTGGCCCATCGTTGTTGAACGAGAGGGACAGGGTGCAAATCTTGCCGGTTTCGGTGGCCAGCTGAATGGACATGTCCATCGCGATACCCAGCTCAGGGTGCTTGGGACCCTGAATAGCGTTGGCTTTAACTATCTTCTCGCCAGTTTGGTATTGGAACAGGTCCACCGTGTGGGCTGCGTGGTGCCACAGCAGGTGGTCAGTCCACGAACGTGGCTGACCGAGTGCGTTCATGTTAGTGCGACGGAAGAAATAGGTTTGCACATCCATCTGTTGAATGCTGAATTCACCGGCGGTGATCTTGTTGTGAACCCACTGGTGTGACGGGTTGAAACGACGGGTGTGACCTGCCATGGCGATCAAACCGGTTTCTTGCTGAACGTCCACAATCTCTTGAACACCCTGCAGGTTATCTGCCATAGGGATTTCCACCATGACGTGCTTTCCTGCTCGCAGTGCCTCAATGGTCTGGTCATGGTGCATCTGGGTGGGGGTGGCCAAGATTACGCCATCGAGATCTGGCTGGGCTAGAAGCTCGGTATAGCTATCAAAACCTTTCTCAGCCCCATACTTCTCAGCGATTTCATCCGCCACGTTCTGACGGCTGTGTGCGACGTATTTAATGTTGGCGTCAGCGATGTTAGCCAGAGCATCCAGGTGCTTCTGACCGAAGGCACCCAGGCCAACAACAGCAATATTGACGGTCATTCTTAGTCTTCCTTCGGGGTCAAAATGAGGTGTCCAACTGAGGTGTTGGAAGCAGGAACGTGGTTGAAGCGGTACACCTCGTTGACTTTGTCACCGAGAGCACCACGCATGATGAGCCACATAATCAGCTCAACACCTTCCGAACCTGCTTCGATCATGTATTCCAGGTGTGGCTTGTACTGCAGCACCTCAGGCTGGTTAATGAGGTCATCCATGAATTGAATATCCCAGGGCAAGTTGATCAAACCTGCACGGGCACCCTGAATTTGGTGGCTCATGCCACCGGTCCCCCAGACTTCAACTTTGAGATCGCCATCGAACTGCTCTACAGCACGGCGGATTGCCTTACCCAACGCTAAACAACGCTCACCTGAAGGCTGTGGGTTCATCACCACGTTGACGGGCAAAGGAATAACCTTGGTAGGCCACTTGTCGGGAGTGCCGTACATCAATGACATGGGCACGGTGAGCCCATGGTCAACTTCGAGAACGTTGAGCACAGTCATGTCGAAATCATCCGTGATCAGCGACGCTGCCAGGTGGGTTGCCAATTCAGGGGCACCCTCAACTACCGGGACGGGACGTGGACCATAGCCTTCGTCACAGATAGCGAAACTATCTGCGATACCGATGGCGAAGGTAGGCATGATTTCCATGCCGAAGTAAGACGCGTGGTCGTTGTACACGATGATCGCAACATCAGCGGGGTTGTCTTTGGCCCATTGCTTAGAGAATTCGTAGCCATCAAACATGGGCTTCCAATAAGCGTCCTGGGTCTTGCCCGAGTCGACCGCGTGGCCGACGGCAGGGACGTGACTGGTCGCAATACCTGCAACAATCTTGGCCATTATGCTTCGCCTCGTTCCTTCTTGGAGCGCCAGCCTTCAATATTGCGGCCGCCGTTCAGCATCATTTGCTGGTATTCCTCCACGTTCATATCCGTCATGGTGCTCACTGCCTGAACGTAGGAGAGACCTTCTGACGCAAAAATCTTGGACAGGAAGTACACGTTTCCGCCGAGGTCGAGCATCTTTTGGAAGTCACGGTCAATAACAGCCTGTTTCTGCTCCTCGGTCATGTCCCACTCGTCGAGATAGGCACGGTTATCTGCCAAGAACCGCTTGCGGTTTTCTTCCGTCCGCAAACTCATGCAGAACTGGTTGAGGTGGAATCCTTGACGAGCCAACTCAATGGTGAAGATGGTTGTACCGGGGATGTCCTTGTACTGCTCAAAGTTGGGCTTCATGATTAGCTCCAGTAGAGGGTGTTGGGGTTAGAAACAAGCAATTTCTCCTGCAGCTCTGGGGTCACTGCAATCGAAGGAACATAGTCAACCAAGATGCCGTCATCAGGCATCTCGGTTTTCATGTTGGGGTGCGGCCAGTCCGTGCCCCACAAAACGCGGTCAGGGAATTCTTCGACTATCTTCTTGGCGAAGGGAACCACGTCGGCGTACTCAGGTGAACCGCTCTTGGTCAGGCGGTCTGGGCAGCTGACCTTGCACCAGATGTCGTTGTTGCCACGCATGAAGTCAAGGAACATCTCGAATTCCTCGTTGTCGACAGGCTTGGTCACATCGGGGCGTCCCATGTGGTCAATCACGAGTGGAATGTTCAGCGAGTTGAAGAAATCCTTCTTTTCCTTGAGATCTGCAGGTTCGAAGTAGAGCACAACATGCCAACCCAAGGGTCGAATCTTCTCAATGATTTCGCGGTAGTAGTCATCGGGCTTGGGATCAACCAACCGCTTGACGTAGTTGAAGCGAACCCCGCGCACACCCAGATTGTGCATGCGCTGGAGTTCTTCCACAGTGATATCTGGCTTCACCGTAACAACACCACGGGCTTTTCCATTGGCACGCTCTAGGACATCCAGCAAAGCAGAGTTGTCAGAACCGTGGCAGGTTGCCTGCACCACGACATTCTTCTCAAAACCGAGGAAGTCTCGCAGAGCAAAGAGCTGTTCCCAGCTGGCGTCGCAGGGAGTGTATTTGCGCTCTGGAGCGAAGGGGAACACATCTCCCGGACCAAAGACGTGACAGTGCGCATCGACGGCACCTGCTGGGACCGTGAACTTGGGCTTGCTGGGGTTGGGGTGCCAGTCGAGCCAGTCCGCATCTTTCACAAATGCGCTCACAGTCCGCGCTCCTTCAGCTTGGCGTCCAGGCGAGGGAATACCTTACGGGCATTCTTGGAGAAGATGTTGGTGCGTTCTTCGTCGGAGATTTTCGCTGCGTCGATGTAACGTTTGGTGTCATCGAAGTAGTGACCAGTTTGAGGATCAATGCCGCGAACAGCGCCAATCATTTCTGAGCCGAACAAGATGTTCTTGTTATCGATGACATCGACAAGGAGATCAATACCTGGCTGGTGGTAGACACAGGTGTCAAAGAACACGTTGTTCATCAGGTGGGTGTCCACGCTGGGTTGCTTGAGCATGTCTGCCAGACCACGGTAGCGACCCCAGTGGTAAGGAACAGCTCCACCACCATGAGGAATGATGAACTTCAGTGTGGGGAAGTCAGCAAAGAGGTTGCCCTGCAGTAATTGCATGAACGCGGTGGTGTCTGCGTTCATGTAGTGAGCGCCGGTGGCGTGGAAGTTGTGGTTACACGAGGCAGAGACGTGAATCATGGCGGGAACATCAAGTTCCACCATCTTCTCGTAGAGGGGGTACCAGAACTTATCCGTCAACGGAACGGTCTGCCACTGACCACCGGATGGGTCAGGGTTGAGGTTCACTCCAATGAAGCCCAGCTCATTGATGCAGCGTTCCATTTCCTTGATGGTCTCGGTCAGGTCAGCACCGGGTGATTGGGGCAACTGAGCAACACCGACAAAATCTTCGGGGAAGAGGTCAACAACGCGCTTGATCAGATTGTTGCAGGCAACGGTCCACTCTAAAGAGATGCGCTGGTCACCTTCATGGTGGCCCATTGCCGAAGCGCGAGGAGAGAAGATGGTCAGATCCGAGCCACGTTCTTTGATGAGTTTGAGCTGGTTTTGCTCAATGGTCTCTCGGATAATCTCGTCGGAGATTTCAGGGTATTCCGGGCTGGGTTCACCAGCAGCATAGGCAGCAAGCTGGTCAATACGCCACTGGTTGTGCAGCTCTGGAGCTGTTGTGTAATGGCCGTGAATGTCGATAATCATGCGTTCTCCCACGCGGTTTGAGGTACAAAAACTGAACCCTGCATGAGCATGCGGGCGGTGCGCAGCAGCGCAGACTTTGTCACAACAGGTGTACCGGAGGAGTTATCTACTTCCATCTCGACAGTGAAGAAGCCGGTGGGGTGTTCAACCTCAATCTCCATGCTCGAGCCCACAGCGTCCAGGCCAGCTATCTGGGCAGCAACGCTGCCATCAAGCATGCACGCGGTCGCAACGGAGACAGCACCGAGAACACCGATGCTTTCGTGCACGCGGTGAGGAATGAAGGTGCGGGTAGAAACCAGGCCACCGTCTTGTGCCGGCGCGAGCAAACTCATCTTGGGCACAGTCTTGTTTGTGACGTCACCCAAGTTCATGAGTGGACCAACTGCTAAACGAACCTCTTCAACCCGGGCCTTGAGCTCAGCATTTGCCTCCAGCTCAGCTGGAGTTTCGTAACCGGTGATGCCGAAGTCGGAAGCGTTCAGGCAGACAACAGGCATGCCGTTATCAATGCAGGTCACCTGCACACCCAACACCTCATCCACTACATTGCCGGTCGGAAGCAAAGCGCCACAGCTGGATCCAGCAACATCTTCAAAGTTGATAGTGATGGGAGCATGAGTTCCAGGAACTCCGTCAATCCGAGCTGTACCCGCATAGTTCACGACTCCACCGGGAGTCTCCACAAAGGCGGTTGCCTTGGAGTCGGTGTTTTCCATGTAAATCGCCACGGGGGTCACGCCGTCAACGGCTGGGACGAGACCCTTTTCAATCGCGAAAGGGCCGACACCTGCCAGGATGTTGCCGCAGTTTTGTTGGTCACTGACCTCAGCACGGTCAGGCCACACCTGTAAGAACAGGTAGTCCACATCAATACCGTCACGCTCAGACTTCGAGACCACGGCAACCTTGGAGGTAAGCGGGTGACCACCGCCCATTCCGTCGATCTCGCGCACGTCAGGTGAACCCATCGCTGCTAGCAGGAAGGTGTCACGGGCAACACGATCTGTAGGCAGATCACTGGCGAGGAAGAACAGTCCTTTGGATGTTCCCCCGCGCATGACTGCGCAGTCGACGGCTACTTGTGTGTTGGTCATCCCTGGTAGTCCTCATAAACAAGACCCTTTGCAGCAAGCTTCTCGCGCATGTTGTAGATATCGAGACCGAGTTCACCCGCGGCCAAGCGCTTGCGCTTGTCTGCTTCGTTTGCTTCACGAGCCCGTGCAGCTTCGAGGACGCGTTCGGCATCTTCACGCTTGACCAAGCACACGCCATCAATGTCAGCCACGATGACATCTCCGGGACGAACCAGCTGATCTGCCATCAAGATGGGTGTCTGCACGTTCGCAATGGTTTCTTTCACGGTTCCCTGCGAGCTAATGGTCTTGGACCAGACAGGGAAACCCATCTCGGTCAGTGTTGCCACGTCGCGCACACCGGCGTCAATGATCAGACCACGTACGCCGTGAGCCATCAGGCTCTCGGCAAGAAGGTCACCGAGATACCCGTCGTCACAGGGGCTGGTGGGAGTGACGACCAGAATGTCTCCGGGCTGTGCTTGCTCAACGGCAACGTGAATCATCCAGTTATCGCCAGGCGCAACTTCACAGGTCAATGCGTTGCCGGCAATCATGGCGGGAAAGATGGGGCGCAGACGACGGTTCAACAGACCGATACGGCCCTGAGCCTCATGAACGGTGGCGGATCCGAGTGCGGCGAGGCCGTCAACAATCTCGAGTGGGGTTCGTGGTGTTCCTCGAACAACGCGTGCCATGATTCTCCCTTGAAAACTCTGAATAGATGCATAAGCCTGTATCCAGACAACTGCATTGTGGCGCAGAAATCCAAGGACCCTTCCGTATAGTGGAAGGCTAATTTATCTCGGCTTGAGGGCGAACCGTCTCGCCCAGACCTGCCTCAACTAGTTTTTGTGACAGCGCAGCACCAGTGACCTGCATGACAGGCACCATTTTGCCCAAGTCCCGGCCATCACTGGGAGCAACAATTCCCAGCGCCGCAATCACATTGCCGCCTTTGCCGCGCAAGGGCACAGCAATGGAGATTGCTCCATCAGCGAGTTCTTCACGCGTCCACGCGAAGCCTTGCGTGCGAATGGATTTGAGTTGGGACTCCAGCAAACCCGGATCAGTGATGGTTTGATCCGTGTACTTATCCAGAGAGTTAAACACTGCATGCTGAAGTTCTGAACCACCGTGTGCAAGAAGAACTTTGCCCACACCCGTGGCGTGCAGTGCAAGCCTTGATCCCGGTTTACTCATGACTTCAAGGGTCCGAGAGCCCGCTATACGCTCCACGATCAAACAGCGCAGACCATCAAGCACTGCAATTTGCACGGCATCGTTGTGGAATTGGTAAACATCTTCCATGTAGGGAAGTGCCACTTCACGCAGGTCCGAGTGAACGGAAGCAAGCAGGCCAAGACGCCAAATCTTGCTCCCGATTTCGTAATCACCGTCAGTGCCTCGAAAGAGAGCGTTCTGCTTTTCCAACTCATGAACGAGACGATGGGTTGTCGTCAGGGGAAGGTCAGCGCGCCTAGCGATGGAAGCTAATGACTGCCTTCGATGCTTAGCATCGAAGGTGTCGAGGACGGCGAGCGCGCGACCAGTGACAGTGCGAGAAGGGGTGCTCTGAGGTGTCACGATTCGAGTCTATTTCTCCGAAGAGGCAGCTACTGGGAATCAAGTTCAGCAGCTATGGAAGCTGCCGCATCTGTCAATGTGGAAACCAAGCGGTTGATGTCGAGCCTATTGAGGTGAACAATCACGCCGACGGCGGCAACGCACTTCCCCTTGCGCATGATGGGAACAGCGATAGAGCCACTGCCGCGCGTCATTTCTTGACGCGTGATTGAGTAGCCGTTCTTGCGCACCTCAGCCAGATCTTTTCTCAACGCATCAGGATTAGTAATCGATTGTGGGGTGGGCTTAGGAAGTGGTTGAGCAAGGTATTGCTCGATAGCCTTCTCGGATTGATAGGCAAGCAACACTTTGCCCACACCCGTGGTGTGCAACGGGAGATGGCCACCAGCTCGACTGATGGTGGGGATACTGCGCTCACCAACCAGGCGGTCAACATAGAGAGCCTGCCCACGGTCGAGAACAGCGAGCGTGACGTTCTCCCCGGTTTCTTCATAGAGGCGAGCCAGAGTTGGAAGTGCGCTTTCGCGCAGACGTTCACTCAGCGGCGCATGTTGAGCAATGGTCCAGAGTTTGGTTCCCACCCGGAACCGGCGATCGCCACCCTTGCTCAGGAAGCCACCTTGCTCGAGGGTGCCAACAATCCGGTGACAGGTCGACATGGGAAGCTTCGTAATCTCTGCAATCTGCGTCAGGGTGAGTGCGCTGTGCTTGGAGTCAAAGCATCCGAGGATCTCCATAGCTCGTTCCAACAGTGCAGTGGGTGCACCACTGTCAACCCGTGCAGGGCTCATCAGGTTGTCCCTTCTGAAAGTTCCATCTCATGAAACTTTATCCTTGTTTCACGTGTGTGAACAGGCCTGAATAGACACAGACGTTCCCCTGAAAAAGTAAAGGTTCAAAGATGACCACAACTATTCGCACCCAGGTAGGCATTTTGGGCGCTGGCCCCGCAGGACTCCAGCTTGCACACCTCTTGCAGCGCGCCGGCATCGACTCTGTCGTGATTGACGGCCGCAGCCGCGAAGATATTGAAGGAACTGTCAAGGCAGGAATTCTGGAATCCCCCGCTGTTGAGGTTCTTGTCGACACCGACGTTGTCTCACGAGAGCATGTTGAAACTATGCGTCACGACGGCATCGAGTTCCACTTTGATGGACACGCTCACCGCTTTGATTTCCCTGCACTGACCGGCAAGGGCGTTTATCTCTACCCCCAGCACGAAGTGCTCAAAGACCAGATCAAAGCCCGCGTCAATGCGGGTGTCTCTCCCCTGTTCGAGCACCTCGCCGACAAAGTTGTTGATGGCCCCAACGGACCCATGATCGTGGGAAAGACTGCTACCGGTGAAGCATTCGAAATCTCAGCAGATTTCGTTATCGGTGCAGACGGATCGATGAGCATTGCCCGCGAATATGTCACCGGCAATAAGTTCAGTGGCATGGCTCGTGAATACCCCTTCGGGTGGTACGGAATCCTCGTGGAAGCACCGCCGAGTTCAGAAGAACTCATCTATTCGCGCTCTGAAGAAGGCTTCGTGCTCATCTCCACTCGTGACGAGAACATCCAGCGCATGTACTTCCAGTGTGACCCCAATATGGATGTCAATGCCGTCAATGACGAGCAGATCTGGGACAAGCTCCAAGCTGGTGTGGCAACACACGAGCTCAAGCGCGGACCTATCTTCCGCAAGGATGTGTTGAAGTTCCGCAGCTATGTCCACGACAGCCTTCGCAAGAACAAGGTCTTCCTGATGGGTGATGCAGCACACACCGTTCCCCCCACGGGAGCTAAGGGTCTGAACCTCGCTTTCAGCGATGTTCTCTGGCTCAACCGCGCACTTCGTGAGTACTACCGTTCAGGCTCTGAAAAGTACTTGGACACCTACCAAGAAGACGCCCTCAAGCGTATTTGGAAGGCCACCAACTACTCCTACATGATGACCACCATGCTTCACATCGCACCAGATGCAACTGAGTTCGATAAGAAGCGTCAGGTTGCTGACCTCTACTCACACACGCAATCACTTGCCGGACAGACCTTTATCGCTGAAGGGTATGTTGGCTGGGAGTATGACGCCGACGACTGGCGTTCATAATCACACATTACTTCGAGGCCCCCAGACCAGCAGGAAGGGGGCCTCGATCATTTTCACCTTCACACTGGATAATGAGGACATGACCTTCGAACTTGTCGAACGCGCAGAGGTAGTGATTGAGCGCCCTGAAAGATATGGCAAACAACTTGCCTCACATCTGTCTCACAAGTGCCCCATGACGGAAACCAGTCAAGGCTGGGAGCTCCTCATTCGCGATGGTGAGGGCAAAGTGCTCCCCGGGAACGGTGTTCTCGTCCTTGAAGCCCGCGCCCATGACCAAGACACCCTCGTCATTGTCAAAGACGTCCTGGAGCGTCACCTAAGAAAGTTTGCGTCCAAGTTGGAACCACTGGATATTCAGTGGACTTAATCTGCTCTTAGCGCTTACGGTGGATGGACTTCATGCGCGTGTATGCGCCGATGGCCTCTGGTCCGTATTCCATGCCAATTCCTGAATCCTTCCAACCACCAAATGGCGCAGCAAGGTTAGATCCGTAGAAGTTGATTCCCACAGAACCAGATTCAATACGGCGGGCAAGTGCAGCGCCATGGTCAGCATCCTCGGTGAAGATTGAGCCACCCAAACCAAAGGGCGAATCGTTGGCGATGCTGACAGCATCGTTTTCATCCTCATAGGGAATGACAACAAGCACGGGGCCAAAGATCTCTTCACGGGCCACACGCATCTGGTTGTTCACATCAGCAAAGACGGTGGGCTTGTTGTAGTAGCCACGAGTAATGCCCTCAGGCATTCCGGAACCACCAACAGCAACGCGTGCGCCCTCTTCTTGTCCGATGCGAATGTACTCAGCAACAGTGGCCGCCTGCTTCTGTGAAGCAGAAGGTCCATACACAGTTGCAGGGTCGAAGGGGTCGCCAATAATGGTGTTTCCCACAACGGTGGCGACAGCATCGACAACCTCGTTATACATCGACCGTGGCGCAAGAATACGGGTCGAGTTGTAGCAGGTTTGGCCAGTGTTCCGCAGACAGGTGCGGTTGAGCATGGAGGCGAAGTAGTCCAAGTTGGCGTCAGTAAGCACGATGCTCGCTGACTTTCCACCCAGTTCCAAAGTGACCGGGCGAAGCAGGCGTCCGCACTGCTCAGCGAGCAGGCGTCCGACGCCAGTCGACCCGGTGAACGCAACCTTGGCAACCAGTGGATGTTCAACCAGGGCACCAACAACATCACGGCTGCAGGTAATGAGGTTGAGCACACCCTCAGGAATACCTGCGGCCTGGGCTGCTTCCATCAGGATGCGCAGATCCAGAGGCGTCTCTGATGCAGGCTTGATGACCACTGTGCAGCCAGCAATCAGTGCCGGAGCAAGTTTGACCATCACGAGAGCAACAGGGAAGTTCCAAGGTGCAATCAAGGCAGCAACACCACGAGGCTGGCGAACAACCTCTGTGAATTGGTCAGCAACACCAGGGAAAGGACGCTCATCAACCTGGTCAACATAGTCGGCAAGGCCTGCGTAGTAGCGCAGGAGCTTGCCAGCGTGACCTGCCGCCTGACGCGTTTCGGTGATTCCAGTGCCGTTTTCACTGGTAATAATCATGGCCAAGCGCTCAGCGCGTGCTTCAAACTCGTCCGCAAGACGCATCATCATCTCTGCACGTGCGGGGGCGCCGATATCGCTCCATCCTGTGCCACGGAAAGCATCGTGGGCTGCCTGAACAGCACGGTCAATGTCTTCAACGGTTGAGGCAGGAACAGCACCCCACACTTCCTCCGTGGAAGGATCGACAATCTCGATCTTCGTGGAGGAGAGGGACTTAACCCAATCTCCGTTGATGAAGTTATCGTCGTGGTATTCCTGGAGCGTGGTCATGATGTCCTTACTGAATAACGTCGAGTTTGAGCAGTTCGATGGAACGAGCAAGTTCTACTTCTGCGATGGCGCGTGCCTCGGGAGTAATGAGCTGGCCATAGATGGTGTCTTCAAGACGGAGGCGAATCTCCTGTGGTGTCTTACCAAACCACAGTGCAGAGAAGGCCATACCGGTGGGTTGGAAACGCCAGAGGCGGTCAGCATCACGCATGATGGCATCTTCGATGCCGTCATGGTTGGGGTCAGTGTCGTGGCCGTCAATAATCTTGCACACTGCCTCGACGACCTCATCGCTATATCCCAAGGGTGGCAATACTTCGCGGGCGATGTTGCATCCCTCGATTTCGTGCAGAACTCGAATATCAGACTGCATAGCGTTCTCGCTGCGGAAACCCTCAGAAATGATGCGCTCCTCATCGACACGAGCCCAGCCGGTGTCGTGCAGAAGTATCGCAAGACGAGTCACTAGTGAATCTGCCTCGGGGTGGTGGTCCAGGAGTAGCTCAGCAAAGTTGAACGACAGTGGCAGGTGAATGTCGTTAGCACGAGTGCGCAGGTAGGGGCGAACTGCCACCCATACTGCATCAAGGTTTTCCCACTGTCCGCGGGGGCTTGCCCCATTAGCGAGGGTCGGGATGTCTCCAAGGACATGCGTGTATTCCATCGTCATTTTCTTTACGCTTCCCCGCCCGTGATGAGCGTTTTGAGGGCAATGGTGGAGTCTGCTGCCGCATCTGCAGGAATAGTGGCACCTGCAGTAAGTGCGCGGCGAACGGCCATGTAGTCACTGACGTCGTTGACAGCGTCGATAGCCAACAGGGAACCGTTCTTGTAATACAGAACGGAGAACTTTTCCGCGGCCATATCGCCGCGAATAACGGTCTGGTCATATCCAGAAGACAAGCCAGCAATCTGAAGTTTGAGATCTGCCTGATCAGACCAGAACCAGGGAACAGCACGATAAGGCTCGCGAATTCCCATGAGGGTCTTGGCGGCAACCTTGGCTTGATCAACAGCATTCTGTACAGATTCAAGTCGAACCTGACCTTCGTGGCCAAGTGGGTGCGGCAAAATCACTGCATCACCGGCGGCAACAACATTGGGGTTGGAAGTTTCGGCATATTCGTTGACAACGATGACGCCATCTTCCATCTCTAGCGCCAGCTGGTCGGCTAGTTCACCGCGTGCGGTGACACCAATTCCGACCATGACAATGTCTGCTGGGACCACAGAGCCATCAGCTAGTTGCACTCCGGTTACTTTGCCGTTGTCACCAACCACGCGAGAGACCTGAGCATTGAGAGTGACGGTGGTGCCACGTTTTTCATGGGCTGCTTTATAAAAGTCACTCACGATAGGTGAGACTGCACGACCCATGAGCCTGCTACCGGATTGCAACACGGTGACGTTCTTTCCATGCTTTTGTGCAACCGCAGCAACCTCAAGACCAATAAATCCTCCGCCGAGCACTACGACGTTCGTAATGGAATCCCACCGCTTTTTCAGCTCTTTGGCATCGTCGAGGTGGCGCATGTACAGCACGCCGTCAAGATCAGCTCCGTCGACTTTTAATTTGCGCGGATCTGCACCTGTGGTCAGAGCAAGCTTGTCGAATGCATAGGTTTTTCCCGAGCGGCCTGTGGCCACTCCCCCGTTGGGGCCAAACTCCACATGCTCGATTTGCTCACCGGTAACCACGCCAATGTTGTTCTCAACATAGAAGTGCTCGTTACGGAACTCTAAAGATTCTTCATCCATCTCGCCGGCCAGATAGGCCTTTGACAGCGGTGGGCGCTGATAGGGAGCATATGCTTCCTCGCCCACGATGGTGACATCACCGGCATAGCCTTCGTCGCGCAGCGACGAGGCTATTTGCATGCCGGCTTGACCGGCACCAATGATGAGAATCTTTTCTTTCATGATGATTACTGCTTAGGGGCAATCCGGACTTTGAGACCGTCGAGGTCTGCACACATCTTGATCTGGCAGGACAGGCGGGAAACTGGAAGGCGCTCCGATTCGGCACCATCGAGCATGTCGTCTTCGAGGTCAGAAACTTCACCAACAGCTTCGACGAATGCATCGTCGACGTAAACGTGGCAGGTTGCACAGGAGCAAGCGCCACCACACTCTGCGACGATGCCCTTGACGCCGTTCTTGACAGCAATCTCCATTACGGAGTCACCGTCGCGGGCTTCAAGAGTGGTCTCGGTTCCGTCGGGGGAAATGTAGGTTACGTGAGGCATGTATTACTCCTGTTGTCTCTTTCTGTCGTACGAGTTCTTAGATAAATTGTTTGCCGCCATCAACCACGAGGGTCTGGCCGGTGATGTATCCGGACTGATCGCCGGCAAGGAATATTGCGGTTCCCACAATGTCTTCAGGCTGGCTGGCGCGCTTGATGGCACCGCGGTCAACACCATAGGTTTCTGCGTCTTCCATCAGGCTCAAGCTGGCCTCAGTGAGCGTAAACCCAGGCGCAATGGCGTTGACGGTGACACCCTGGGGTCCCACTTCACGAGCCATTACGCGGGTCATGCCGATGACTGCCCCCTTGGAAGCGACATAGTGCATCCACAGTGGTGAGCCACTGAAAACGGTGGCGGAGGCTATGTTCACAATACGACCACCGGGCTGCGCCATTCGCGGATATACCGAGGCAGAACACAGCCATGCACCCTTGACGTTCACGTTCATCACGCGATCCCATTCGGCAGGGTCAATCTCGGTAAAGGGCTTGCGGGTCAACGTTGCGTAGATGGCTGCGTTGTTGATGAGCACATCAATACGGCCAAAAGCATCAATAGCTGCCTGAGCAAGGGCGTCGGTGGATTCTTTGTTGGTGACATCGACCTTGACAGCGATTGCTGCTGCGCCAGAGGCGGTCAGCATCGCTGCGGTTTCTTCCACACCAGCAAGGTCAATATCGGCCACAACCAGCTGGGCACCCTCGGCTGCAAAACCTTGCGCAAATGCGCGACCGAGGCCTCCAGCTGCACCGGTGACGATAACAACCTTGCCCTCAAATTGATCTGTGGCCATTAGGCGAGGTCCTCTCGAGTGTACGTATTAGCCAGTTCATCCATGTAGTCCATGCACGCGGTAGTGACAAGAACCCTGGACATTGCTTTGGCTTGGTCAGTAAAAAGTTCGTTATATGCGCGGTAAGCACACAGGCGCAAGGACTGCTCGGCATCAATACCAAACCAGTCCATCACGACGCGGCGACCGTGTGGGGTGACGCGCCAGACCTTGTCGGAGTCTTTCACGACAGCGTCGTTTGTGCTCATCGCCACAAGGCGGGTGTCGTGGCCATCAATGATGTCCACAATCTGGACGATGTCTTGCTCGGGGACCCCGACCTGCTCGAGGATTTCACGAGCAATGCGTGCACCCTCTTTTTCATGCTGAATGATGAGGTGATCGAGAGAACCATCAGCTCCGGGAGCAATAGCTTCCAGTGCTAGGCGTTCGTCGACAGTGGACCAACCCGTGTCGTGCAGAAGAATCGCAGGAAGCACGATGTTTTCATCGGCTTCAGGGATTTGTGAAAGCAAAGCTTGGGCGATTGAGTACGCATAGAGGCTGTGTGCATCGTTATCGCGGGTGCGAAGGAAATCCTTTGCGAGGGACCAAATCGCCCCATCCCGCTCGTTCAGTTCAATCATCCCGGGGACTCGCGATGCGTCCGGAATTTTTCCGGTGACATCGCGGCCCAGGTGATTGACAACTGGTGAGTGGGATGGGGACGACATGGTGTATTCCTTAGCGGCTACTTACTTAGCCAATAATCTCGACGGTACCGTTCGAGCCATCGACTCGAAGCTTCATACCGGTCTTGATCTTGGTGGAAGCAGAACCGGTACCGGTCACGGCGGGGAGGCCGTACTCACGGCAAACGATAGCCGCGTGGCTCATCATTCCACCGATGTCGGTCACAGTTGCGCTGATCTTGCCGAAGACAGGTCCCCAGCTCGGTGCGGTCACAGGAGCAACAAGGATTTCGCCCTGCTGGAGCTCATCGAGCTGCTCTGGTCCCATGATGACGCGAGCCTTACCCTCAACAACACCAGGGGATGCTGCCATACCCTTGAGCTGGTTGGGGTCGCCCTCTTCAGCGCCAAGCCACTGCTGAACCTGCTCGGTGGTGATACCCCAGAGCATGATGGTGAATGGCTCGTTGATTTCTGCAGGAGGCTCGTTGAATGCAGGCTCGGGGCGTGCAGTCATCAAAGCATCGACGATCTTGCGACGACGCTCGATCTCGGCTGGCCAGTAGGTAGGTGCGATGCAGTCAGCGCCAACACCCCAACCGGTTGCAAGGTCGAACAGTACGGGACGTACTTCGTCACGGGTCAGGTACAGCATGTCATCTGGTTCAGTCCAGAATCCGTAGCTGTGCAGCAGACGAGACAGCTGACGAACCTTGCGCCAGAAGACACCCATGGTCCAGTGCTCGATGTAGAAGTTGTGGTCTTCTACATAGGGGTAGACGGTGCGTGCAAGACCGAGCTTGCCGTTGAAGGTCTCGAGGGCTTCGCCGTCGAGAAGTTCAGCGTACTCACTGGTGATGCGGTCGCGCTCTGCGATGAGCTCGTCCTTGGGGCGGTGAAGCTGCTCGCCCTTTGCAGCACGAACAACGTAGTCCTGGATGTACCCCATGGGGAGATCCAGGTTGTCACGCCAGTAGACGTCTGAACCGTAGAAACCGTTACCGCTGGTGTAGTTGAACCAAGGCTCCTGAGCCTTCTCCCATGCAGCAATCCACTTCTTGCCATCAGCAGAGCCTTCGAGCTCAGCAAGAGTTGCTGCAGCATCGTTGTTCTTTGCGAAAACAGCGGTGAGGTTGTGCTTGACAGCTAGCTCAGCAAGATCCTTGAGCTCGTCATCGGGACGGAAGAGAACCGAGTCCACACCCATCACCATCTTGGCGATAGCCAAGTCGGGGATGCCGGGGAAGGATTCCTTGCAGAAACCGAAGAAGTCCAGGTAAGCAACGTAACCGAGGTTCAGGAACTCGAAGTGGTGCTCCCAGTTCTTATATGCCAGCTGGATCAGACGGTCATAGTCAGCCATCATCTTGGCGGTGGGGTCAATACCAGCACCGCTGGTGATGACCTCAATGTCAACCATGTCTGGAAGCGCTTCGAAGTTGATGGCGTCCATCTCTTCGATGGTTGCAAGAACCTTCTTCTTCCAGTTTTCGAGCAGGGTGTTCCAGTTCTGGAAGTAGTAGCCTGCACGCTCCATGAAGTGAGGTACACGGTCACCGATGAGCTCAGGTGCAACAGCAACTGGGCTCATGTAGCAGAAACCGTTGTGAATACGGAATTCAATACCGTTTGCTGGAGGAATGATGTAGTGGCGGGTGTTGTATGCACCGAGGCAACGTACGGCAAATTCCACACCGACGGTCTCAAATGGCTTGAACACGTTGGGCCAGTGCTGCGAGTCGCAGAACCAGAACTTCGCGTTTTCCTTGTCCTTCAGGTTCTCCTGGAATACAAGGTTGTATGGGTAGAGGTCTTGCCAACCTTCAGCGCCCTTGGGTGCTGGCAGGTCATAAGGCGAGACGAAGCTCTTACGAGCATCGCTAGGCGTCATTGCTTTTGCCTTCTTTCCGAACATGTGGTGGTGCCTTTCTCATCGTCGAGACTGGTGTTACAGGGTTTATTGGTGCAGGTGTTGCCGTTGTTGTGGGGCTTTACTTGCGGTCTCCGATTTGGGCCATCAGCGACTTTGTGATCGCTTCAATACCGGAACCGGTGGAAGTGATCTTCACTTCCTGCTTCTTCTGCGACCACACCGTTTCGGGGCGGCTTTGCAGAAGGAGAACGTTGGAACCTGCAGGAAGGTCGGCGTCAATAGCCCACTCAATGTCCTGAACTGTTCCGTAGTGTTTGTGTGCAGCCTTAGCTAGGGTTGCAACCTGAATGAGCTCTTCATCGCTGAGGCTAGGACTGTTGCGACGCTCGGCGTCGACTTCCTTGCGGATCACGGTGCCATGACCTGAAGGCACGAGTTCTTCGTGCTTGTCAGAAATGGTGCGGTTGATGATGTGCATCATGACTTTGTCGATAAGGAAGTTATCTGGTGTGACTTCACCCGAGACAACCATCTCACCCAGGCCCCAACTGGAGTCGACAACAATCTTGGACTTGTCACCGTTGCTGGGGTCAATGGTCATGGCAACACCGGAGGTGCGAGAGTTGACCATCTTCTGAACGGCAACAGCCATCGAGAGACCCTCATCGGGGATGTTGTTTGCCATGCGGTAGGTGATGGCACGCGCGGTGTACAGGGATGCCCAGCATTCACGAATCTTCTGCATGACTGCCTCTTGGCCGATAATCCAGAGGTAGGTGTCCTGCTGTCCAGCGAAACTGGCGTCAGGCAAATCTTCAGCGGTAGCGCTGGAGCGAACGGCGACAGGGACTTCACCGCCACAGAGATCCATGAGCTTCTTGTAGGCGGCGATTGTTTCATCGCGCACATCTGCAGGTACTTCCTGAGTCATGATCAGTTCACGGATGTGAGCTGCACGGGTGTCCACATCGGTCACATCGTTGGGGTCAAGACCGTCGAGGTGCTTGACGATGTGATCGCGCAGCGTGGTCTGGTTCATCACGGCATCAAATGCGTCGGTGGTGACCGCGAATCCGGGAGGAACAGGCATACCAGCGTTGGTCATGATGGCCAGGCTGGTGCACTTCCCGCCTAGACGGTCGTGTTCTGGAGTTTCAGTGCTGTCAAAAGCGAAGGTGTACTTTCCCATGGTTTTCCTTTACTTGGTCCACTCAACTGGTACCGACGTTGGTACCCGGAAGGAGAGATTTTCGATGAAGTTGATATCTGCGCCTGGCATCAGTCGCAGGGTTGGAATTTTCTTGGTGATTTCTTCCAAAGCAACCTTGCCCTGCAGTTTTGCAAGGAGGTTTCCGAGGCAGAAGTGGATTCCGTATCCAAAAGACATGTGGTTACGGGCGTTTTCGCGACCGATGTCAAAGACATCGGGGTTCTCAAACACACTGGCATCGCGGTTTGCCGAGCCCATGAGTAGGAGCACGCCAGATCCTTCAGGAATCTTGACTCCGGCGATTTCTGCATCGCGGGTTGCCTTGCGACGCCAGGCCACAATGCTTCCGGCCATGCGCAGTACTTCGTCGATGGCGCCGGGAATCTTCTCGGGATCTTCCACGAGAGCTTGGTAAGTTTCCGGGTTTGACAGCAGCATGCGCAGCGAGTTCGAGATCAGGGTCGTGGTTGTTTCGTGACCGGCGAAAAGCATCGAATAGAGCAGGGATGCAATTTCGTGGTCAGAGATGTCGTTGCCTTCAGCCTGAAGCTTTAACAGGTCAGCAGCGAGGTTATCTTGTCCAGGGTTTGCCTTGTTGTTGGCCACAACTTCCTGGCAGAAGTTCCAGTACTCAACGAGGTTGTGTGCGTGAGGAATCTGTTCCTCATCGGTGAGCTCTGCCCAGGTCATTAAGGCACGACTACCGGACCACTTCTTGATTTCAGGAATGCGAGAAATGGGAACACCGAACAAGGTCAAGATGGTGATTGTGGGCAGGTCGTTGGCGATGTCGCTGAGAATATCTCCGGGTTCTCCCGCGGCGAGCATCTTGTCAATCATGATGTCGACGTTTTCGCGAATAGCAGGTTCGAGAACTTTGTAGCGGCGAGGAGTGAACGCCTTGGAGGCAATGGAGCGAATGCGGGTGTGCTCTGGCGGAATGCGAGCAGACAATCCTGAGTAGGCGGTGAAGCCGCCTTCTTCCATGATCTTTTTGGCAGGTGCACCCATGGGGCGAACAGGAGCCTGAGCATTTTCCGAAGAGAAGCTCTCCCAGTCTTCGAAGACTGCTTTGACGTCATCGTAACGGGAGACTACGTAGTAACCGATGCGGTCGTCATACATCACGGGCTCTTCGCGGCGAAGCTCAGCGTAAGCGGGGAAGGGGTCCTTCATGTTGAAGGGCTCGTATCCGTGGTATGTGGTTGCACCCATGTGCGTTCCTCCTTGAACTGCTTATTTACATAGTCGACCTGTCGGAGGTAAACAGATAGACATGTTTCTCACTCAATGAGAATGACATTGAAAGAATTTTTCTCCCCCGCGTAAATACAGGAAAAACGTGGGAAAAATAGTTAGCGAATAGCCCGGCCAGACATCGAAGATTGGATACTTTCGACCGTTCCTCGCATCAGAGGCATCAAGCGGCGAACCTCACCAATCTTTGCTTTATCGAGCACCATACCCACCGCAGCGATGGTCTGACCATCAACGATGACCGGCAGCGCAAGAGAGAACTGCCCCACACGCATTTGCTCAATCGTGATGGAATACCCAGTGCGCTGCACTTCATCTATTTCGGCACGAAGAATCTCAGGATCAACCACTGTTTTCGGAGTGGGCGTTTCCAATTCACGCTCGAAATAGGCCTCGATAAACCATTCAGGTTGGGCTGCCAACAGCACACGGCCGACGGCCGTGGCATGCAGAGGCAGCCTGCCACCCACGCGTGAAATGAGGGGCACTTTGCGAGAACCATAAATCTTGTCGGTGTAAAGAGTTTGGGTTCCCTCGCGCACCGCCATGTGCACGTTCTCGTGAGTGAGATCAAAAAGATCTTGCAAGAAGGGGTGAGCCCGGTCTCGCAAACGACGACCAGCTAACTGGCCCAACTCCCAGATGCGCATACCCACTTGATATTTGCCATCCGACGTCTTATCCAGACCGCCCCACTCTTCCAACTCATGCACGAGACGATAGGTGGTGGACAGGGGCAAACCAGAACGCTGCGAAATACGGGCAACAGAAAGTGCCCCTGGAGAATTCTCAAAAGCAGAGAGCACAGACAGTGCGCGCGAGGTGACACTGCTGGATTCAGCTGTTTCAGCTTTGTTGTGTGCCACCATCACCACCTTGTTGAGTGCCTCAAGGTCATGTTACCCAACACAATCCCATCAATGGGAGTTCTCGGTGATAACGCAAATACCCCCGGAAAAACCGGTGGTATCGAGCTCACAAAAAGAATTAGTTGCTTTGGGGTGCTTCAAGCTGTGGCATCTCTCCGGGGGCGGGAAACATGTGCTTCATGTCCCCTTCCAGCTGGTCGAATTCGTGCATCATGTCATTCATGTCACCCTCAAACATCATGTGATCGCCACCACCTGAGACGTGAACTTCACCAACGGGGTACGCAGGACCAAAAGGTCCACTGAATACTGCTGCTGTAAAGGCAACCCACATTCCCAGTAGGAAGATCCCGATAATGCTTAGGGCACCGCTGACAACAACAGCGACTTTCGCCAAGACATTATTCTTACCTGCCTTGTTGGACCAGACCCACGCGATGATTCCTAGCGCTAGTGCGGGAAGTGGCATAAAAAAAGCGAACACCAAAGCAACTATTCCTAAGGTCTGCCCAGGATATGACGTGACAGCGGAACCGGGAGCATCAGCAGGTTTGGTGCCGGATGGAGCAGTCTTTGCGGAGGAGGACTTGGGCTCTTGGGGAGGATCAAATGTTTCTGGGGTGGACGCGGCCATGGTTACTCCAATAAGTGGGAATGTCTCATCACGGTATCGAGCGAACTTATGAGTGGGCTGAGAGAAGTAATAAAATTGCCCTAACGTGAGATGTATGGCACATCCTCACCAGCAGATCTCTGTTCACGTTCGCGCCTTCATCACCTGGCTGACCATTTTCCCCCTGGTTGCACTGGGTTTGACGTTTCTTATGCCACTACTTGGTGACACACACCCCATCTTCAAGGCATTCGTGTTGACGCTGATTGTGGTTCCTCTAGCGGTCTACGTCATTGTCCCCCGACTATTGGGGCTTTACGTCAAGCTCAGCTCGAAAAAGAGTTCCAGTCCAAACTAGGAAGGGTTGATGCCGAAGGCAACGGCCAACTTCTCGATCTTCTCGGCACGACCCAAACGAGGCAGGTCACTGCCGTCGCGGACAACACGTCCGCGAGCTTCGAAGTCTGCAAGGAATGTTCTGGCCCAGGCGACATCAGATTGCGTGGGGCTGATTGCTTCATTGATGACCGGGATTTGGTCATGGTGCAAACACAGCTTTCCGGTCATGCCCAAGGCAACTGCGTGCTCTGACTTCTCACGCAGAATTCCATAGCTGGATCCAACTGTGGGGCCATCGATGGGGCCAGGAAGGTTTCCAATGCGGCTTGCCACGACCAGGCGCGAGCGAGGATACGCCATCGCGATATCTTCCACGCTGGTTCCGGTGTCGCGGCGGTAGTCACCGCTGCCAAAGGCGAGACGGAATGCTCCGCGTGCGCAAGCAATCTCTCGAGCTTCTTCAATACCCAGAGCCGACTCAACCAGGGCAAGCACGCGAGTCTTACCGCCAAGTCGGTCAAAAGTTTCAGTGACGTGTGAGCCATCTTCTGTTTTGGCAAGCATGACACCCAATAACCCGGGGACGTCCCGAAGCTGGTCAATGTCGTCTGACCAGAAATCAGATGCACGATCGTTGATGCGAACCCAAGCTTGCTTCGTTTCCAGCCACTTGGCCACCTCATCGCGGGCAACGTTCTTCTGCGAAGGGTCTACTGCGTCTTCAATGTCGAGAACAATCTGGTCAGCTTTAGATGAAGCAGCGATGTCAAACTCTTCAGTTTTTGCCCCGTTAACAAGCAGCCACGACCGCGATATTTCTGCAGAAATCATAGATAAAGACTACTTGGACAAAAAGGTCGTCATTGCCTTGGCAACCTCCAGTGGTGCTTCGACAACTGCCTGGTGTGATGCGCCGGCAATGATGACCTGGTGTGCTCCCGGCACTGTGTCAGCAATCAGTGCACCCGCTGCAGGAGGAGAACCAGGATCGATTTCTCCCGAGATCACCAGAATGGGCACACGAATGTCTGCAAGGTATCCCCTTGCATCAAAGGCACCAAGTGCTTCACATGTTTTGATGTAACTGGAGTCATCAGTAGTAGCGACCATATCCAGAAGTGCTTTCACTGCTGCTGGATCTTTGGTGATGAAATCATCAGAGAACCAGCGGGCAGGCAGGGAAGGAACGAGTGAAACCGTTCCTTGCGCTTCGACCTGAGCAATGCGTTCACTCCACCCCTCTGGGCCTCCCATATAGGGAGCAGAACAGACCACAACAGAGTGCTTAATGCGGTCTGGGTATTTGTGAGCAATCTCGAGAGCTACGGCTCCAGCAACGGAGACCCCGGCAAAGTCGAACCTCTGAATTCCGAGCTTGTCTGCCGAAGCGATGACGGCATCAGCGACGTCTTCGAGTGTGTAGGAATCGCTAGGAATAGGTGATTTACCGTGCCCGGGCATATCAAAGCGCACGATGGAATAGTGCGCGGAGAGGGCAGGCATGGCCCTCTCCCACAAATGAATATCAGTGCCGAGGGCATTGCCAAGAACTAAAACGTTGTCTGCTGCTGCAAGTTCCTCAGAGGGAGTATCAGAGACGGTGTATATCTGTGGGACGGCCATAGCCCCACTTTACTCAGCTTGCGAATAGCACGGTAAGCGCCAGGGCAACCCAGAACCCCAGCAGCATGAAGGGTCCAAAAGGAATACGGGTCTCTTTCGTCACCGCCCAAGCTTGAGAGAAGGGAAGATCTTTTCTCCTGCGCAAAGTGATGACTAACACCACGAGTGAGGCAAGGCCTCCGAAGATAAATGCAAAAACGGGAGAAAGAATGGCCGTGGGTGCACCAATCAGCCCGGCAGCGCCACCGAGAACCCCGGCAAGCTTCACATCCCCCATACCCATTCCCCCGCCGTAGCTAAAGATGAGAAGGAATCCGAAATAGCCTGCTGCTGAGATGGCAGGTATGAGTGGATACTCCCCCGTGCTGATCCAGACGCCGATCCAGGCAATAGCGATAGCGGCATAACCGGGCATCACCCAGGCATTGGGAAGTCGATGAGTGCGCCAGTCAATGCGCACCAGTGGAATCGTCACGACCGCGAGATAGGCCAGCGGAATGATGTGCCACAACGTCATGTGCTCACGCTAATGCAGATAGCCCTCGCAGTGCGAGGGCTATCCACAGTCCGCGGGTGAGCTGACGACGAGTATTCTCCTCCCCAGCTATTCGCGTGGCGTCTAGAGGACTTCCTGGCGCTCCAGGAGGTCGGTGACGAGCGCCGCAATTGCGGAGCGCTCAGAACGGGTCAGAGTGATGTGGCCGAAGAGTGGCTGTCCCTTCAGACTTTCAATCACGCTGGCAATGCCATCGTGGCGACCCACTCGCAGGTTGTCTCGCTGAGCAACGTCATGAGTGAGAACAACTCGAGAGTTTTGGCCAATACGGCTGAGCACCGTGAGCAGAACGTTACGCTCGAGGGACTGCGCCTCGTCCACGATGACGAATGCATCGTGAAGTGAGCGGCCGCGAATGTGTGTCAGCGGAAGAACCTCCAGGATTCCGCGGTCGACAACCTCATTCATGACGTTGTCAGAGACCAGAGCTCCCAAGGTGTCAAAGATGGCCTGACCCCAGGGGTTCATCTTCTCTTCTTTATCCCCAGGGAGGTAGCCCAACTCTTGGCCACCAACTGCGTAGAGCGGACGGAAGACGATGATCTTCTTGTGTTGCTGACGCTCCAGCACTGCCTCTAGACCTGCGCACAATGCCAGTGCCGACTTTCCGGTACCGGCAGAACCGCCCAAAGAGATGATCCCCATACTGGGGTCGAGCAGCATGTCAATGGCCAGGCGTTGCTCTGCCGAGCGACCGTGGAGGCCAAAGATGTCCCGATCTCCGCGCACCAAAGCAATCTCACCCTGATGTACCACACGGCCCAGAGCTGAGCCACGGTCTGAGTGAATAATGAGCCCAGTGTTGATGGGGGTGTCCTTAACAGCGCTGGTGCGCAACACCTCATCTTCATACAAGATGGCCATGTCATCCGCGCTGAGGTCAATCTCTTCGTGCCCCATCCAACCGCTGTCTACAGCCAGCTCGGCACGGTATTCCTCGGCGTTCATGCCGATAGAAGAAGCCTTGACGCGCATGGGGAGGTCTTTGGAAACCACGGTGACGTTGAGACCGTCATTAGCAAGGTTCATTGCCACAGCAAGGATGCGGCTGTCGTTATCACCTAGTTGCAGTCCTGATGGAAGCACTGCTTGGTTGGAGTGGTTGAGTTCAACTCGGAGCGAACCACCCTCCCCGATGGGGATGGGGAAATCTAAACGTTCATGCTTGATGCGCAGATCATCGAGAATGCGCAGAGCTTGCCGAGCAAAGTAACCTATCTCGGGATCATGGCGCTTCTTTTCCAGCTCACTGATCACCACCACCGGGATGACCACGGCATGTTCGGCAAAGCGAAACAGTGCCTGGGGGTCAGACAACAAAACCGAGGTATCTATGACATAGACACGCTCGGTTGTGGATGAGGAAGTGGACTTCTGGCGCTGACCGGATTGACCAGTCTTAGCGCCACTACTTTGTGGGCTCATGTGATGAAAGTACGACCCTCATCACACACTTTTGTGACGACACGCCCGATGTTCAGCTAAGTGTCATCTGGATGTAATCCAACAGGGTTTATCCACCGAAACGACGCTCTCTGCGTGAGTAGTCACGCATGGCACGTAGGAAGTCGACTTCACGTAAATCCGGGTAAAGAGCTTCTACGAAATAGAACTCGGAGTGAGCGCTTTGCCACAGCATAAAATCTGACAAGCGCTGCTCACCAGATGTTCTAATGACGAGGTCTGGGTCAGGAAGTCCGCCTGTGTAGAGGTGGTCGCTGATGAGTTCAGGAGTGAGCTTTTCGGCTAAGTCATCGAGATTGCCACCGTGTGCTTGGTGTTCTGAAATGATGCTTCTCACAGCATCGGCAATCTCGGCACGGCCGCCATAGCCAATTGCTAGGTTGACGTGAAGACCAGTGTTGTTTTTGGTTCGCTCCTCAGCATCTAGCAATGTTGCTAACAACTCTGGGGGAAGAACATCGTCTTTGCCTACGTGGTTGATTTTCCAGTTACGGAAGTGAGACAAGCCTTCAGCAAGCTCCGCAATGATGTTGTACAGCTCGGTGAGTTCAGACTTATCTCGGCCAGTGAGGTTGTCAGTGGAGAGCAAATAGAGCGTGACCATGCCGATGCCCAGATCATCACACCAAACTAGAAACTCAGGAACCTTCTGGGCACCTGCGCGGTGGCCATGAGAAGGGTTCTCCAAAAAGCGCTCTCTCGCCCAGCGACGGTTGCCATCAACAATCATTCCAATGTGGTGTGGAAGATTGTCCTTGTTGAGCCCCCGACGCAGGCGTTTTTGATACAGGCCATAGAGCGGACCTGTCTTATTCGCGCGCGACATCACGTCCATGACTTTACCGAAGGTTAGGCGCCTGCGAGCAGTGTTTCGCCCAGCTTGCTCACAATAAAACTGGTGTACGCTACTTAAATGAGCTTGCCACTAATCGAGGATGCAGAGTCTCACCCCCACGTTGAGGTGAAGCCTTCCTGGCGTGGATGGATTCACACCGGAACTTTCCCTCTGGCAATCGCCGCAGGAGTTGTACTTATTGTTCTGGCCGATGGCCCAGCAGCTAAGTGGAGTTCTGCCGTCTTCATGACCACCTCACTGCTGCTTTTTGGCATCTCAGCCCTGTATCACCGCATCAATTGGAAACCAAAGACCAAGGTGATGCTCAAGCGCTTTGATCACGCCAACATTTTCTTACTCATCGCTGGTACGTACACGCCTTTAGCGGTGCTGGCTCTCCCGCCGAGTAAGGGCGTTCTCCTGTTGGTGCTGGTGTGGAGTGGTGCCCTCTTGGGCATTTTCTTCCGGGTGTTTTGGGTGCACGCCCCGCGTTGGCTCTATGTTGCTTTATACATTCTGCTCGGCTGGGCAGCGATGATGTACGTGGTTGATCTCTTCCAGGCAAACGTGGCCATGATGGTGCTGGTCATCGTAGGTGGTTTGGCCTACACCGCCGGCGCCGTGATTTATGGAATGAAGAAACCAAACCCCATTCCAGGGGTGTTTGGCTTCCACGAAATCTTCCACACCCTCACCGTTATCGCGTTTATGTGCCACTGGACGGCAATTTTGCTCATTGCCATGCACCCTGCCTATAACGCCTAAAGGTTGTTATCTGCCCAGATGACGATCGCGTCGTAGTGGTATTTTCCTAAACCTTCGGCTATCCCTTCGTAGGTGTCCCGATAGGGCGAGGGCATGATGTAACTCAATGCGAGACTCTTGTAAGCCTCTCGAGTGGGTTTCCAAAACTGAGAGCAAAACTCGTAGTGCTGACGCACAGCATCCTGAATGGATGCCGCGTCAGCTGGCAGGCCAGCATTGAGGCCTTCAACAAATTGCTGCGTAATTGCATCAAAAGCAGCAGTGAACTGCTCGTTTTGTTCTTTCGAGAAGTCATTGGAGTACTGCTCGGAATACATTCCGAACTGGTTCGACATGAGGGAAAGTGACTACTTCGACTCGGCGGCGCTGGTGTCAGCAGCCTGCTCAGCATCGAGCTTCTTGTTGATCTCTGCGCGCATGTTCACCCGGCGCATGCGACGAACCATGTCGATCAGAAGTAACACGGTCGCAATGGTGACAAGGATTGTGGCAACGAATCCCACCACTCCAGGAGAGACCAGCTGAGGGTCAATTGTCTCTTCTGCAAACAGCACGATTCCTCCGAAGGGTTTTTAAGCTAATAGCCTTATAAATAGAGTACTGGGCGAAACTGAGAATTCGTCCGTCACGACGGGCCACCAAGGAGCTCCATGAGTACCGAAACCAACCTCGCAGATCGCTACGGACGATCACGCGATGACCGCGGACCCATTCGCCGCAACCTCGGTGTCATTATCGTCTCCACCGTCATAATTGTTGCTCTGGTGAGTTGGGTCATCTTCACAGATGCACTCGGGTTTGGTCCGCAGACCTCCGCGCGCGATTTGGGATTTGAGGACCTGACAGAAACAAGCGTGACCGTCGAATTTGAACTCACGGCTACCCCCGGGCATGAGGTTGCCTGTGCCGTGCAGGCGCTCAACACAAGCTTTGCCATTGTGGGCTGGAAAGTATTTATCTACCCTCCGTCGCAGCAGCGCATCCGCGATATTAAAGAGACCATCACCACCAGCCAACCAGCGACCACCGGTTTGGTTTACCAATGTTGGCTCACCTAGGCTAAACCCTATGGCTAGCGAAGAAATCAAAGAAACATGGCTCACTCAAGAGGCGTATGACCGCCTCAAGGGAGAACTCGACACCTTGTCCACCACCGGTCGTGAAGAGATTGCCAAGCGTATTGAAGCTGCCCGCGAAGAGGGTGACCTCAAAGAAAACGGTGGCTACCACGCTGCTAAAGATGAGCAGGGCAAGATCGAAGCTCGCATTCGCACCTTGACTGCTCTTCTCAAGGACGTCAAAGTGGGCGAAGCCCCCCAAAGCTCTGGTGTTGTCGAAACCGGTACAGTGATTACCGCCACTATTGCTGGTGATGAAGCTACGTTCTTACTCGGCAACCGTGAAATTGCTGCCGGAACCGACTACACGGTTTACAGCGAGAGCAGCCCCATGGGTGCTGCCATCCTAGGTCTTAAGGTTGGGGAAAAGACCACCTTCACTGCACCCAACGGTAAAGACATTGAAGTAAAAGTCATCAACGTGGAAACGTTCACCGGCTAACACAAACCACACGAATAAAGCCTCCCTTTCGGGAGGCTTTATTCGTTAAGTCTTAGATATCGTCGCTGATGCGGACTTTGAATCCCTCATCGCGCAGGGCCTTGATAACCTGCTTGCGATGTTCTTTGCCACGAGTCTCGATGTGAAGTTCGAGTTCTACTTCACTGATCTGGAGGCCACGACCGTGACGGGTGTGCAACACCTCGACAACGTTAGCGTTCTGCTCGGAGACAATCTCTGCCGTGCGGGCCAATTGACCAGGACGGTCAGGAAGCATGACTCGCAGCTTGAGATAACGCTCAGAGGCAGCCAAGCCATGACCAACAATGCGTTGCAACAACAGCGGATCAATGTTTCCACCGGAAAGGATGGCAACAGTTTTGCCTGTCTTCTTCACCTTCTTCGCCATGATGGCGGCAACGCCGACAGCACCGGCAGGTTCAACAACGAGCTTGGCTCGTTCGAGCAACATGACCAGTGCACGAGCAGTGTCATCATCTGAGACGGTGACAACCTCGTCGACGGTGTCCTTGATGATTTCGAAGTTCAAGGTTCCTGGGCGTGCAACGGCAATACCGTCACAAATGGTGGGCTGAACCTCCACTGTGACGGGTTCTCTCGCCTCCAATGAGGGAGGATAAGCCGCCGCGTGTTCAGCCTGAACACCGATGATTCTGACTGTGCGTCCGAGGGTGGCAGCTTTTTGCTTCACTGCAGAGGCAACACCAGAGATAAGCCCGCCCCCGCCGATAGGGACAATGATGGTGTCCACATCAGGAACTTCTTCCAAGATCTCAAGACCTAATGTTCCTTGACCGATGATGACATCTTGGTGATCGAAGGGGGCAATGAATATGCCGCCTGTTTCAGCCGCAAACTCTTTAGCGGCCTTGAGCGATTCGTTGAAGATATTTCCGGTCAGAACAACTTCAGCACCGTATTCACGAGTTGCCTCGAGCTTAGGCAAGGCAACACCCAGCGGCATGAAGATAGTTGCCTTGATTCCGAGCTCGCGAGCAGCCAAAGCAACACCTTGTGCATGGTTACCGGCAGAGGCAGCAATAACACCCTTGGCACGCTCATCTGCAGAAAGCTGAGAGAGACGGTTATATGCGCCGCGAAGCTTGTAGCTACCAGTGCGTTGCAAGTTTTCACACTTGAGGAATACCTCAGAACCGAGAACTTTGCTCAGATAGCGGGAGGTTTCCATCGGAGTGGACTGCGCCACTTTGCCCACGGTTGCGCGGGCGGCCTCGAACTCGGACAGGCTAGGTCCAGCTATAGGCTTCGAGGTCATATCCAAAGTTTAGAGGAGAGTTCTGAAGCTCTAAAACTTGCCGCCCATTTCATGCAGTCGTTGGATGCGATCTTCGATAGGTGGGTGGGTGGCAAACATGCGGTCAACAATGCCGGGCTTGACCGGATCCGCAATCCACATGTGAGCCATGCTAGAGCTTTGCTTTTGAAGCGGGCGGCCGTAAGCAGCCAGCTTCTGCAAAGCACTTGCCAAGGCTTCTGGGTGTCTGGTTGCCAGAGCGCCTGTGGCATCTGCCAGATACTCGCGCTGCCGGGAGATAGCCAATTGCACCATCGTGGCAACCAATGGCGCAATAATCATGGCGGCTAAACCCAACACCAACATGACGGGGTTACCTCCCCCATTGGAGTCACGCCTGGGGGCGAAGAATGACATGCGCAGCAGCATGTCGGAAAGGAAACCCACTGCAACGACCAGACCAAAAACAATCATGGATACGCGGATGTCATAGTTGCGAACGTGACCGAGTTCATGCGCCATCACGCCTTCGAGCTCTGCATCATCCATCAAATCAAGAAGACCGGAAGTTGCTGCGACAGCAGCATGCTGAGGGTCACGACCGGTGGCAAACGCGTTGGGCGCCTGATCATTGATGATGTAAATCTTGGGCATGGGTGTTCCGGTGGCGATGCACAGGTTTTCCACGATGCGGTACAACCGAGGGTTGTCCGCTTTTTGAATCTCTATCGCTCCAGCGATTGACAGTGCCTGAGATCCTGCCAAGTAGTACTGGAACAGGGCATACCCGGAAGCAATCACAATGGTCATCACGGTAATGGTGATGTCGTTGTAGATATACCCAGCAAGCCAACCAAGGCCACCAATAATGAGCAGGAAGAACACCATGATGACGACGGTGTTGCGCTTGTTTTTCGCGATTGCGGAATACATCAGAGCCCTTGCTCAGAAAGATTTAGAACTGGATGCGTGGAGGTTCTGCAATAGCTGCAGCATCGGCAACATCGAAGAAGTCGCGCTTGTCGAACTTCAACTTGTTGGCCCACATGTTGTTGGGGAAGGACAGAATCTTGGTGTTGAATTCACGCACGCCACCGTTGTAGAAGCGGCGAGCAGCTTGAATCTTGTCTTCGGTATCGACTAGTTCGCTCTGAAGCTGAAGAAAGTTTTCACTCGCGTGAAGCTGGGGGTAGGCCTCCGCCACAGCAAAGATGCTCTTGAGAGCTGCCTGCATGTGGCCTTCGGCCTCAGCAGCAGCAGCTGGAGTTTCCGCAGTGAGCGTTTCAGCTCGAGCTTTCGTTACGGCCTCGAAAACACCGCGCTCGTGGGAGGCATATCCCTTGACGGTCTCGATGAGGTTAGGAATCAAATCCGCTCGACGCTTGAGTTGAACAGTGATGTCACTCCATGCCTCTTCGACGCGGACATTGAGAGTGACGAGGCTGTTGTAGGTTGCCCAGAGGTAAATGCCGACGATGACAGCAAGCACCACAACAATGCCGAGAATGGGGAGCAGTAAATCCATAGCTCCAATGGTACGACGAGAATGCTGGATGAATGCCGAGAGATTGATGAATACCGAAACAGATTCCTTCGGGCACAATTCTCAATAGGCTAAACCTATGTCTTCCCCACGCACACGCAAGATTCATCCCGCATGGATTGTTGCTTTAGTGGGATTCATGGCACTGGTCGGTGCAGCAGGATTTAGATCTGCACCCGGTGTAATGATGGTTCCTCTCGAGGAAGAATTCGGCTGGAGCAGCACCACTATCTCCATTGCTATCGGCGTGAACATTTTGCTCTTTGGTCTGACCGCTCCATTCGCGGCAGCGTTAATGAATCGTTTCGGCTTGCGAAAAGTCACCACCGGTGCCCTGCTGTTGATTTCTGCCGGTAGTGCACTAAGCATTTTTGCCACAAACCCACTGATCCTGGTGCTGACCTGGGGCGTCCTGATTGGTCTCGGCAGCGGCTCAATGGCATTGGTCTTTGCCGCTACCATCACCAACACGTGGTTCCTTGCCCGGCGAGGACTTGTTGCCGGTGTTCTCTCCGCCGGAAGTGCAACAGGTCAACTCATCTTCCTTCCTGTGATGGCCAATCTGGTCACTACGACCGGATGGCGTTCAGCGTCGCTACTGATCGCTGCAGCCGCTTTGGCGGTGGTGCCACTGATTTTGCTTTTCATGCGTAATTCCCCCGCTGATCTTGGCGTTCGTCGTTTTGGGGAAAGTGAAGAACAAGCCAAAGTTGCCGCGGCAGAGCGAGCGGCAGAACCTCCTCAAGGCAATCCCGCTAGATACGCACTTGTAGTTCTCAAGGAAGCTTCACGCTCTCGAACCTTCTGGGCTCTTGCTATCGGTTTTGCTATCTGTGGTGCTACTACGAACGGCTTGATCGGTGTGCACTTCATTCCCTCTGCACATGATCACGGGATGCCCGAAACCACTGCCGCGGGCTTGCTAGCAGCCGTAGGTATTTTTGACATTTTTGGCACGATTGCTTCCGGTTGGCTCACCGACAGAGTCAACCCACGAATCTTGCTAGCCATTTATTACTTTGGTCGCGGCATATCTCTCATGCTCTTACCCGTTCTTCTCTCAGCCACCATCCACCCCAGCTTGATTCTGTTCATTGTGATTTATGGTTTGGACTGGGTGGCCACAGTTCCTCCCACCATCGCGATTTGTAATGAGATGTTTGGCAATAAGGGGCCCATCGTCTTTGGTTGGGTCTTTGCCTCTCACCAAGTAGGAGCATCAATAGCAGCTATTGCTGCCGGAACAGTGCGAGACCTCACTGGCGAATACACTCTGGCCTGGTTTGGTGCAGCGGGATTGTGTGCCGTGGCAGCATGGGTGAGTTTCCGGATTAGAAAAGCCCCAACACCAGTTGAGTAGAAACTGAAATTCACCGCGGGTTCAACAGAGGAATACACTATTCACAACCGTTAAGAGACGAACGGGGTCAGAGACGACGGAGTCACTGCAATGTATGCATTTCCCGAACTAACTGCTGCTGCACGTGCACAACTGCAGGGCCTTATTGGCACGAGTACTCGTGGTGCCCAAGATCTCCTTGATCGTTTTGATCGGTGGGGCCAGGACCTCATAACAGCTTTTGCTGAGCTCTACCCCATCGAGACAGCACTGCCCCAACTCATCGAGGTAATGGCCGCAGCTCACCTCCACCGCGATGAGGAGCTGCAGCAGCGCGACCGCGAGCGTGTTCTGGAACAGGACTGGTTCCAGTCAGAACAAACCATTGGCTATGTTGCCTACGCTGACCTCTTTGCCAAGAACCTCAAGGGAATCAACAAGCGCATTCCCTATCTCAAAGATTTAGGGATTACCTACCTCCACCTATTGCCCATTCTCAAGCCCAGGCCGGGTGCCAATGACGGCGGTTACGCCGTGATGGATTACCGCGCACTTCGTGAGGACTTAGGCTCCATGAAGGAACTGCGTTCAACTGCAGACAAGCTCCATGACTCGGGAATCTCGCTGACTCTTGACCTTGTACTCAATCACGTGGCGCAAGAACACGAGTGGGCAGAAAAAGCGCGTGCAGGTGATGCAAGTTACCGCGATTACTTTTATGTCTATCCCGACCGCACAATCCCTGACGAGTATGAAAAGACTCTGCTTGAGGTCTTCCCTGACTTTGCTCCGGGAAACTTCACGTGGGATGACGAACTGAAAGGTTGGGTGTGGACCACCTTCAACTCCTATCAGTGGGATGTCAACTGGTCGAACCCTGCCGTGTTCTGCGAATACGCCGACATCATTGCCAACCTGGCCAATCATGGCGTGGACTGTATTCGTCTGGATGCCATCGCATTTATGTGGAAGCGCATGGGTACCATCTGCCAGGGCGAGCCAGAAGTTCACGTCATTACCCAAGCACTTCGCGCCTTTGCTCGCATATTGTGCCCCTCGATGATTTTCAAAGCTGAAGCAATTGTGGGGCCTGCCCAGGTTGGCGCTTATCTCGGGGAAGGAAAGCACGCAGGTAAGGTCTCGGACCTTGCCTATCACAACAGCTTGATGGTGCAGATTTGGTCTGCCATCGCCGCCAAAGACAATTCACTCATGGTGCACACCATGTCCCGTTTTGCAGGTCTTCCCAGCACCACTGCATGGGGAGTATACCTGCGTTGCCACGACGACATCGGCTGGGCTATCGATGATACCGATGCACAGGAAGTTGGCCTCAATGGCCATGATCACCGCATGTTCTTGGCTGAATACTTCGAAGGGAACTTCTACGGCTCACTGGCTACAGGCGAGCCATTTATGCCTGACCCCGTGAGCGGTGAACGTCGCACCTCCGGAACAGGCGCTAGCCTTGCCGGAATTGAGAAAGCCATCAAACTCAAAGATGAGAAACTTCTCGACCAAGCCATCGACCGCTATCTCTGCGCGTACACGATGGTCTTTGGTTTCGGCGGTATTCCTCTGCTGTATATGGGCGATGAGATTGGCTTACTCAACGACCACAGTTATCTCAAAGACGAAACAAAAAAGGAAGATAACCGCTGGATTCACCGCCCCAAAATGAACTGGCGCGTAGCGGATGCCGCAGCAGCTGGCGAACTCAATGACAAACCCGCTGGGCGAATTTACAACCGCATCAAGCACGTCATTGACGTAAGGAAAACTCTTCCCTCTCTTCACGCAGGTGTTGCCACACAAGTGTGCTCAGGTACGGGTAAAGGTGTGGTGATCTTCGACCGAGTGCACCCAGCAGGAGATCTTGTTCAGGTGTACAACATCTCTGACTCAGCCAGATGGTTATCTCCCCATGACCTGGGCCACCTAGGAACGCATGTAACAGACCATCTCACTGGTCACACCTTCGATATTGGTGAAGGTATACCGCTAGCACCCTATGAAGTGCGTTGGTTTAGCAAGGCGTAGTTGTACCCCCAGTGGGACTCGAACCCAATAGGTGCACTTTTTACTGTGTAGCACTACCCCAAAAACCTTGATTTTTAGCGGATTTTCAGTTTTTGGAAGTGTCTAAATTAGCTATGTTTTTTTCAAAATGTTGTCACGGTGTTGTCACGAAATCGACTTGAAAACCCGTACACACTGGCTGACGCTATACGCGAAGCGGTGAGGATATACGCCCAGAGGGGTTACTGGGTCCCCTGGAGTATGTCTACCACTCCCAGGGCCGTGGCTGTCCCCATATCGGCTGGGAATGTGAGGAAGTCACCGGTATCTGAATATCCAACACTGAACACCATCATCAGGCCGTCACGCCATGCCATGACCTGCCCACCGAATCTGCTCACATCTTCACTGGGGGTGAATATCGGTTCCATGGTGATTCCTAGGGTGGCTAGGTATCCCCCGTAGCGTTCCTTAACGGCTTCTACGGGGTTTCCTAGGGCTACCATCCAACTACCTTGGCACGCTTCATGGCCTGGAATAGTTTCTGTTCTGAATCAAGCGAGTCATTAGGTGCAGCGTTGTAAATAATGGTCTGACCGGAAGTCTTATCTAGGGGAACTACAGATGCTCCCCTGTTGAGGTTGAGAAGTTCGGGACCCTTCTCACCAACTAGAACCGTTCCTGATCCGGTGATGGTTCCACCATCTGCCAATAGTGGAATCTTTCCCAGCTTGAAGTTCACAGTTCCACCAGTGGCTTTACTGAGGAAACTTCCCACAGTGTTGATTCCATCAATCATGCCGTTAATGAGTCTGAGGACATTATTGATGCCGTTCTTGATGAATCCCACTACTGCATCGAAAACACCCTTCACAGTGTCACCAATGCCACGGAACACATCTCCAAAGAATGTTCCAACGGCCTTAACACCATCAGTGAACCATCCCAGGAATCCGGCCCACACATCTCCCAGGAATTTCATAACTTTGTCAAAGTTTGTGGCCAAAGCAATTACTGCAGCGATGAGTAAACCAACACCGATGATGATTGCTCCGATGATGAGCGTGATTGGTGTCATTGATGCTGCCCACATCGCTATCGATAATGCGATGAATCCTGCAGCGAGAATTCCAATGACTATTCCAAGTGCTTGAACAATAGCTGGATTCTCAGACATCCAATTCATGACATCAGCTCCTGCCTGGGCCAGCTGTTCCACTACAGGAATAACTAGCAAGCCAAGAGTTTCTTGGAAGTTTGAGAATGCCTGATTCATCTTGTCTGCGTTTGTGGCTGTTGATGTGGCAGTGCCACCCACTTGGGTTTCTAGCTCCTCCATCATGAGGGCTTGAGCACCGGCCATGTCTCCGGCGTTCACCATGGATTCAATCATGGTTTTTTGTTCATCGGTGAACTGAACACCCATTCTGCCCAGTGCAGCCATTCCGCCAATTGGATCATTGAATGCCTTACCCAGGGCAACCGCGTTTTGTTCAGCTGTTCCGAATCCGGCTGCAGCTAGGTCCATTGCTGCATAGGTGGCGCGGTCGAACATTCCGCCCATGGTTCCAGCTGATGCAGCTAGTTCTTTGAATGTGAGAAGTTTTGCCTGTGTGTTCTTGATGGCATCTTCATCTAAACCATTGTTGAGGGCTTGAGTTTGAGCTAGGTCGATGAGTCTTTGTGAAACCCCATCGGCGTTCTTTCCAAAGATTCCCATCGATGATGCGATGTTCTGAATCCTGGAGTTCTGCTTGATCTCTTCTTGAGCTGCACCCACGATGTCTTTTGTGAAGTTACCGATTGCTAGTCCGCCCACAACGGCTGCCATTGGACCGGCTAGGGCTTTGAGACTACCCATCATGCTCTGACCCATAGATCTACCTACTGGGCCACCGATGTTTGAGAATTCGCTCTCAAGTGCTGCTTGTGTTCCCGTCATTGAGGGAACTATCTGAACGTATGCTTCTGCTATACGTGATGCCATTAGAAACTCCTTGTGTGTTTGGCTTCCTGTTATCCAGGCTTTCTTACCAATTCACATTGAGATTTCGGCAGAGTGCGGATCTGTCCGCTATTCAATGTAAACCGCGAACTGTGCGGCGTTCATTAGTTCTATTTTCCCACGGAATGCCAGCTTATTTGTGGCAAACCGTGGGAAATCTAGAGATATTTATGCAGCGTTTTCTTCCTGAGAAATACTGCTAATTGCTGGGGTGATGTCTGCTTCTAGCTGGTCACAAATATCGAACAAGCGAATCTTGGACTGGCCATAGTAGGGGAATCTGAAATCACCCTCTAATGGGAAATGTGGGCTGAATGACTTGATGAAGAGTCCACTTCCCTGGAGAAGTCCTGCAGCCATTTTCATTCCCGTTAAGGAATTGTTTCTGGCATCGAGAATTTCTTGTGTGCGCTGTTGAATCTTTGTCAGTTCAGCTTCAAACTCTTCACTGCCTTCACGCGCTACGCGGATAGCATCGAGAATGAGTTCATGCGAGTGAGTTTTCATCACTTCCTGCAAGTGTGAGATCTCTTCCCGAACTGCCTTGTGAGCTTTTCTAGCTACCAGGTAGGCATAATCCAGAGCATCCTTGGCTTCATCGCGGTGTTTGTGTCCAGGGTGTTTTCCACTTCCCTTTTCAACTGCAACTTCTAGTGCCTTGTTATCGAGAGTCTCAGCAATTTGAAGATTCTCTTTAGCTTCAAGAAATTCACCTTCACGTTCAGCCCAGTTCTCCCAGGCCTTTTCATAAGTCTCTATTGCTGAAATAACCTCTTCTGGATAGTTCAAGTTATCTGGCAAAAGCACTGGAACAAGTGGGGCAAAAGAATATTCGGACATTGTTTTCTCTTTTCTAGTTATCGCTGGAGTAACCCAGCTGAATGGCAGTTTCAATAACTGCATTGATGGAAACCACATCGGCGATGTGGCCTTGTCTGTAAAGTGGCCGTTCTGCATCTCTCAGCTCTAGCCAAAACTTTGAAAGCTCAGAAGATTCCGGCTGGCCTAAACACCACTTCCGAATCCTTCTCAAGATGAGCTGATAATGATCCCTGAGCGCATCCCCTGCCAGCTCAGTGGGTTCTGTGGGGGTAATCCAGGGACTCATGCGCGAATCCTTGCTGCAGAAGCCGTGTAGCGTGTACCGGCTTTCACAGGCTTATCCACAGAGAGCATTCCGCGCCGAATCACTTCAATCTGTCGCGCTGCCTCATGCCTGGACTGCCTCAATTCACTGAATGCAGCGTTTAATCGAGTCTGTCCTGCATGGCCAATGACAATCGGTCCCTCAGATTCCAAAACTGTTTCTAACCTGGCCACATCATCAAGCTGGGCCTGGGCAAGCTGAATCTGTGTCAGCTCTACCGGTGTGAACGAATACCCCTTGGGCAGTTCAAGCATGAGATCATCTAGCAAACTCACGGCATCTCCTTACTGTTACGGCTAATTCCTTGTAAATACTGGGCACTAAAAAACCGGTTAAATCTGAGGACATTTCGCGCCACCAATGGCATATCATTAAGCCCCCCTGCTCCTATGCGCTTAGAACGCAATACAGGGCTTCCAGAGGTTTTCTCATTAAGGCCATCACGCACCGCGCCCACCAGCATCTCCCCGGGGAAGAGAGACACCGCCACCGGGGTGAAGCCGCCTGTCATAGTTGTATCTCTATTTGTTCGAGTAGTTCTGATGCTGCAGATAGTTCTCCTTTGAGGATGAGTTGTTCTGCTTGTTTGAGTGCATCGATGGGGTTGCTCATGAGATCATCTACTTTCCTACTTTGTAGCGGTAGCCGATGGCTTTTGTGGTTTGGTTTATGGGTTCGTAGAGTCCACAGGCTGCAACTCTGTGTTCTGTGCGTTCGGCTGAGAATCCGGAGTGATAGTGCTGTCCGTTGCATAGTGGGCAGAGTATGGTGACTCTGTCTCCTTGTACGTCTAGGACTGTGGCGAATGGTGGTTCTGGTTTGTGTTTCATGGGGTTAGTCCGTGATTTCACAGTCTGAGTGAAGTCCTGATTCGATTTCGTCTGGTGATTGGAGTGGCATGATGCAGCGTCTGCACCAGTAGCCGGTTACTTTCCACTGCACTCCGTCTGAGTCGATGATGTGGTCTGCAATGACTTGGTTCATATTTGTTTCCTTTCTGTGTGCCTCATCCCGTGAGGGTGAGGCTAAGAGTTTGTATTGAGATTTCCTTTAAGAGTTAAGTAAGAGTTAGCGAGCCAATCTGTCACCCCTGATGTGCCAATTTGTCCACCCAAAATGCCAATTTGTCCACCCAAAATGACAAACTGTCCAGCCAACTTTGAGGGGTGCAATATGTCACCCCACTTCTTCGAGATAGTCATCGATGAATGAAACCTTTCCTGTGATGCGGTCTGGGTAGGGCTGGGCGTGAACAAACTTTCTTGTGTCCTGGCTGGCCCACTGTGGATCAAAGATTGGCAGTGAATATCTGTTGCTGAGATTGTGGCCGTTTTCGTTATTGATCCATCGCTGCACTCTGATGAGTCCACGCTCTTCGAGTGTCTTGATACCCCTGGTGACTGTTCTCATGCTCATGCAGCACTCTCTAGCGAGTGTTTCCCGTGATGGCCACGCTCTTTTGAGTTCATCGCTGTAATGGTCAGCAATCATGATGAGAAGTAGCTTTTCGCTGTGGGATATGCCTTCAACTGTTTTGGCCCACTTATACGCTTCGATACTCATGTCTTTATCCCCTGTTTGGTGCTTTGTGGGGTAAAATGAGAACAAGAAACTTCGATAACCTTTGGCTTTGTTATCTTCGCCCCCCAGTTGCATGGCTGGGGGGTTTTCTTATTCCTTGTCATCTTCGGAATCTCTCCCCACTAGCTCATCAAGTTGGCCGGTGTTGAATGCGTGCATGATCTGTTTTGATGTCATGCCCTGGAGTTGTTCACGGCTTGTGATTGGGCGTTCAATTCTGGGGTTTCTAATCCCCTGGCCTAGGTTTGGATATTCCATCAGCTGACCCCGTTCATCTTTTTCACTTCTGCAGTTAGCCAAGCTAAATCTGAATTGAAAGATGCAGCTTCTGTGGCTGTCAGTGGGCCACCAACTGAAACATCGATGAGCCATTCCTCATGATGAGGTTTGAAAACTGTTAGTCGATATTTCTCACCAATTTGAAAATCGGCTGAGTGGATTGGGCCGAATTCATATTCCATTGGTTCTATCAAATGGTGCTTGCCAAAGCTGACACAGTGCTTTTCAGTACAGGGATAAATTTCAAGGGTTATGGCATCACCTTTAGAACCCAGCGTGACCTGGTCGAACTGAACTCCGTTAGATCCTGTTTTGCTCTCCCACGGGAAACTGTTCCAGAATCCGTTTTGTATTTTGGTGATGTAAGACTCCAGGACCGCCAGATCGTGTTCTGTGGCGTGCTTAAACACATTCAGAACTATTTCTTTGTCCTGGTGAACCACAGAAATGCATCCGTAGAATCTGAATCCATCCTTGGAATACACTTCAGTTTTTTGGCAGTAATTGATTCGCACTGAATATTCAGAAAACTTTTCAGCATCTGAAACATCGAATTTGTTTGGCTCTGTTAACTCAAAGGGAATCATTAGCTGGCTACCTTGTCGGGGTGTGTGCCGTAGCGTGCTGAGTTCTCTAACCATTCGATGATTTCGCTCTTGATGTAGAGAACTTTTCTGGGCGATGGCTTGAGATACTTTGGCCCTTTGCCGTAGAACCTCAGCTGTGCCCAATATGTTTTCGTTGTTCCAGGTACTAGCTCACAGAGCTGATCTGGAGTGAGATATTCATTCATTTCCAAACTCCTTTTCGGTGGGTGTGTAACCACCTTATTAGCTTAAATGCTTTTTGGTGGGTTTTGTCAAGCCGTGTTGGCTTATAATTTTTAAATGACTAGTCCGCACGAATCCCACACCACTGCCAGCAGTGATTCAGTAATTGGTTCACGCTTGAAGCCAATCCGAGAAGCTGCTGGTTTCACCCAGGATTTTCTGGCTGACCAAATGCAAAAGCGCGGATTCGATTTCACTCAATCCACCGTCTACAAAATTGAGACTGGGAAAAGAAAAGTAACCGTTGCGGAAGCCATGGCACTTTCAGAGATTCTTGAATCAGATCTCTATGCCCTCACGGCCACTGGGGATGAGGAAGTTCCCTTAATCAAAATTAGGTTGAGAACATTGGCCAGAAACTTGTTCACCACTGTTCAATCATTGGATTCTGGGGCACACGTAGCTGGCATGGAATTGGTTGAGCTTGAGCAAGAAATCGAGAACTTTGAATCCAAGTTCGGTAAAGATGCCACGCTCACATTTGGTGAAGATACCGCCACCCCCAGGAACTACTTCCACCGGCTACTTGTCTCTGCCAGCTCACACTCCCCCAGCGGATTCCTAGAAGATAACGATTCAGAACAAGACTTTGAACTCAAGAATTACCTGGGGCTACAAAGTTTCTGATGGCATCGATTCACGAATACAAACTGGCAGATGGAACCAGGCTGTATCGCGTTGCCTATCGAAAGCCTGACCACTCACAAGCCACTGAGCGCGGATTCAAAACCAAACGCGATGCCAATGAGTTCATCGCTGCTCTGACCGTGGCAAAATCCACAGGAACATTCATCGACAAAGCTGATACAAAAACCACTGTGGCAGCTCTGGGGCCTGTCTGGCTAGAGAACAAAAAACCCGTGATGAAGCCCTCAGCATTCAGGCCGTTAGAAATAGCCTGGAGACTTCATGTCCTTCCCACCTGGGGAAAACGTGAAGTTGGGTCCATCAGACACACAGAGGTTCAAAGCTGGATCACTGCACTATCGAAAAACCTCAGCCCCACCTCAGTAATCAGAGCACATGGGGTTCTCTCCGGCATTCTCGAAAATGCTGTGAAAGATAGAAAACTCAGTTCCAACCCCTCTAAAGATGTGACCCTGCCACAAAAGCGAGTGAAGCCCCCTGCATATCTCACCCATGACCAGGTTCAATCCCTGGCTGATGCAGCTGGGAACAAGTCTGGGCTGGTCCTGTTCCTGGCCTATACGGGCCTGAGATGGGGTGAAGCCACCGGCTTGAGGGTGAAACACATCGACACTAAGAAACGGCTTATAAGCGTTGAGGAAAACGCTGTGAACGTGGGTGGAAACATCATCGTTGGCACTCCCAAAAACCATGAACGCCGAACTGTGCCCTACCCCGAATTCCTGGACAGTGTCATCGAATCTGAGAGTGCTGGAAAGACTCCAGAGATGCTTCTATTTGGTAAAGGTTACGCCCACGTGCGAACACCTGATGTGAGAAGTTCATGGTGGGTGAATGCGCTGCAAACCTGCCAAGCCAATGACCCCACATTTCCCAGAATCACACTCCACGATCTACGCCACACAACTGCAAGCCTGGCAGTGCAAGCTCACGCCAACGTGAAAGCACTACAGAGAATGCTGGGGCACAAATCAGCAACCATGACTCTGGACCGTTACGCGGACCTATTTGATAGTGATCTAAACGCTGTTGCCGTGGCACTAAACACTGCCAAGATTTCTAGAAATGTTGTCACGGTGTTGTCACAGAGCGATTCTGGACAAAAAGAAACCCCCTAGAATCCTTGTAAATAAAGGGAACTAGAGGGAATCTCAACTGTACCCCCAGTGGGACTCGAACCCACACTGGATCGATTTTAAGTCGATTGCCTCTGCCGATTGGGCTATGGGGGCGTACCTCTCAAGGCTAGCAAAGCACAAGGGAGGCCGCGGACGGCCTCCCTTGTGTGAGAAGTATTACTTCTTGACTGCTGGCTTCTTTGCAGGAGCCTTCTTTGCAGCGGGCTTTGCAGCAACTTTCTTAGCAGCAGGCTTAGCTGCTGCCTTAGCTGGAGCAGCGGGGCGTGAAGCGAACTCTTCGAATGCAGCGCGAGGAGTCTCACGAGCTTCGAGAGAAACAATGTCACGTCCGAGCCAGAAGTTGTTCCACCAACCCCAGATGACGCGGAACTTGCGTTCGAAGGAAGGCATAGCCAGACCGTGGTAGCCACGGTGTGCAAGCCACGCGATGTATCCCTTGAGGGCGATCTTTCCGGACTGGAAGACACCGATGTTCAAGCCGAGGCCTGCAACAGCACCGAGGTTCTTGTGGAAGTAGTCAGTGGGTCCTTCACCACGAAGCACGGCAACAACGTTGCGTGCCATGAGCTTGCCCTGGCGAACAGCGTGCTGAGCGTTAGGGACACAGAAACCACCAACACCACCGCCGGAAAGGTCAGGACATGCGGTTGCATCACCAGCACCCCAGGCGCCTTCGATAACTCCGTTGTCGCCTTCAACCCGAAGGTCTGCGCGTACGCGCAGACGGCCACGCTCGTCGAGGGGGAAGTCGGTTGCACGCAGCATCGGGTTAGCCATGACACCTGCGGTCCAGATGATGAGATCTGATTCAAAGCTTTCACCGGTGGAGAGCTGGATAACACCGTTTTCTGCTGACTGGAGCTGAGTGTCCAGGTGGACCTGAGCACCACGGGTTGCGAGGTTGTTCAGAACCCACTTGCTGGTCTCAAGAGAAACTTCAGGCATGATGCGACCCATTGCCTCAATGAGGTGGAAGTGAGTGTCATCGAAGGTGAGCTCTGGGTAGTCCTTGATCAGATCCGATGCCAGTGAGCGAAGCTCTGCGAAAACTTCAATACCCGCGAAACCACCACCAACAACGGTGACAGTGAGCAGACGGTCACGCTCAGGGCCAGCAGGAAGCTGTGCTGCCTTGTCGAAGTTGGAGAGCAGGCGGTCGCGAATAGCAACAGCCTCTTCGATGGTCTTCAGACCAATTGCGTTGTCTGCAATGCCGGGGATGGGGAAGGTGCGAGAGACAGCACCGGCGGTGAAGATGACCTGGTCATACTTCTCGTCGAACTGCTTACCTGCGTTAGGAACGATGGTTGCGGTCTTCTTGGCGTGGTTGATGCCGGTGACCTTGCCGGAGATTACGCGGGTCTTACGCAGGTGAGAGCGGTGGCCAACTACTGCGTGGCGAGGCTCAATGGAACCGGCAGCAACTTCGGGAAGGAAGGGCTGATAGGTCATGTAGGGCAGTGGGTCAACAATGGTGACATCTGCTTCTCCGTTGCGGAGGAGTTTTTCGAGCTTCCACGCGGTATAGAAACCGGCGTAACCAGCACCGACAATCAGAATCTTGGGCACAGTAATACGTCTCCAGCTAGACATTGGGGGGTTGGGGCATCTCGTCTGTTTCGTGACGGGAATGATCACGGGGAACAACAGGACGAAGTCTTCGAGTAACTCCGATGTACCCGATAACTACAATCGTAGCGAATCCAGCGAAAAACAGTAACGGAACACCCACGGTGGTCAGTTGATAGAGGGTGGGAAGACCCGCAATATTGCCACTGTCGAAGGGGAGGGGTGCTGGGGTTGCTGTTGAGGTATCCCACGGGATGGGAGTCGAGGTGGAGCTTCCGCGTCGATACAGCTTGATCCACTCGGTGAGATCACCCAGTGGGTTTGCTTTCACTGGTGCCACATCTGCAGTCACGGCAGCGTAAGCGTTGATCTTTCCGTAGCCATAAATAGGGCTAGGAACTTCTCCCACCGGTGTAGCTGTAGCGATCACCCGTTGAATCACGTTGTTGGCGTCGAGCTCAGGATGTGATGCTCTCACCAATGCGACCAGTCCAGAGACGATAGGTGCTGCACCACTGGAGCCAGACCACTTCATGTATTGGCCACCGGGAGCAACACCAACAAGTGCCTCACTGGGGGCTGAAACCGCGATGGTGATTCCCTGGCTGGAGGCGTCGTAGCTGGCTTCACCGTTGACATCCAACCCGGCAACGGTCAAGACGCCAGGGATTGTTGCCGGTGCTCCCACTTCGTTGGTTCCCGAGCCACGGTTACCCGCAGCAGCAACAATCACGACATCATGCTCGAAGGCATAAAGGAATGCCTCGTCCCAGCTCTTTGGCCACTCCAGCGAGTTTCTGGTAAGAGACATGTTGATCACTTTGGCGCCCTGATCCACCGACCACCTAATGGCATTTGCTATCTGTTCATCTGAGGGGATAGCCGTATCAACACCGAAGGCGACTGAGGCGGAAAGAAGCTGTGCCGCGGGAGCTGTGCCCAAAATTCCGTTATTGCCACCGGTGCCACGACCTGCAAGAACAGAAGCCACTAACGTTCCGTGATCAGGCGAGGCGCCCACTGGAGTTCGACCATCTGGGGACCCAATGCCTGAAAAATCTGCTCCGCCGACCACAGCGGAATTAATATCAGGTGCATACCCAATACCTGAGTCAATGACAGATACCAGGACGCCCTCACCTCGGGTGACATCCCAGGCTTGATAGAAGTTGTAGTCCGAGAGCCAATACTCTAAGTCACGGATGTAGTCCGCCCGGGCAGGCACAGCCTGCAACACCGTCATCATGGTGACGGCAAAGGTGGCAAGAAGAATTAGTCCTCGTCGTAATCGACGCACTGGCACACCTCAGGAGACCAACTTGAACGGGCTAAAGCAAGGTCTCCGATGGGATTGACACCCGGTCCTGCTGCCAGGGCATGGCCGGCCAGCGCGTGAAGACACTTCACGCGCACCGGCATTCCCCCAGCAGATATTCCGTCTATTTCAGGAACAACGCCAAAACTTTCACGGTCCGAAATGAACTGTTCGTGCGCGGCAAGATACTGCTTTTGCATCTCAGGATCCGCATTCAAAACTTCTGTGAATTCAGCCATTACCTGGGTTGCTTCGAGATCGCTCATAGCGACGGTGGCTGCCGGGTGTGTGAGGTAGTAGAAGGTGGGAAACGGAGTTCCATCTGAAAGCCTGGGTGCAGTAGCCACCACGGTGGGAGCACCACACACACACCTGGAAGGAATACCGACGACATCACGTGCGGGACGGCCCAGTTGTGCCGAGACAATCCGGATGTCTTCGTCACTAACGGGATCAAAGGGGGGACGCATGAAAAAACTTTCTTACTGGACTGGCTGAACTTGGTCGGGGGTGGGTGTTCCCAGCCCCGCGATGAGGAAAGACTTTAACAGGCCAGTAACCCAGTCAGTTTGGGTGTTTTGGAGTTCAGCCGTTGCTTTCTCCCGCTTGAGGTCTTCCACCTGGGTGTCATTAATGACGAGGTAACTAATCTCACCGGGCATGACGTAGTAGAGACGGTCACGAGCCTGGGCACGAACATAGGCTGGGTCATCCCAGCGCGCACGCTGCTTTTCCAGTTCCGTGAGATCAGCCTGTTTCTGGGCAGCTTCTGCTTGGAGATCTGCAACAACTTGGCGTTGTTCGATCAAGATTTTCAGCTGCGGAGCCAAAATGCCCACACCCAGTAGGGTCAACGACATAACCAAGATGGTGAAGCCTGAGACACGAATACTGCCAAGCCAGACGCCTGCTTTCGTGGTTCCGGTGACCAAAGCCACCGGAACCTTACGAACGCGGACGTTTTTCTTGGCCATACTGGCGTGCTACTCCTAGGCGGAGAAACGTGGGAAAGCGCTGCGTCCTGCATAGACGGCAGCTTCTCCAAGTTCTTCCTCGATGCGAAGAAGCTGGTTGTACTTCGCGACGCGGTCGCTACGTGCAGGTGCACCAGTCTTGATCTGACCGCAGTCGGTTGCCACAGCGAGGTCAGCAATGGTGGTGTCCTCGGTCTCACCCGAACGATGAGAGAGGATGGCCTTCATGCCGTGACGCTGAGCCAGCGATACAGCATCGAGGGTTTCGGTGAGGGTACCAATCTGGTTCACCTTCACGAGAATGGAGTTACCGGCCTTGAGGTCGATACCCTTCTGCAGACGGACAGGGTTGGTGACGTACAGATCGTCACCAACAAGCTGAAGCTTGTCGCCGAGTTCAGCGGTGATGTGTGTCCAACCAGTCCAGTCGTCTTCATCCAGTGGGTCTTCAATGGAGACCAGCGGGAAGTCTCGGACGAGCTCGGCATAGTAGGCAGTCATCTCTTCAGAAGAGCGCTTCTGGCCTTCGAAGTGGTATGCACCATCCTTGAAGAACTCTGAGGAAGCAACGTCGAGAGCAAGAGCAATGTCCTTGCCGGGCTTAAAGCCAGCCTGCTCGATAGCGCCAACAATGAATTCGAGTGCGCCACGGTTGTTGGGCAGGTCAGGTGCGAAACCACCCTCGTCGCCGAGGCCAGTAGCCATGCCATTCTTCTTCAGCAGTGACTTGAGTGAGTGGTAAATCTCAACACCCCAGCGCAGTGCTTCAGAGAAGCTCTCTGCACCGTAAGGAACTGCCATGAATTCCTGAATGTCCACACCGGTGTCCGCGTGAGCACCACCGTTGATGATATTCATCAGGGGAACAGGAAGAGTGTGTGCGTTGGGTCCACCTACGTAGCGGAAGAGAGCAAGGTCTGCAGAATCCGCAGCTGCCTTGGCCACTGCCAGAGAAACACCGAGGATGGCGTTTGCGCCAAGGCGCTTCTTGTTTTCGGTGCCATCAAGCTCAATCATGGCGGAGTCAATCAGACGCTGATCTGTTGCATCGAAACCTTCAAGCGCGGGACCGATTTCGTCGATGACAGCATCTACTGCCTTTTGAACACCCTTACCCAGGTAACGGTTCTTGTCTTCGTCGCGAAGCTCATATGCTTCGAAAGCTCCGGTGGATGCACCGGAGGGAACTGCAGCGCGAGCCAGCACGCCATCTTCGAGCAGAACCTCAACCTCGACGGTGGGGTTACCGCGAGAGTCAAGAATTTCGCGTGCGCCAATGGCGTCAATCAGTGCCACAGTATCTCCTTGTGATGTTTGTTTATATAAGTAATGAGGGAGGGAAACAGTCTTAATTCTAGGCGAGGTCCTTGAAGACCAGGTCCTTGGCACTCGTCGTCTCCGCAGAAACAAAGGCAAAGGAGCCAAATCCTGCTTCGCGAGCACGATCGAGCACAGGGGTGAGGTTCTTGGCACGTTTCTCGAGACGAACGCGCTTGCCAGCAGCAATGAGCTCACTCTTTATGCCCATCAACTGTGAAAGGCTGAGATCAGTGCTGTCCAAGACAGCATCGTGAACCAACACGACGCTGTCTGACGCCGCTGCGTCATCGACCTCGATGAGGTCAACGATGCGTTCAAAACCAATAGAGAATCCTGCCGCGGGAACGTCTTGACCCAGGAATCGACCAATCATGCCGTCATAACGTCCGCCGCCACCGACAGAAGATCCAGATTCAGGGTGAGAAATCTCAAAGATGGTGCCGGTGTAGTAACCCATTCCGCGAACCAGAGTGGGATCAAATCGCACCTCAACACCTGTAGGAAGCTCCGTCAACGACTTCGCCAGGGTTTCCATATCTGCCACAGCATCGGAATCGATGCCGTCGGGCAGAACAGAAAGAATATCTGCGGTGGTCATCGGAACCCCGCCGGCAGCTATGTGAGGTTCGATGCGCTCCAGCAGTCCGCCCAGGACTGCGGCCGCATCAGGACCGGTCTCCGACAGTTCGTTCACGACACCCTCGGCGCCAATCTTGTCGAGCTTGTCGATAGAGATCAGTGCTGATGCAAAGCGTTCTGGAGCGAAACCGCAGTAGTCCAGAATGCCTGACAAAATACGACGGTCATTGATGCGAATGGTGCAACCCTGGAGTCCCAGGGTGGAGAGAACGGCTGAGGTCGCCGTGATGAGTTCGACTTCGGCAAGCTGAGTTGCCTCACCGATGATGTCGATGTCGCACTGCACAAACTGGCGGTAGCGACCCTTTTGGGGTCGCTCAGCCCGCCACACCGGAGCTATCTGAATGGCGCGGAAAACTGTGGGGAGTTCTGCACGGTGGCTGGCATAGAACCTAGCCAACGGAACGGTGAGATCAAAGCGCAAACCCAGATCTGCTAAATCTTGCGCATCTCCAGACTGAGCCGCAGCTTCCAGTGCATCGCGGTCGAGCCCACGCTTGAGAACGCTGAAGGCCAGCTTTTCGTTATCTCCACCAAGACCTGAGTGCAGACGTTCAAAGTCTTCGACGACAGGTGTTTCAATTTCTTCAAAACCGTGGCTGGAATACACATCCCGGATGATGCGCAAAGCGCGTTCGCGCTTGGCCTTATCTGCCGGAAGGAAATCCCGCATGCCACGGGGAGGAGAAACGTCACGAGCCATGTATCTATTCTGCCTCTCGAATGTCTTCCTGCAGTTCACGCAGTCGCACACGCAGTGCTTTCTCAGCGTCGATACCTTGTTCGCGTGCAGAAGAGACAATGCTGAGCAAAATACTGCCCACTTCGTCTTCGCTTTCCCAAATGGGCGGATCAGGCAGGTGCTGCTTCTCTAAACCGACCTTCTCTGCTTTGCCCAGAAGTTTCTCGGCGAGCGCGAGGGCGGGCATGGATTGTGGGATGCCATCAAGGGTGGAGGTTCTTCCGGGCTTCTCTGCCTTCTTGAGGTCATCCCATACCTGCATGACATCATCGGCGGTTTCGAGTTTGTTTTCGCCAAACACGTGTGGGTGGCGGCCAACCATCTTGGCTGTCATATGGGCGGCAACATCTTGAATATCGAATTCTTCACCCGGGGTGGTGGATGCGAGGTCGGCGTGGAAGATGACTTGATAGAGTACATCCCCGAGCTCTTCGATCATTTCCTCACGGTTGCCTGACTCAATGGCATCAATGAGTTCGTAGGTTTCCTCGATGAGGTACTTAATGAGTGACTCATGGGTTTGCTCCGCATCCCAGGGGCAGCCACCTGGTGCACGCAGCACGGCCATGACTTCAATGAGTTCATCGAGTTTGGATTGTTCTTTCATCTCGTCACTCATGAGTTGCCTTTGAGAAATTTCTCACGAATGCCCCAGCGATATGCCGTCACATAGGAAATAGCGACAATCAGCGATGGAGCAACCACGATCGGGATGTAGGCGAACTCTCCACCAACAGTAAATGCCTGTAGGAAGGCAAAGAGAGCAAACCCAATTGCGGAAATACCTGGACGATTCCATCCCCAGACAATAAAGACAACGAGTGCAACGACGGGAAGGAGATGGGTAAACACGGCCCAGGTATAGATCAAGCTGGGGTTAGAGGCTCCGCCAAGCATGGGTTCTTGCCTAGCCTGTGACTCGTCCCACCACGCAGTGAAATAAAGAGCAGCAACAGCAAAAGCGAGGATGCGAGAAACCCATATCGCTGCGAGATAGCGCGGGCTTTTCACTTCACGAAGTGAGGAGAAGATGGGGTTGGTCATCAGTTTCCCTCCAGATGTACAACCCCATCTTCTCACCGAGACTGAGAGACACAGACCCGGTTCACTCGTCCGACAATAAATTGTCGGTTTTGACTCAGGACTCTACGTGGTGAGACGTCCTCGTAGCTGAGCCAATTCTTCGGTTAGTGCTTCAGGAACACGGTTACCAAATTGTTCGAAGTATTCCTCGGTGAGGTCACACTCCGCTGTCCACATGTTGCGATCAACATGGAACAACTTTTCCAGGGCGTCTTCCGAAACATCCACGCCATCGAGGTTGAGTGTTCCCGCTGCGGGAACACGACCCATGGGTGCGTCATCGGTTGCCACGTCGCCGTCGACGCGGCGAGCAATCCACTCCAGCACACGAGAGTTCTCACCGAACCCTGGCCACAGGAATGAGCCGTCAGCGTCTTTACGGAACCAGTTCACCTGGAAGATTGCGGGAGCCTTGTCGCCAAGCTGCTTGCCAATTTCGAGCCAGTGACCCCAGTAGTCAGCCATGTTGTAGCCGCAGAAGGGAAGCATTGCGAAAGGATCGCGGCGCAGGTCGCCGACTATACCTTCAGCTGCTGCGGTCTGCTCGCTCGACATGGTCGCACCGATGAACACACCATGCTGCCAGTCGAAGGCTTCAGCAACAAGCGGGATGTTTGTTGCCCGGCGGCCACCAAAGATAATGGCATCCAGTGGCACACCAGCAGTCTCATACCACTCGTCAGAGAGGGTGGGGCACTGCTGGATAGGAACGGTGAAACGTGAGTTGGGGTGTGCTGCTGGACGTCCTGCGTCAGGGGTCCAGTCATTGCCACGCCAATCGATGAGGTGCTCAGGAACTGACTCCGTCATGCCCTCCCACCAGACATCGCCATCATCGGTGAGTGCCACATTGGTGAAGATGGTGTTGCCGCTGACGGTGTCCATGGCCACAGGGTTGGTCTTTTCACCAGTTCCTGGTGCGACACCGAAGAAACCTGCTTCTGGGTTGATGGCGTAGAGGCGACCATCTGCTCCCTGGCGCAACCAAGCAATGTCATCACCAATGGTTTCTGCTTTCCATCCGGGGATGGTGGGGCGCAGCATTGCCAGGTTGGTCTTGCCGCATGCCGAAGGGAACGCAGCAGCCATGTGGTACGCCTTACCCTCGGGTGATGTGAGCTTGAGGATGAGCATGTGCTCAGCGAGCCAGCCTTCTTGGAGACCCATGTAGGAACCAATGCGCAGTGAGAAGCACTTCTTGGAAAGTAGAGCGTTTCCGCCGTAACCAGAGCCGAAGGACCAAATCTCACGGGTTTCTGGGAAGTGGCAGATGTACTTGATGGGGTTTGAAGGCCAGGCAATGTCCTCGATGCGTCGACCAGTTGCATCGACCAGTGGCATACCTACCGAGTGAACTGCGGGAACCCAGGGGGTCTTCTCGTCGATTTGTGCCAGAGCATCAAAACCCATGCGGGTCATGATTCGCAGGTTGAGCACAGCGTAGGGAGAGTCCGTGAGCTGGATGCCGACCTGCGAGATGGGTCCACCGTAGGGACCCATGGAGAAGGGGACGACGTACATGGTGCGACCGCGCATGGAGCCGTCGAAGAGGCCACGCAGTTCTTCATTCATCAGATCTGGGTCACGCCAGTTGTTGGTGGGACCAGCGTCTTCTTTGTTCACAGAACAAATAAAGGTGCGGTCTTCAACACGTGCAACATCGTCTGGATCAGAGCGAACGAGGAACGAGTTGGGACGCTTTTCTGCATTGAGAGGAATCATGGATCCTGCCTCAACGAGTAGCTGAGTGAGACGGTGCCATTCGGCATCCGAGCCATCGCACCATTCAATACGCTCTGGCTTGGTCAGCTTGGCAATGTCTGCAACCCAGTGCAGCAGGGCTCGCTGAGTGACAAAGGGAGGTGCGTTGAGTTCAGTAGCGATGGGCACCTCAGGCTGTGCGATGGGCTCGGTTCGAGTGAGGTCTGCGATCGACATCTGAGTCTCCTTTGTCTCATCCAAGTCTCGAGGGAAGAAAAAACTTGGTGATATTTCAAGTATTGAGGAGAGATATGTGAAAGATTCACAAATTTCACTAGAAAAAAGTGAGCTTTTTCTCGTATTGTAAAGAAATGGCCGCAGACATGATGATTTTAGGCAAACGCATCAAACATTTCCGCATTACCTCGGGACTGACTCTCGAACAACTCGGTGACAGCGTGGGGGTTGTACCCAGCCAACTCTCCCTCATTGAGAACGGTAAGCGTGAACCCAAGCTCTCTCTCCTCAATGCCATCGCAAGCACCCTCGGGGTGAGCGTGCAAGAACTGTTGAGCACAGAGGCCCCAGATCGCCGCTCAGAACTCGAGATTGAACTTGAGCGACTTCAACAGTCCGAGCTCTACACCTCATTGCAACTGCCTGCCGTACGCAGCACCAAGGGCCTCAGCGATGAAGCACTCGAAGCCATCGTAGGCCTACACAAAGAAATGGAGCGGCGCGAACGCCTCTCCATTGCCACACCTGAAGAAGCCCGTCGAGCTAACACCGAACTACAAGCGGTGATGCGTGAGAAAAACAATTACCTGCCTGAACTCGATGAACTGGCAGAAGATCTCGTCAAGCGCGCCGGTCACGAAAGCGGCGCTCTCATGCACCGCACGGTGGCCGAGATGGCCAACCTTGTTGGGTTTGAACTCATCTTCGTCGATGACCTCCCGAGCACAGCTCGGTCAATTACTGACCTTGCCAACGGTCGTATCTACTTGCCTCCCGCCTCCATCCCTGGTGGTCACGGGTTGCGTGCCATGGCGTTGCAGGCCATTGCTCACAGGTTGCTTAATCACCAGAAGCCCTCGAACTATGCCGAGTTTTTGCAGCAGCGTCTGGAAATCAACTACTTTGCAGCCGCCGCCTTGATGCCGCGCTCGCGCTCTGTTGCGTTTTTACAAAATGCCAAAAAGGACCGCAACATCGCTATCGAAGACTTCCGCGATGCCTTTGGTGTTACCCACGAGGCTGCCGCTTTGCGCTTTACCAATCTGGCGACAGAGCATCTTGGCTTGCGCACTCACTTCTTGAGAGTCAACCAGGGTGAAGGTATTTTCCGTGGTTACGAAAACGACGGTCTGCGGATTCCCGCCGACGTTAACGGCTCCATCGAAGGTCAAGTTGTGTGCAGGAAATGGCCAGCACGCATGGCTTTCCAGCGCACCAACCGCACAAACGAGTTTTATCAATACACCGATACTCCCGGCGGAACGTTTTGGGACTCCACACAGACCGGTACTGGGGAAAAGGAAGAGTTCTCGATCAGTGTTGGCGTTCCTTTCGACGACGCCAAGTGGTTCCGTGGCCGCGACACCGAGCGCCGCGAAGTATCCACCTGCCCCAACGAGAACTGCTGCCGCGTTCCTGCAGAGGAACTCGCCCAGCGCTGGTCCGGAAAAGCATGGCCGAGTGCACGCATGCATGCCCACGTGCTCTCTCCCCTTCCTTCAGGAACCTTCCCCGGCGTGGAGGAGACTGAACTGTTTGCCTTCTTGGAAAAGCACGCCAACGCGGGAGCATAAATTGCTGTTTGGTCATAGCAGGTAGTCTTGAGACATGGCCAAAGTCAGCATGAAAACGATCTTTCGTTCCGAACGATATGCCGCGATTTCACTGGCTGGCGCTGCTGCACTGGGCTTATTTCTAGCCAATTCCGTAGCAGGCCCTGGGCTCATTGAACTCAGTCACTCCTATGTTGGCTTTCCTGCTATCGGGCTTGAGCTGAGCATTGCGCATTGGATTACCGATGCTTTGCTGGCAGTCTTCTTTTTCATCATTGCCGTTGAGCTTCGCCATGAATTGACCGTGGGTGAACTGAGCTCTTTCAAAAAAGCTTTGGCTCCGGGAATTGCCGCTCTCGGCGGTGTGATTGTTCCAGCGCTGTGCTATCTGGCAATTGCCGGGCCTGAATTTGCTCGTGGTTGGCCCATCCCTACGGCCACTGACATTGCCTTTGCTCTGGGTCTCATTGCGCTTGTGGGGCGAGGTCTTCCCGGGCGTTTGCGCGTATTTCTTCTTGCCTTAGCGGTCATTGATGACCTCATCGCGATACTAATCATTGCCGTTTTCTTCACCTCCAGCATTGACTTCATCGCACTCGGCATGGCTGTTTTCGCTGTGTATTTGTTCCGATTCATCAGTTGCCAAGGTCGGATGAATACACAGCTTCAAGCAACCTTGTTGGTCGTTGTTGCACTGTTTGCGTGGTACTTCACTTACCTCTCTGGCGTGCATGCCACTATCGCTGGCGTTGCCCTTGGTCTAGTCCTTCAACCTCGCTTGGCTGGCAAAGCTGCTCACGCACTGCAGCCAACCACGAATGCTGTGATACTCCCCCTCTTTGCCTTCGTCTCGGCCTTGGTCGTTATTCCCGATCTAGCACCCAGCGAGCTCAGTCCTGCTTTCTGGGGAATTGCTGTTGGACTGCCACTGGGAAAGATTGTCGGTATCACGATTGCCGGCAGCATCGTGGCCGCAATTATTCGCCGTGGTGAAGCAACCGAAACCATCGTCACAGGATGGGATGTTGTCACCGTCTCTGCCGTGGCAGGTATTGGTTTCACCGTGTCACTCTTAATGAACGAACTAGCCTTTGCCGACAATGCCCTCATTAGAGACGAGGGAGTACTTGGGGTGTTAATCGGATCAGCTATTTCCATCGTTATTGGTGGAAGCTTGGTTATCTGGCGCTCTCGTCACTACCGGAAGCAGCGCTAGCTTCTGAGTTCACAGTCACCGGGAAGATAGCTTCGAGAAGATTCCCTGTCCACGCAATCAGATCAACATCCTCGGGAAGAGGGACGGTCATCACCCTGGCAGCAGGAACATATTTTGCTCCCGGATACATCCTCGCCAATCTCACCTGGAGTGAGTCCGGAAGATCGACCGGGGTTATGCGCAGGTTAGACCCCATCACGACAACCTCACTGAGGCTGGACTGGTGTGCTCGGCGACGAAGTCTGGAAATAGCTATCAGGTTGTGAACCTGCGCTGGTGGTTCACCATAGCGATCAGAGAGTTCTTCGAAGACCTGGTCAATCTGTTCTTCACGGGAAAGTGGACCGCTGGCAACCGACAGCTTCTGATAGGCCTCAAGTCTCAAACGCTCTGAGTTGACGTAGTCCTCCGGAATGCGAGCATCAACCGGCAGTTCCAGGCGAAGCTCTGTCTGGCCTTCTGCGACGTCGCCGCGGAAGGCAGAGACCGCTTCGCCAATCATGCGCAGGTAGAGGTCGAAACCCACACCCGCAATATGTCCTGACTGCTCTCCGCCAAGGAGGTTACCGGCACCGCGAATCTCGAGGTCTTTGAGTGCAATCTGAATACCAGAGCCAAGTTCGTTATTTGCCGCGAGCGCGTTCAACCGGTCATGGGCTGTTTCACTCAGGGGCGTTGTTTCGTCATAGAACAAGTACGCATAGGCACGTTCGCGGCCACGGCCAACACGACCACGTAACTGATGCAGTTGGCTCAGGCCATATTTATCTGCTCGGTCCACTATCAGGGTGTTGGCGTTGGCGATATCAAGACCGGTCTCAATGATGGTGGTGGAGACCAACACATCGAATTTGCGTTCCCAGAAGTCGATGATGACCTGTTCCAGCTGGTGTTCGGAGAGTTGTCCGTGAGCAACACCCACTCGTGCTTCGGGGACAAGTTCTGCGATCTGCGCAGCGACTCGGTTGATGCTCGAGACACGATTGTGCACAAAGAAGACTTGGCCTTCACGCAGGATTTCTCTCCGGATTGCAGCAGCTGCTTGCTTCTCCGAGTAGGGGCCGACGAACGTGAGAATGGGGTGACGATCCTCCGGCGGAGTGGCCAACGTCGACATTTCGCGAATACCGGTCACTGCCATTTCGAGTGTGCGAGGGATGGGGGTCGCACTCATAGCAAGAATGTCAACGTTGGTCTTGAGCTTCTTGAGCGCATCTTTGTGCTCCACACCAAAACGCTGCTCTTCGTCAATGATGACCAGGCCGAGGTCTTTGAAAGTGACGCCTTCGGCCAACAGACGGTGAGTTCCAATAACGACGTCCACGGTGCAATCAGCCATGCCAGCCAAGGTTTCCTTGGCTTGCTTTTCTGTTTGGAATCGGCTGAGTGCACGTAAGTGAACGGGGAATCCAGCAAAGCGTTCCTGGAAGGTCTCGAAGTGTTGCTTCACCAGCAGCGTGGTGGGCACCAAGATGGCAACTTGCTTGCCGTCTTGGACAGCCTTGAACGCTGCGCGAACCGCGATTTCTGTTTTGCCAAAGCCCACATCCCCGGAGATAAGGCGGTCCATGGGGATGGGGCGTTCCATATCTGCTTTGACTTCATCAATGGTGGTGAGCTGATCAACGGTCTCGACATAAGGGAAAGCTTCTTCGAGTTCGCGCTGCCAGGGCGTATCGGGGCTGAAAGCAAAACCTTTGCTGGCCATGCGTGCACTGTAGAGCTTGACGAGTTCAACCGCGATGTCTCGGACAGCCTTGCGTGCTTTGTTCTTTGCTTGACCCCAGTCGCTGCCACCCATCTTGGATAACGCGGGAGATTCTCCGCCCACATAGCGCGTGAGTTGATCAAGCTGATCTGTGGGGACATAGAGTTTGTCACCGGGATAGCCACGTTTACTCGGTGCGTACTCAATAACTAAGTACTCACGCATGGTCTTCACGGCATTACGACCACCGGTGGACACTTCACGCTGAACAAGCTCAAGGAACTTCCCAATGCCGTGGGTTTCGTGAACGACAATATCTCCAGCTTCAAGTTTGAGCGGATCAACCACGTTCTTGCGTCTGCTGGCCAGTTTGCGAGGTGCTCTGGCGTCATAGCTGGCAGCGCGGCCATAAAACTCTGATTCCGAAATAACGGCGAGCTTGGCTTCCTCGAGCTCGAACCCTGCCTCCACAGATGCTTGAACCAGGTACGCCACCGCAGGTTCGAGCTCGCCAGGAAGCTGCTCGACCATCCGGGCAGCAAGATTACGCTCTGCCAGAACCTGCCCTGCACGCTCAACAAGGCCGTGACCTTCAGCCGCAACAATCACAGTCCAGTTGTTCTTCAGTAATGACTCCACGTGCTCAGCAGCACCCTCTATGTTTCCGGCAAAGCTGGGGACGGCTTTGGCGTTGATGCGCACGGCCAAAATCTCATCGAGGTCTAGCTCTTCAGGAAGTGGTTCTGACGCATCTGGACCATGTTGGAAAGCGCTGAATGTCCACCAAGGACCACCCGAGTAGTGTTCACGCAATTGGGTGATGGTGAGGAAATCTCCAGCAGAAAGATCAATAGGGGCTTGCGCGCCGGCACTTGCTGCATTCCATGCTGCGTCGAGGAATTCTCGGTTTGTCTCCGTGAGGTTGATGGCACGAGTGGCGATGCGTTCTGGGGATAGCAATGCGATAGCCGATCCCGTGGGCAGATAGTCCGTCATGGGAACCAAGTTGTCCACCAGTGCGGGGGTGAGGGATTCCATACCCTCAACCGCAATGCCCTCAGCAATTTTGGAGAGCATGTGTGAGATACCGGGGAACTCGTGTTCCATCTCCCTGGCACGCTGACGCACAGGATCTGTCAGAAGAAGTTCTCGGCTAGGTGGCAAAGAGACAGCGTCCAGATCACCATCGAGAGACCTTTGATCAGCAACAGAAAAGGCCCGGATGCTGTCGATCTCATCACCAAAGAAGTCCACCCGAATGGGGTGGTCCGCAACCGGAGGAAAAACATCCAAGATGCCACCGCGCACGGCAAATTCACCGCGGCGGGTGACCATGTCAACTCGGACATATGCCAAGTCCACCAGAGCTGATGCAATCTCATGCAGATCATTTCCACGTGAGCCCACCCTGAGGGTGATGGGATCCACCTCAGCAAGATTGTTGGCAATAGGTTGCAGCACACCCCTCACCGAGGTAATCATGACCAGAGGTGTCTGACCATCCCAGTCCCGCAACTGACGAATGGCATCAAAACGTCGACCCACAATTTCTGGGCTGGGGCTCAGCCGCTCATGCGGCAGGGTTTCCCAGGCAGGGAATTCAGCAACCATCGCGTGAGGGAGCAAACTTCCTAAAGCGGCAACAAGCCGTTCAGATTCACGCTGGGTTGCGGTGACCGCCAAGACTACAGGTGGTTCACCACGATCGATGCGGGCTTCGATCAACGAGGTCAGCAACGGGGCGTTCAGACCCTCAACGAGAGAAAAATCCGCATCTTTGTTGGCGTAGTTCAGTGCTTCAGAGATATTTCGGGTACGCGAGAGGGCGCGCGAAAGCCCGTGAAATACCATGCAAGCTAGTTTACGCAGGTCACCAGATAGCTGAGATTCGTGCGAGTTGATCCGCAGTACATGAATTGGTGTAGGCCCCGGTTGAATAGCCCAGTTTTCCAATCGTTGCGCAATCCGCCATGTATTCCACGGCTCGCTTTGCTGCGTCAAGTTGTTGCTGAGGTGTCGAACCAGCGGGGGCAGTGAATTGTGGGGCTTGGGCCAAGCTTTCATCAAGAATTCTTGGGCCGTAGGTCCACCACTGACGCGCGTGTGCTGCTTCATGAACCAACACAGAAATCCCGATTGTGTTGGCATAAATTTCGCGTTTTGCTGGATCAAGTCGAATTTCAACTGGGGTTGAATTGGTACCACCAACCCAGGCTTCACCGCATGCGTAATACTGAATGCACAAGTCAGGTACCCAAGAAATATATGAGTTTGGGGCCAATGCTGATACGTATGCCTCGACACTAAACGCAGCGGAAATCACTGGGGGTGGTGTTGATGGGGGCGCTGGGGCACTTGGTGCAGTTCCACCGCCAGATTCGCTCAAAGTACTTTTTGCTGCTGCGTTACGAGCCGCAGCACGGGCTGCTGCTGCCTGAGCCGCGGCAGCGGCAGCCTGCTCTGCCGCTACGCGCTCCTGCTCGGCCTGCCATGCTGCCTGTGTTGCCTGAACGGCTTGAATACCCTGGCCTAGTGCAATGACGTTATTGGCGAGGGACTCAACATCATTTTTATTAATCGTGATCGAGTTTTCTGCGCGGTCACGCTTGAGTGTTGGAAGTAACTCTTCCCACAGATCAGTGTTGGAAAGTGAGCTCAACTGAGACTTCAACTTGCTCAATGCCTTCTTATTCGCAACAAGCGTCGCTTGGGCAGTCGAGATGCTTTTTTCTAAGGTTTGCCGTGCATTCTCATCAAGCACTTTCCCACTGGAATCATTCAGGATGGTTGTGGCATTGGCGATAGCCATTTCCAAATCAGCAGAGCGTTCTGTCAACGCTGTGATTTGTTCTTTTCCTGAAGAGATTAGCTGCTGGGTTTGTTGCTGGGCAGAAGCCCGGGTTTCAACATAAACCTGAGAACCCCAGCTAGCGGTAGATGTAATCAGCACAGCACTAACTGCCAAGGCGGCAATCATCTGAGTACGGGCTGAGAACTTCACGCTATTAAGCGTAAACGTTCAAGCTTTGCGTGAGCTGACAAGTTATGACGGGGAATTGAAGCGCTGCTGAGCGGCGAGAATACCTTCTGTAGCAATCATGTCCACGGCATCACAGACGTGCGCTAAAACATGCGGCAAGACGTCACGCTCAGAGGAGTTGAAGTTGGAGAGCACAAAGTCGGCAGCGTCCTGACGTCCAGGCGGGCGCCCGATGCCGATGCGAACACGGTCAAATTCGTTCGTGCCAATGGCAGCAATGATGTCTCGCAGGCCGTTGTGGCCTCCGTGACCTCCATTGCTTTTCAGGCGCACCACATCAAAGTCAATGTCGAGTTCGTCATGTAAGACGATGAGGTTTGAGGGTTCGATGCCATAAAACTTCAACAAGTTGGCAACGGGGCCACCCGAGAGGTTCATAAAAGTGTTGGGCTTGGCAAGAATCAACTTGGGGCCTCCGGGGCGCACCCAACCTTCTGCAACAAGCGCGTTGGCTTTGTGGGACTTGAATGTTGCCCCGATGTCGCTGGCTAACTGCGACAGTGCCATCTGACCAACGTTGTGGCGATGGCCGGCGTAGTCGGGCCCAGGGTTACCGAGCCCGACCACAAGCCAGGTATTACTCACTGGAGTAATTACTCAGCAGCCTCAGCTGCTGCAGCTGCACCAGAGAGCTCAGCGTCAGCGAGAGCTTCTGCCTTCTCTGCGTCGTGCTGCTCAGCGTGGATTTCTGCCTTGTGCTCAGCGTGAGCTGCTTCGTCAGCAAGTTCAGCTGCAAGCTCTTCACCAGACTCTGCAAGGTCACGAGCCTTCGCACCGTGTACGTGCACAACGAGGCGGTCAGAATCACCAGAAACTGCAACGTCAGCTGGCAACTTCAGGTCAGCGTAGGTGACGCGGAATCCAGGAACAGCTCCGTCGATGTCAACCTCAATGAACTCAGGAATGTGAGTCGCCTCTGCCTCAAGGTGGACTGACTTGGCGTCGAGCTCAAGTGTTGAACCAGACTGCTGAGTACCCACGATGTGGATGGGAACGTCAACGACAACCTTCTCACCCTTGGTGACGACAACGAGGTCAACGTGCTCGATGATCTGGCGTACGGGATCCTTCTGAGCGTCCTTCACCAGTGCGAGCTGGCTCTTGCCATCGATCTGGAGGTCGAGTACTGCGTTCTTCTTACGAAGAAGCAGAGAAACCTGACGTGCAGGAAGAGCGACGTGCAGCACCTCTGAGCCGTGACCGTATACGACGGCAGGAATCTGGCCAGCTGCACGCAGACGGCGAGCAAAACCCTTACCGAACTGGGTGCGGACCTCTGCGGGAACCTTGTTATCAATTTCAGCCATGATGGCCTCCTTCTTGTGAGGCCGTGGCCTCGTCTCGTGTTTTCAACTCGAACGCATGTCAGCGTGAGGAAACGGCAAGAGCCACATTCCACCGCGTCGATAACGGATATCCAAGAGATATCCCTCGCCGAAGTACGTCTTTACTGTACCGGGAAAGCCGTAACAGCGCGAAATCGAGGAAGGTGGCTTACTCAACTCGGGTACGATTGAACACAGAGACTTATTCAGTGAGACGACTTTTTCTCTACCTTTTCCCACCTTTTTATTTCTCAAGCTAGGAGACGCATTCGTGAGCGCGAAGGCAAACATCGGAGTCGTAGGACTCGCCGTTATGGGTTCCAACTTGGCACGTAACCTTGCCAGCCGCGAAGGTAACACCGTTGCTGTTTACAACCGCTCCTATGCGCGTACCGAACAACTCATTACTGAGCACCCCGAAGCAGGTTTCATTGCCTCCGAGACCATCGACGACTTCGTCGCATCGCTGGCGAAACCCCGCACCGCCATCATCATGGTTCAGGCTGGTGCTGGTACTGACGCCGTTATCAACCAGCTCGCTGAGCGTTTCGAACCCGGCGACATCATCGTTGATGGTGGTAACGCACTCTTCACCGACACTCTTCGTCGCGAAGCAGCCATTTCCCCCACCGGCATTCACTTTGTCGGCGCCGGTATTTCCGGTGGTGAAGAGGGCGCGCTCAAGGGCCCCAGCATCATGCCGGGTGGTTCGGCAGAGTCATACAAGACCCTAGGCCCCATCCTTTCTTCCATCGCAGCTGTTGCCGAGGGTGAGCCTTGCGTCACTCACGTCGGCACAGATGGGGCTGGTCACTTTGTGAAGATGATTCACAACGGTATTGAGTATGCAGACATGCAACTCATCGCTGAGGCGTATGACCTACTGCGCAACATTGGTGGATTCACTCCAGCAGAGATTGCAGACATCTTTACCGAATGGAACAAGGGTGAGCTCGAGTCCTACCTCATTGAGATCACCGCTGAGGTTCTCAAGCAGGTTGATGCAAAGACCGGAAAGCCACTCGTAGATGTCATCCTCGATGAGGCTGGTTCCAAGGGAACAGGTGTCTGGACTGTGCAAACTTCACTGAACTTGGGCGTTCCTGTTTCCGGTATTGCCGAGGCAGTATTCGCTCGCTCACTTTCTTCACAACGTGCTCAGCGCGATGCAGCCAATAACCTTCCTTCAGACACTGTTGCTTACAACGTTGCTGACAAGGCTGCATTTGTTGAGGACGTGCGCCGCGCACTCTATGCATCGAAGATTGTTGCTTATGCTCAGGGCTTCGATGCGATTCGCGCCGGTGCTAAAGAATACAACTGGAACATTGACTTAGGCGCGGTGTCCAAGATCTGGCGAGGTGGTTGCATTATTCGTGCACAGTTCCTCAACCGCATTGCCGAGGCTTATGGCAAGGACGCAAACTTGCTCTCTCTCCTGCTTGATAGCTACTTCACCGATGCTGTTGCTAAATCTCTAGGTGCGTGGCGTCGCATTGTCGCTGGCGCGTCACTGGCTGGATATCCCATCCCAGCTTTCGCTTCTTCGCTGTCCTACTACGACGGCCTCCGTGCTGAGCGTCTGCCTGCTTCTGTGGTGCAGGGTCAGCGCGACTTCTTTGGTGCACACACCTACAAGCGGGTTGATATGCCTGGCACCTTCCACACTCTGTGGTCTGGTGACCGCTCTGAAATCGAAGCTGAGCCCAGCACTCACTAACTCGTAACGGGGCTTCCCTCCCCACACTGTCGAAGGAGACGTCGATGAGTGATCGCATAGTGGTCATCGGTGAGGCACTCATTGACCTCATCCAGCAGGCTGATGGAAGCTACCAGGCGAAGCCAGGTGGTGCGCCAGCCAATGTGTCTATTGCCCTAGCCCGCTTGGGGGCTCATGTCAGCTTTGCTGGACGCATGAGCACCGACAAGTTCGGGGAAAAGTTGCACAACTGGCTCAGCCCAGAAAACATTGACCTTTCGCTCGTGGAGCGCACCAGCGATCCCACCTCGCTCGCAGTTGCTTCACTAGATGAGCAGGGCAAAGCTAGCTACAGCTTCTATCTCAAGGGCACGGCGGACTGGGGATGGACTCTAGGTGCCTTCCTTCACCTCGAAGTAGAACCACCCGCTGCTCTTGTCATCGGCTCTGTCGCTACAGCAATAGAACCTGGCGCATCGGTGATCGAGAACTTAGCGGGACACCTCCACTCCACCCAAGGCTCCACGGTTGTCATAGACCTCAACATTCGTCCAGGTTTGGGTTTTGAGCGCGAAAACGAGACCGTTCGCGTGGAGCGCCAAATCAAACTTGCTCACATCGTCAAGGCTTCTGATGACGATCTAGCGTGGCTCTACCCAGACCGCTCCCCCGTCGACACTGCTCGCCACTGGGCCACCGAGGGCCAGCACGTCATCATGACCCGCGGCGCTGACGGGGCAACCTTGTTCACCCCAACAGGCGACACTGTGAGCGTGAAGGCTCCCGTGATTGAACTAGTAGACACCGTGGGAGCTGGTGACTCGTTCCTGGGAGCAACGCTGTATGGTTTGCAGCACAGGGGTGCACTAGGAGCTAACGCTGAAGAGCTTCTCGCAAAGGTCACCATAGATGACTGGATTGACCTGCTCACGCTGGCTGCTGAGGTCGGTGCGATTACGTGTTCACGTGCTGGATGTAACCCACCAACTCTCGCCGAACTAGGCTTGTAAAACTATGTTTGTGCAAATTCTGATCACCCAAGGCATCCTGCTTGCTTGCGTCTTGGTGGGGTGGTTTGTGGGCCGAGCAATTCACCGTTTTGCCGACAACCGTTTCACCGAAGGGTCATTGAAGGGCCACGAGCTTGGTCGCCTTACAGACACTCTTGCTTTTGTTGGTGGTGCCGTTGGTATTTTGCTGGGTTTGCTCCTGAGCTTCGGCGTTACCGAATTTGATGACACCAAGAGCAATATTCAAGCTGTTGCTCGCAGTAGCGTTGGGGTGTTTACCTCGACAGAAACTATGGAAGAATCTCAACGGATGGAGATCAGGCGTGACACAGTCTGCACACTACGCTCCATTGCCACCTCAGATTGGGAAGCTATTGGCAATGGAACCCCAGGTGGTTCTCCCGCAACCGAAGATTGGCTGTTAAAGCTCAACTATGACGTGAGCAAGGTCACTCTGGATACCAACCAGCAACAGGGTAGCTACCCAGTTCTTTTGGGAAGCGTCTCAGACTTGACAGATGCTCGCGAGGAGCTCGTCATGGGCAATACTGCCATGATTCCTCACGTTGTCTGGTTAGTTATTTTCTTCGCCAGCTTCATCATGGCTGCCTTGCTGGCCATGCACTTGGCTGACCGAAAGTGGCTTGCCCGGATCTCTGCCGCGATGGCCTGGGGAATGCTCGCCGTCATTCTGCTTGCTCTCACAGTGCTGGACTCACCATTGGCTCCTATTGTTGGGACACCCACAATTGAGCCCACTGCGATTACGCAAGCACTGAAGACAATTGAGGAGTCCTACCCGGGATCAGCACTCATGTCCGTATGCCCGGAGACTCCGGCTAACTAACGAGCCAGTTTTCAACCTTTAGTCCGGGAACACGTTCGAATTCTCGAGAATTCGCCGTCACAAGTGTGAGCTTACGGGCGCGTGCTTGACCCGCAATGCACACGTCAAAAGGACCAACAGGAGTTCCTGCACGCGCTAACTCTGCCCTGAGCATGCCTGTTTCGTAGGCATCTGCTGCGGTGAATTCGAAGATGGGAATGATGCTCAGCAATGATTGTGTTTTAACGAGATTAGTTTCGACTCGAGTTGATCGAGCAACACCGTAATACATTTCCATCACAGCAATCGCGGAGATTCCCGAACTTGGAAGAACATCTTGAATTCGTTCTGCAAGTTTCATATCACCGTGACGGTCAAGGTGGATGAGAATGTTGGTGTCAAAGAGGTAGCCCACTACGCGAAAAATCCTTCGTCATCCTCGGGCATCAGTGGTTGATCTCTATCGACCATAAAGTCTTCTGTAAAGTGGGGCCCTGTTTGCATCCAGGCAACCAAACTCCGCCCCTTTGGCGCTATCACGCGAGTTTCACCTTGAACAAATATCTCTACCTCAGTTACGTCTTGAGCAAACGCAACATCTTTTGGAAGCCTCACTGCTTGAGTGGTGTTGTTATAGAAGATTTTGCTTGAAGTCATGAACTTCTCCTTGTATATATCTAAAGTATATACAATCTTCTGAATCACAGTCATGACCACATGATAAGAACAGAAAACCCCACTCAATTGAGTGGGGTTTGTTTCTGTGCAACAAACCTTATGTCACAGGTTGTGGAGAAATTAAGCAGCCCCATCAAACATTGAGGTAACCGAACCTTCTTCGAAGACTTCGTGGATTGCGCTTGCCAGCAGTGGCGCAATCGGCAGTATGGTGAGCTTGTCGAAGCGCTTCTCTTCTGGAACCGGAAGGGTGTCGGTGACGACAACCTCTGAGATGAATTCCGACTGCAGAATTTCACACGCAGGGTCAGAGAACACTGCGTGGGTAGCAGCAACAACCACTCCGATAGCACCGTTGGCAACCAATGCTTCAGCAGCTTTGACAATCGTGCGACCAGTGTCGATCATGTCATCGACCAGTAGACAGACACGTCCTTCAACTTCACCGACGATTTCGTGAACGGTCACCTGATTGTGGACTTTAGGGTCACGACGCTTGTGAATAATCGCCAGTGGCGCACCGAGTTTTTCGGACCAAATATCTGCCACACGAACACGGCCCATATCTGGGGAGACCACTGTGAGGGTTGCGGGGTCAAGTTGAGCACGGAAGTGCTCCAGAAGAACGGGCATAGCAAAGAGGTGGTCCACAGGGCCATCGAAGAATCCCTGAATCTGTGCTGCGTGGAGATCCACGCTCATGATGCGGTCAGCACCAGCAGTTTTGAATAGGTCAGCAATCAGACGTGCTGAGATGGGCTCGCGGCCGCGACCTTTCTTATCCTGTCGAGCGTAGGGGTAGAAGGGGGCAACCACTGTGATGCGCTTGGCGGAGGCACGTTTGAGCGCGTCCACCATAATCAAGGTCTCCATCACCCATTCGTTGATGGGGGCGGTGTGTGATTGAACTACGAAAACATCCGCGCCACGAACACTGTCGTCATAGCGAGCGTAGATTTCACCGTTAGCAAAGGTGCGCAGGTCCGTTCCCGAGACGTGAGTCTTGAGCTGGGAAGCAACCTCAGAAGCAAGCTGGGGGTGCGCTCGCCCACTCACCAGAACGAGCTTCTTCTTTGTCGGGACAGAAAGTTCGGACATTGAAGGCCTTTCGGGTGAGGTTTCTCTGGTGAGAGGGAACTTATTTGGCCTCGTCCGCAGCTTTCGCTGCGGCGGTGCCGGGACGGTTGGCTTGAACCCAGCCGTCCATATTGCGCTGTGGAGCAACATTGATGGCGAGAGCTCCGGCTGGGACATCCTTACGAATGACCGCACCAGCGCCACTGTATGCTCCATCGCCAATACTAATTGGCGCAACGAATGTGTTGTGAGAACCAGTTCTCACGTGGGAACCCACGGTGGTGTGACTCTTGGTCACGCCGTCATAGTTCGCGAAGATCGTGCCGGCACCGATGTTACTGCCTTCACCGATGGTGGCATCGCCAACATAAGACAGGTGGGGAACTTTGCTTCCCTTGCCAATGCGTGCGTTCTTGGTCTCCACGAAGGTGCCAATCTTGCCGTCAGCTTCGAGGTAGGTTCCTGGACGCAAATAAGAGAACGGGCCAACGGAAGCGCCGGCACCAATAACAGAGAGTGTGGCATCGGTGCGCTTGACCACAGCACCTTCCCCCACCTCAGTATCGAGAAGCGTGGTGTCTGGCCCAATTACCGCGCCAGTTTCGACAACCGTGGCGCCAAGGAGCTGGGTTCCTGGCTTGATTTCAACATCTGGAGCGAGCTGAACCTGGATATCAATCCACGTGGTTGCAGGATCAGTGATGGTCACACCGGCAAGCTGCCAACCGCGAACAATCAATCCGTTGAGTAGCCCTGCTGCGCGCGAGAGTTGCGCCCGGTCATTGATTCCTTCAACTTTCCAAGAATCCAAAATCTCGACAGCAGCCACCGTTGCACCTGCTTGACGTAGCAGACCAATCACATCCGTGATGTATTTCTCGCCCTGGGCGTTATCGAGGGTGAGGTTACTGAGCTGTGCACGAAGTTCAGGTGCGGAGAACACATAAATTCCCGCGTTGATTTCGTTGATGGCTAGTTCCTCTGCCGTGGCATCTTTGTGTTCAACGAGTTTTTCGAGGTTGCCGTCTGCCGAGCGAACAACGCGGCCATAACCTGTTGCATCTTCTAAAACTGTTGAGAGAATTGTGGCTGCTGCCTGAGCGTCGCGGTGCTGATTTATCAAACCTTGCAAGGTTTCAGCATCCAAGAGTGGAACATCACCGTTGACAACAAGTACATCACCAGCAAAACCAGAAGGCAGTGCCGCAACGGCAAGTTCAACAGCTCGACCAGTTCCAGGAATCTCATCCTGGTCAACAATGATGCTCTGCGGCAGATCAACCTCGATGACTTCAACTAAGCGATCACGTTCGTGGCGCACCACGGAAACAACGTGAGCAGCATCAAGCTGGCGAGCGGTTGCAAGAACATGGCTGACCACTGATACTCCACCCAGCTTGTGTAACAGCTTGGGAGTTGAGCTCTTCATTCGAGTTCCTTGGCCTGCCGCAAGAACTACGATTGCTAGCTGTGCGTCGGCCAAAGTTTCTCCAATGTTGTTATGGGGAGCTCCGCCACCAGGACTCGAACCTAGACCAACAGATCCAAAGACTGTTGTGCTGCCATTACACTATGGCGGAATTGTGAAATCCAGCACTGGATGTCACTAGTACAGTCTGCCAGATTCCAGAAGGGATAATGGTTTCATGGCCCCAGAGAATGATGAAGTCGACCGCATTGTGCGTTCGTGGAAGCGCGAACGCCCGGATCTCGACTTTTCTCCACTCGAAGTTCTCTCGCGTGTTGGGCGTTTAGCGAAGCTGTTGGACCGGGCCCGAAAGGATGCTTTCCACAAATCCAAGCTGGAATCCTGGGAGTTCGATGTACTTGCAGCACTGCGCCGTGAAGGCGCCCCCTATCAACTGAGCCCGAAGGCTTTGCTGAAACAAACCCTGGTTTCCAGTGGAACTATGACCAACCGCATCGACCGTTTAGTTGAAAACGGACTTGTTATCCGTCGCGAGGATCCCAACGATGGTCGTGGTGTCCTGGTGGAGATGACCGCAGCTGGACTCACCCGTGTTGATGCAGCAATCACGCGCCTGGTGGATGCTGAAGCTCTGCTACTAGCGTCACTTTCCCGCTCTGAACAACATCGCTTAGCCGAATCCCTGCGCAGACTGAGTATCGATGTTGTTGAGCAGGATTCAATCGATTAGTTAGTAGCCCAGTAGCTCACTGAGCTCGAGCCATCGCATTTCCAAATCTGCGATAGTGCCTTCACACTTACTAATTTCTTCCGCTAGTGCGCCCAAACCGACGTAATCGTTCGGGTCATGCTCCGCCATTTTGGCGTGGATTGCTTTCACATCCTCCTGCTGCTTGGCAATCTTGCGCTCGATGGACGCAAATTCTTTCTCCGCGTTGCGCAGCTGCGCACCACTGAGAGAACTGTGTGGCTTGGCAGCGACTGACGCCTGCGTGGGTACTGCTGCTGGCGCAGCCAGCTGTTTGGCGCGGATAGACAAGTATTGGTCAACGCCATTGGGTAAGTGGGTGAAGTGCCCCTCGAGAACCGCGTATTGGTTATCGGTAATGCGCTCGAGCAGATAGCGGTCGTGAGAAATCACGAGCAGAGTTCCTGGCCAGGTGTCCAGAAGGTCCTCCATCGCCACGAGCATGTCGGTATCGAGGTCATTGGTGGGCTCATCCAAAATCAACACGTTGGGCTCGTCCAGCAAAATCAACAACAGCTGCAGTCTGCGCTTTTGACCACCAGAGAGATCTCTCACCGGGGTTGCCAGCTGGGCAGAAGTGAAACCCAGACGCTCCAAAAGTTGCCCCGGAGTCATCTCCTTGCCCCCGACGGAATAGGTTGTTTTCTTTTCCGCAACCACCGCGCTCACACGCATGTCTTGAACTGCTGTGAGTTCATCCAGTTGCTGGGTGAGGGTGGCAATTTTGACGGTCTTTCCCTGCTTCACGCGTCCAGAGGTGGGCTGAACGTGACCGGAGACCACCCCCAAGAGCGTTGATTTGCCTGCGCCGTTGACACCGAGGATTCCGGTGCGCTCCCCCGGCGCAATACGCCACGTCACATCCTTCAACACCTTCTGTTCGCCAAAGCTCACGCTGACGTTCTCCAGATCAACCACGTCTTTACCCAGTCGTTGCATAGCCATGGAGGCCAAAGTGACCTTGTCACGAACGGGTGGCTCATCGGCGATAAGGGCGTTAGCTGCCTCGATACGGAACTTGGGCTTGGCTGTGCGAGCAGGAGCACCGCGACGCAACCACGCCAGTTCCTTCTTCATCAGGTTTTGGCGTTTTGCTTCACTGACGGCGGCCATACGATCGCGTTCGACTCTTTGCAACACATACGCTGCATAGCCACCTTCAAAGGGCTCCAAAATACGGTCGTGAACTTCCCAGGTAGCGGTGGAGACTTCATCTAAGAACCAGCGGTCGTGAGTGACGACAACAAGACCACCTTGTCCTGCAGGCCAGCGTTTCTTGAGGTGACTAGCAAGCCACGCGATACCTTCCACATCCAAGTGGTTGGTGGGCTCATCGAGGAAAATGACATCCCAGTCGCCGGTGAGCAGCGCGGCCAGTGCAACGCGGCGACGCTGACCACCGGAGAGATCTCCGACTTTCGCATCCCAGGGAATATCGGCGACAAGCCCTGCCAGCACATCACGAACTTTGGCGTCGCCAGCCCATACGTGTTCTTCGATCCCGCCCACGATTGCTTCGCCGACGGTGAGGGAAGGGTCGACCTCGTCGGCTTGATCGAGCATGCCGAGGGTGATGCCCCCGCGGCGGGTGACACGGCCCTGATCTGGTTCAAGGCGTCCTGCCAAAATCTTCATCAGGGTGGATTTTCCATCACCATTGCGGCCGACGATGCCAATCCGGTCGCCATCGTTGATGCCGACCGTGACGCCCTCGAAGATAACGCGGGTGGGGAATTCCAGGTGGATGTTTTCTCCACCGAGAAGGTGCGCCATTAGTCGTTCACGAGTCTGGCACCGTGAACTGGACCAGTAACTCGAACAACCTTGTGACCGGCAGAACTCAAGGTAACATGCAGATCAATCGCTGATTCAACGTCTTGCGCGAGGAAAGCCAGTGTGGGGCCAGAACCGGAAACAATACCGGCGAGGGCCCCATTACTTTCACCCAGTTCGAGAATGTCAACGAGTGCTGGTTGGAGGTGCAGTGCAGGTGCTTGCAGATCATTACTGAGGGAGTCTGCCAACATGACGGGATCTCCTGCACGCAGCGCCTGCAGAACGTGGGTGTCCACTGTGGGAGATTGCGGTGCGGGTTTGATGTCTGCAACGTGACGTTCACGGTGCGCATCAAGCTCGCCATAGACGGCAGGAGTGCTCAGCCCATATTCAGCCAAGACAAGAACCCACTCAAAATGTTCGTGACTGGTCAGTACGGGACTAAGCCGATCGCCGCGACCAGTACCAATGGCGGTGCCACCCATCAACGCAAAGGGAACATCTGCTCCCAGCTGCGCAGCAAGTTCTAGGAGTGCATCCTTACCCAGGTTGGTTCCCCACAGTGCGTCACAGGCGACGAGTGATCCGGCAGCATCTGCTGAGCCTCCACCCATACCGCCGGCAATGGGAACGTTCTTCTGGATTTCGAGGCGAACCCCGCCACGATATTTCGCAGTGCGGGCGAGCAGCTGGGCTGCTTTGATGGCCAGGTTGGATGCATCTAGGGGGATGCCACTGAGATCAAAGTCGCCGGTGAAGCTGACGGAGAAATCATCAGCATGATAAGCACGAATGTCTTCGTAGAGTGAAACAGCCTGGTAGGTGGTCGCTACATCGTGGTAGCCATCTTCCATCACTGCGCCAACGGCGAGTGAGACATTGATCTTGCCGGGGGCTCGGACGTGAACCATCTCTCGGACGCCAGTGTCGGTCATAAATCCAACCTAACTGGCGCGGGCGATAGATACGAATTCAGCGATGCCCAACTGCTCTCCGCGCAAAGTGGGTTCGATGCCAGAGCGTTCAAGAAGTTCAATTGCTGCAGCACTGGAACCACATAATTCTGCCAAAGCTTGGCGAAGCATTTTCCGACGCTGGCCAAAGGCGGCATCAATAATGTCGAATGTGCGGCGACGAAGAGCCTCGTCTCCGGGCTCTTCGACATCGCGTTCAAAACCGACCAACACAGAATCCACATTGGGTACGGGCCAAAAAACTTGCCTGCTCACAGTCCCAGCAATACGCCATGACCCATACCAGGCAGCTTTAGCGCTGGGTCCGCCATACACCTTGGAGCCTGGCTCAGCAGCCAGACGGTGACCAACCTCTGCCTGCACCATGACAACACCAGAGCGAATACTTGGGAAGTGCTCTAAAAAGTGCAGAAGGACGGGAACGGAGACGTTGTATGGGAGATTTGCTACAAGGCGTGTGGGCTCGTTGGGCAATTCCATGATCTTCATGGCGTCTTCATGAATGACCGTCAGGTGAGCATCCGGTGCCATCTGGGAAAAGGTTTCCGGCAGCTGCGTTGCAAGACGACCATCAATCTCGACAGCAACGAGGGAGGCACCTGCTTCCACGATGCCTAAGCTGAGTGAGCCGAGGCCTGGACCGATCTCCACCACCGAGTCCCCAGCTTCCACGTGAGCAACTTTGACAATCTTGCGCACCGTATTGGCGTCGATGACAAAGTTTTGTCCCAGCTTCTTGGTCGGGGTGACATCAAGCAGCTCAGCTAGGTCACGTATCTCGGCGGGGCCGAGGAGTTTCACACTCATTCAACAAGCCCGTCTTGCCACGAGCCGTAAACCGTTTCCGTGTTAAACGCGATCTGTGCACACAGATCCCCTAAGTCCACCTCAAGCACCTCTGCCATTGCTCGCACCGTGTGTGGGGTCAAATAGGGCGCGTTGGGACGGCCGCGAAACGGGGTTGGCGTGAGGAAGGGTGCATCCGTTTCCACCAACACGAGCTCAGGTGGAATGACTTTAAGCGCCTCGCGGAGTTCGTCATTCTTTTTGAACGTAATGGTTCCTGAGAAGGAGAGATACCACCCGTTATCTGCGGCAATCTGTGCCATGGCGGCATCTCCTGAAAAACAGTGAAATACGGTTTTCTCTGGTGCTCCTACCCGCAACAAAGTTTCAATCACGTCATCGTGCGCATCACGATCGTGAATCTGCATGGCAATGTTGTGCTTTTTCGCAATCTCGATGTGTGCTTCAAACGAGCGGTGTTGGGCAGCAAGTCCCTCCGGTCCTGTACGGAAGAAGTCAAGCCCCGTCTCTCCCACCGCGCGCGTGCGAGGCCAGGCAGCTAACTCATCGATGACCGCGAGCGCGTCATCAAGAGTTCCTGCTTGTTCATAGTTGGGGGCTTCGTTGGGATGGATAGCTACTGCTGCCAACATGCGTGGTTCAGCTGCAGCAACAGAAGCAGACCATTTCGAGGTTTCGACATCCCCGCCCACTTGTATGACGCCGACGATGCCAACCTCTGCTGCCCGTTCGAGATGTTCACGGTAATCAATGGGCTGATCTCCATCGGAAATCTCGAGGTGCGTGTGATTGTCATAGACCGCCACCGGAAGTGGTTCTGGCAGTGGTGGGTAGGACAAATCACGCTTCTGTCCGTGCTCCGAGGTGGTGTCCCGGTGGCGGATATATGCCGATTCGGTCATACGTTGTCCTGAGGATTACTCAGCAGCCGACTCAATGCGGGGGAAGAGTGCTTCCAGAGTTCCGACGGTTGTTCCCCCAGGAATCTGGTTCCAGCTTCCAGCCTCACGAATAGGCTGTGCAGTCAGTGCACCGAGGCTACCTTCAACACCAAGAGCGTTCCACAGTTTCTGGGTTGTCTGAGGCATAAAGGGAGAAAGCAGGACAGCAAGTGCCCGCAAACCTTCAGTCGCAGTGTTGAGCACCGTGGCTAAACGTTCTGCCTGAGCAGGATCTTTGGCAAGAGCCCATGGCTCCTGTTCGGTGATGTAACCGTTGAGGGCATCAACGATAGACCAGATCGCGGCCACGGCTTCGTGAATGGCAAGTCGCTCAATTGCAGCGTCTGCTTCTGCAACAGAAGCAGCGACAACATCCACGATGGCTTTATCCGAAGGTGTGAGCTCACCTGCTGCAGGAACAACACCATCAAAGTAGCGCGTGACCATAGCTAGTGTGCGTGAGGCGAGGTTACCGAAACCATTTGCCAGCTCTGCTTGGTAACGAGCAGAGAGGTCTTCCCAGCTGAAGGAGCCATCCTGACCAAAGCTGATGGCACTCATGAAGTAGTAGCGGAACGCATCAGAACCAAAAGTGTCAGTGATGTCGTTGGGTGCAATACCGGTGAGTTTGGACTTAGACATCTTTTCGCCACCAACAAGCAGCCAACCGTGTCCATAAACCTGGTGCGGTACTTCGACACCGGCAGCCATCAACATTGCTGGCCAGATCACTGCGTGGAAGCGCAGGATGTCCTTACCCACGATGTGAGTTGCCGGCCACAGCGACGCCAGTTTCTCTTCGTCATAGCCATAGCCAGCTGCCGTGATGTAGTTCAGCAGGGCATCGAACCATACGTACACAACATGGGATTCATCCCAGGGAAGCTTGATTCCCCAGTCGAAGCTCGAGCGTGAAATGGAAAGGTCGTTCAGACCCTGCTTCACAAACTGCACAACCTCGTTGCGCGCAGACTCTGGCTGCACAAAGTTGGGGTTTGCTTCATACATGTCGAGCAAAGGCTGAGTGAAATCACTCATGCGGAAGAAGTAGTTTTTCTCGTGCAGGTTTTCTACCGGCTTGGAGTGAATAGCACAGACCTTCTCACCCGCGAATTCACCGGTGCCCTCTACGAGGTCTGAATCCTGCTTGTATTCTTCACATCCAACACAGTAAGAACCTTCGTATTCACCGGTGTAGATAAACCCAGCGTCATACAGATGCTGAAGGAACTTCTTGACGTTATCTTCGTGGCGAGCATCGGTGGTGCGAATGAAGTCATCGTTGGAAATGTCGATGGTGTCCAACAGAGGCTTCCAGGCAGACTCCACTAAACGGTCGACCCATTCCTGCGGCGTTGCCCCGTTAGCGGTTGCGGTCCGCAAGATCTTTTCACCGTGCTCGTCAGTACCGGTGAGCATCCAGGTACGGTCTCCAGCCTGGCGGTGCCAGCGTGCGAGCACGTCAGCAGCAACCTCGGTGTAGGCGTGACCAATGTGGGGCACGTCGTTCACGTAGAAGATAGGCGTGGTTACATAAAAGCTTTTGCCGGCAGACATAGCTTCTATTCTATTTTGCTCAGCTCAACCCTCGAACCACGCACAATCCCTAGGAGGCAGGGTATGCCAATACCGGCCCTTCCAGTGCCACACCGACCTGATCACCCCGAGAGCGTATCTCCTGAGGTGCAACACGAACATCGAGCCTGTCCATACCTCTGTGCAGAGTTAAGAGGGCGTCATGACCGCAATATTCAATCGCGGTGACTTTCCAGTCCCCCGACTCGGTGATACGTAAAGACTCGGGTCGAATCAACACATCAAGAGTCACTCTCTCCGAAGGTTCACCGCTCCAGGTGAACGGTGTTGTTCCCAGAATTGTCTCCACGACATCACCGCGCCGGGTACCCACAAGGTGGTTTGCTTCACCAAGGAATTCGGCTACCCATTTGCTTGCAGGAGTGTTGTAGACCACTGAAGGTGCTCCCACTTGCTCAATACGTCCCTGGTTGAGCAGAGCAACTGTGTCTGCAATAGAAAGAGCCTCTGTTTGGTCATGAGTGACCAACAGTGCCGTTGTCGAACTTGCTTTGAGGATGGCTTTGACTTCAGCGCGGAGGTCAGATCGCAAGACAGGGTCGAGCCCGGCAAAAGGCTCATCCATCAACACCAGTTGTGGTTGAGCAGCCAGTGCCCTAGCTAGAGCAACGCGTTGGGCTTGTCCGCCAGAGAGCTCGCTGGGCATTCTGTTGCGCAGCGAAGTGAGGTTGATGAGTTCCAACAGTTCGTCCACACGTTCTGATTGGGCCTGCTTTTTCACTCCCCGAGGAGATTTAGCCAAGGAGAACGCAATGTTTTCTGCCACCGTCAGCATGGGAAAAAGTGCCGCGTCTTGGGGAACCCAGCCGATGTTGCGCTTTTCTGGAACCAGATGAATTCCGTGCATGGTGAGAATGCTGCGTCCTAGACGAATTGTTCCGCTTTGAGCCCGTTCGAGCCCCAGGATTGTTCGAAGCAGGGTGGTCTTTCCACAACCGCTGGGGCCTGCTATCGCAACAAAGTCGCCCTGCTGTGCTGCAAGGTTGATATCAAAAAGAACGTGAGTGTGCCCATACGAAACGTTGAGGTCTGTGATGTCTAGAAAAGCTCTCATGACTTCACCTCCGGGGTCGTTTCTGAACGCACTAACAAGAGTGTAGGGATTGCCGCAATGATGACAAGCATTAGCGCATAGGGCGCTGCCGCGCCATAGGAGGCAACATCTGTCTTCGCCCACAACTCAGTTGCCAAGGTGTTCATTCCAGTTGGACGCAGCATCAAGGTGGCTGGAAGTTCTTTCATCGCGGTGACTCCAATCAGTAGCCAGGCCACGAGAAAGCTCGTGCGGGTCAACGGTAAATACACCGAGACCAATCGCTGTCTCGTGGAATACCCCAGGGAAGATGACACATCGGACAGGGACGTTGGTATAGCTCGCACAGATTGGCGAATAGTTCCCACAGCTTTAGGCATGAACAGCAAGCCGTAGGCACAGGCCAACAAGAACGCCGTCTGGTACAGCACCGGAACCGTAGACAACGCAAAGAAGACCAGAGCAAGTCCAACTACGATTCCAGGTAATCCCAGCGGGAGATAGCCCAGTGATTCGATAGTGCTCACTATTTTCGAGCGATATCTTCCCGCCAAAATCCCTATCGGCA